>DQCR01000048.1:880-12385 GCA_003533785.1 Flavobacteriaceae bacterium
TTTCCAAAAACCAATATGTCTAGGGTATCCTTGGGATAACGCGTCGTAATGAGCTCTGAAAGTGCCATAGCTACCTTCTTGGCTGGAGTAATACGATCCTCTCCATATAAGATCATACTGTGGCTAATATCAATCATCAGCACGGTGCTCATCTGGGTTTTAAAAAAATTATCTTCAACCACCAGATCGTCTTGTTGTAGGGTAAAGTCAATTCCCGAACTGCGAATCTGAGCGTTCATTATACTTTCTGTAAGGGCGATTTGTTCCAAGGGATCTCCAAATTGATAGGCTTTGTATTCTCCTGAACTGTCCAAATTTTGCCCCATTTGTTGGGTTTTGTGATTGCCAGAACCCGATTTACGTAGCTTTCCAAAGATTTGCTTTAGGGCGTGTTCTCGGAGGAGTTTTTCGGTTTTGGCTGTTAATGCCATTCCGTCGCCGGACCCCTCCCCAGTGTTTTGGGGGCGGATATAAGATTTTTCAAGTAAATCATCGATAAAATCATCGATGGTGTAATTCTCATCCGTGAGTTGGTATTCTTTATCCAGTTCTCGTAACCATTCGATAGCTTCGTCGAAATCTCCTGATGTATGGGTGATCAATTCCTTGAAAATTTCAAACAAACGTTCAAAGGGAGTTTGTTCGGAAGCTTGGTAGGCAGTAAACCGAAATCCTAAGGCGGGAAGTTTATTTTTCATCTTTTCCGAATATGGTTTTTTCACTACCCTCCGAGACGTTAATCGAACGAACGGATAAGAAAAGTTTCACAGCACTCAAATTTAAGGATAATTTATTCACACTGTTTCAATTGTAACAGCAATTGTTTCATCACAAAAAACAACCGAGTTATTATTAAAAATATTATATTTGCGCCATTATCGAATCTAAAGTATGAGGCGACCATTGAGTCCCTCTTTTTTTTGGAATGGATTTTAAAAAGCAGGTTGAGATATTGGTTCAAAAAGCATTGGATGAAAATCCAAGCCTATTTTTAATTGATTTTCATCTAGGCCTTAATCATTCCATTAAAGTGGTACTGGACGGAGATAAGGGTGTTTCATTACAGGAATGCATGCGTGTGAGTCGGGCAGTGGAGCATAACTTAGATCGAGAGACTCAAGACTTTTCGATAGAAGTGACTTCGGCAGGAGTGGGCGAACCTCTACTTTTGCCAAGGCAATACATAAACAACGTGGGCCGAAAGCTAGAAGTTACTGATTCGGAAGGGAGTGTCTATACTGGAACCTTGGACTCGGTGAACCAAGCTGGACTTTGCTTGAGTTGGAAACAACGAGAGCCGAAACCCGTTGGTAAGGGGAAAGTAACCGTAAAAAAAACAAAAGAATTGACCTTTGATAAGGTCAGTAAAGCCAAAATAATCGTTCAATTTTAAATCCAATCAAGATGGAAAACTTAGCACTCATTGAGTCTTTCTCAGAATTTAAAGATGACAAACTAATTGACCGAGTTACCCTTATGGTGATTCTAGAAGAAGTATTTCGCAATACGCTAAAGCGCAAATATGGAAATGATGAAAACTTTGATATCATCATCAACCCCGACAAAGGGGATTTGGAAATTTGGCGGAACCGTGTGGTCGTTGAGGATGGTAAAGTAGAAGATGCCAATGAAGAAATAGAATTGACCGAGGCCAAAAAAATAGAACCCGATTTCGAAGTAGGAGAAGATGTTTCAGAAGAGGTTAAGTTGATTGATTTGGGGCGTCGCTCCATCATGAGCTTGCGGCAGAATCTGGTAGCCAAAATCTTTGAATACGACAGCACCAATATCTTCAATCAATTCAAAGACCGAGTTGGAGACATATACACAGCTGAGGTTCATCACATTAGAAGCCGAGAGGTAATTCTATTGGACGACGATGGCAATGAACTCATCCTACCCAAGGACAAGCAAATTCCCAACGATTTTTTCCGAAAGGGAGACAATGTTCGTGGGGTTATAGATACAGTGGAATTGCGCGGGAACAAACCAAGAATTATTTTGTCCCGAACGTCACCTGTGTTTTTGGAAAAACTCTTTGAACAAGAAATACCAGAAGTTTTTGATGGTTTGATAACCATTAAAAAAGCCGTTCGTATTCCTGGAGAAAAAGCCAAGGTAGCGGTAGATTCCTACGATGATCGTATCGATCCTGTCGGTGCTTGTGTTGGAATGAAAGGATCACGGATCCATGGAGTAGTTCGGGAACTTGGAAATGAAAATATCGATGTGATCAACTACACCAATAATTTACAATTGTTTATAACAAGATCATTGAGTCCCGCTAAAATAAATTCTTTAAAAATTGATGAAGATAACAAACGCGTACAGGTGTTTTTAGATCCAGAAGAGGTTTCAAAAGCCATCGGTAAGGGAGGACACAACATTCGTTTGGCAGGAAAACTTACTGGATTCGATATTGATGTGTATCGCGAAGGAATGGAAGAAGATGTGGAATTGACTGAATTTTCCGATGAAATTGAAGAATGGGTAATTGAAGAATTCAAAAAAGTAGGTCTAGACACGGCCAAGGCTGTTCTTGAACTGGAAGCAGAAGACCTTCTGAAGCGAACCGACTTGGAGGAAGAAACCATTAATGAGGTGATAGGAATCCTCAAAGAAGAGTTTGAAGAGTAAAAGCCTAATATTTTTCTAAATTTGCACCGAAGCTGAATATATGTCCAACCAACCAAGCATTCGTCTCAACAAAGTTCTCAGGGAATTAAATATTTCCCTAGATCGCGTTGTGGAGTTCTTAAATGAAAAAGGGATTGAAATCGAAGCCCGACCCACAACTAAAATCGACGATACTATCTATCAAGTACTGCTCGATGAATTTGAAACGGACAAATCCAAGCGAGATGCCTCCCAAGAAATTAGTGAGGAAAAACGAAAAGAAAAAGAACGACTTAGAGAAATTCAGGAACAAAAAGAGCAGGAACGTCTACAGGCCCTAGAGGTACAAAAGGAAGCTCAAAAAGAAGCTGAATCCAAAGTAGTTTCTCCCAAAGTGGCCCTCAAAGGACTCACTCCAGTTGGTAAAATTAACTTGGAAGAAAAAAAACCAGCTCCCAAAAAAACTCCTGACACTCCAGCTGCTAAAGAAAAGAAACCCGTAGTATCACCCAAGGCTGAAGTAACTGCTCCTCAAGAACAGACTCCTCCAGATAAAAAAGCGAGTGAGGTTGATCAGGATTCGATAAAGACGAAATACAAAACTTTGTCTGGCCCCAAAAAAACGGGGCAAACCATCAATTTAGATGCATTTAAAACGAAAGAAAAAAATGTTGAGGAAGCAAGAAAGAGGAAAAGAAAGCGGATAAGCAAAGATCCCAAACCCAATTCTGGCAAACCTTCTGGCAATACCGCCCGCGGGGCCAATCGAAAACAGCCAAACAAAGGACGTGCCCAGGCTCCTGCAAAACAAGAACCTACTGAAGAAGAAGTACAAAAACAAATTCGAGAAACCCTCGAAAAACTTCAAGGAAAATCTACCAAGTCCAAAGGAGCTAAATACCGAAGAGACAAGCGATCCCAACACCGTGAAAAAGCAGAAGATGAACTAGCGCAGCAAGAAGCAGACAGCAAAATCCTGAAGGTTACAGAATTCATTACCGTTGGCGAGATTGCTACCCTTATGGAGATTGGATCTACTGAAATTATTTCAGCATGTATGTCTTTGGGCATCATGGTAACGATGAATCAGCGCTTGGATGCAGAGACCCTTACAATCGTAGCTGAAGAATTTGGCTACCAGGTAGACTTTGTAAAAACAGAGTTGGAAGAAAACATCGTAGAAGAAGAAGAGGATAATGAAAACTTAAGCCCTCGTGCTCCTATTGTAACTGTAATGGGGCATGTGGATCACGGAAAAACGTCGCTTCTTGATTTCATTCGTGAAGAAAATGTAATTGCAGGCGAGTCTGGCGGTATTACCCAGCATATCGGTGCTTATGGGGTTACTCTCAAAGGAGGACAGCAGATCACTTTTCTAGATACTCCCGGCCACGAAGCTTTTACAGCAATGCGTGCCCGAGGTGCCCAAGTAACCGATATTGCAATTATTGTTGTGGCAGCCGATGATGCTATTATGCCCCAGACCAAGGAGGCTATCAGTCATGCTCAAGCGGCCTCTGTACCCATAGTATTTGCCATAAATAAAATAGATAAACCCACAGCCAATCCTGATAAAATCAAAGAAGCGCTGGCAGGGATGAATCTAATGGTGGAAGACTGGGGAGGCAAAATCCAATCCCACGACATCTCCGCTTTAAAGGGAACTGGAGTTGACCAATTATTGGAAAAGGTATTGCTCGAAGCAGAACTGTTAGAGTTGACAGCCAACCAAGATCGAAAAGCCAAGGGCACTGTCGTTGAAGCCTATTTAGACAAGGGACGAGGCTATGTATCTACCGTTTTGGTTCAGACAGGAACCCTTCACATTGGAGATTATATTTTGGCTGGGAAACACAGTGGAAAAGTAAAAGCCATGTTTGATGAGCGAGGTAATGTACTAGAATCTGCACCCCCATCAACTCCAGTATCAATCCTAGGTTTGGATGGAGCGCCGCAAGCTGGAGATAATTTCAATGTTCTAGAAGATGAGCGTGAAGCCAAACAAATTGCCGCCAAGAGAACCCAATTGCTTCGAGAGCAAAACGTTCGCACCCAACGGCATATAACCCTAGACGAGATTGGACGTCGTATCGCATTGGGAGACTTTAAAGAATTAAATCTCATTTTAAAAGGAGATGTAGATGGTTCTGTTGAAGCATTGACCGATTCTTTGCAAAAACTTTCTACGGAGGAAATTCAAGTAAATATCATACACAAGGGTGTGGGTGCGATCACAGAATCAGATGTACTACTGGCTTCTGCTTCCGATGCTATTGTTATTGGTTTTAACGTTCGCCCAACAGGTAATTCTAGAGAATTGGCAGAGAAAGAAGAAATCGATATCCGTTCGTATTCGATTATCTATGATGCCATCAATGACGTTAAAGATGCCATGGAAGGGATGCTTTCTCCTGATATGAAAGAAGAGGTCACAGGAACGGTCGAAATTCGCGAGCTATTCAAAATTTCCAAAATTGGAACTATAGCTGGATGTATGGTTACCTCTGGGAAAGTCTATCGCAGTTCTAGTATTCGAGTCATTCGTGAAGGTGTTGTTGTTCACACAGGTACTTTGACCTCTCTCAAACGATTTAAAGATGATGTGAAGGAAGTAGCCAAAGGATACGATTGTGGTTTACAGCTAAAAAACTATAATGACATCAAGCTTGGTGATTCTCTCGAATGCTATCAAGAAGTAGCTGTCAAGAAAACACTCTAAACTTTAAAACCGAACCTTGGGTTCTAGCAAGAATGCACCACGGTAAAACTGTTTAAGTTTTTGCAAGCGCTCCGTGGCCTCAAATCGCTTTTTAAAAGGCCCAACCTGAACCTTGTAATTGGGCGTCTCAAAAGATAACTTTGGCACTAAATCAGGAGCTACTTGGGATAAATTCGCAAGTGCTTTTTGGGCCCCTTCATAATTGCCATAGTAGAGTTGTATCGTGAAATAATACGCCGCATAGCGTTCTTTATTGGCCGCTAACTTCAGCGAAAATGCCTTAGAAATAAGACTGTCTTCCACAATACTAAACGATGCAGAAACAGGCAAATCCTGTGAATAAATGAGGGTGGAGGTCAATAAAAAACAAGCTATAATATACCGCATTGGTCGTTAAAATTTCTTCAACAAAATAAGGACTTTTTTAAAAAATTGACAAGAGAATCTATTTTGTTATTTAGATTAAATTTAAATTATAGAATTGTAATAATTCAAGACGATAAAGTATTGAGTTATGCCCTATTTTTGTTCTGGATTTTAGAAGAAACTATTGCAGTTTTCAACGGACATAAACTCAATTAAAATGGTGAAATTTTTCGTCAACTGGCGACAAATGATCCTTCTCAGCCTTTTTGCTTTATTGGCGACCAATGCATTCGCACAAGAACAAGAACCCGATCCTATGGTTGGGAAAAAACTATTCAATGCGAACTGTGCAGCCTGCCATAAATTAAATAAAAAAGCAGTGGGTCCAGCCTTGAGAGGGGTAACAGCAAAGTATGAAAGAGAATGGTTATACAGCTGGATCAAAAACAGCGCAGCCATGATCAAATCGGGCGATGCCCAAGCAGTCGCCATATGGGAAGAGTATAACAGAACGGCGATGAATGCTTTTCCTCAGTTAAGCAATGCCGACATCGACAACATTCTTGCTTACACAGATTATGTCCCCCCCGTGACAGCTCCACCGGCTGGAACGGCTCCCGTGGGAGTAGCTGTCCCCGCCTCTGGAATCACCAATGAAATTATTCTGGCTGTTCTCGCACTGGTCTTTGTGATGTTGATCATCATGCTTTTGTTAGTTCAGAAAACCCTACTGCGAATCGCAGCTGCTAGTGGAGTAGAAATTGCTCCTGAAGAAAGACCCAAGCGCACACCAATTTGGCAAGCTTTTGTTCAAAATCAATTTTTAGTCTTTGTTTCTGTAATCTTTCTCCTGCTCTCTAGTGCTTATTTTGCTTACGGATACCTGATGCAAGTTGGAGTAGATCAAGGATATATGCCTGTACAACCGATTCATTATTCCCACAAAATACACGCAGGAGCCAACCAAATTGAATGTAAATACTGTCACTCCTCAGCTCGTGTATCAAAGCATTCTGGGATTCCTTCCCTCAACGTGTGTATGAATTGCCACAAGAACATCGCTGAATATAACGGTGAGGAAGATCTAGAAAATGGCTACACTAAAGATTTCTACACCAACGAGATTAAAAAACTATATGCCGCCGTAGGCTGGGATGAAGACAATCAACGGTATACGGGTGAAAGTCAACCCGTCAAATGGGTTCGTATTCACAATCTTCCGGATTTTGTTTATTTCAATCACGCCCAGCACGTGCAAGTCGGTGAGATTGAATGTCAAACATGTCACGGTCCAGTGGAAGAGATGGAAGTGATGTATCAGTATTCTCCTCTCACAATGGGATGGTGTATCAATTGTCATCGTGAAACCAATGTGAAAGTGGAGAGCAATGAATATTACTCGAAGATTCATGAAGAACTTTCCAAGAAGTATGGTGTTGAAAAACTTACAGCTGCTCAAATGGGTGGTTTAGAATGTGGAAAGTGCCATTATTAATAAGTTAGATTAGGTAGAGACGTATGCCAACAAAGAAAACATATTGGAAAAGCGTGGATCAATTGGAGGGAAACAACCCCATGATTCAAGACCTCAAGCAGAACGAATTTGTTGAAAAACTTCCGGTAGAATCAGACTCCGAGTCAGACCCTGGAACCAGTCGAAGAGATTTTTTAAAATACGTAGGATTTAGTACAGCGGCAGCCACACTAGCTGCTTGTGAGGGACCTGTGATCAAGTCAGTGCCCTATGTGGTTCAGCCCGAGCGAATCATTCCTGGGATTGCCAATTATTACGCCACCACAATTGCCGATGGATTTGACTTTGCCAGCATCTTAATCAAAACGAGGGAAGGGCGACCTATTAAGGTAGAAAGTAATAAAATCGCTTCTACAAACAATTCAGCCAATGCACGGGTGCATGCTTCTGTGTTGTCTATGTATGACACCCTTCGCTTGCAAGGACCAATGGCCAACGGAATTGATGTTTCGTGGGAAGATTTCTATCTGCAGATTGAGGCCAAACTCAAAGCGATGGCAGTCACCAACAAATCCATTGTGCTCTTAACACAAACCTTGGCTAGCCCAACTACCCAATCCATTATTGATGCTTTTATTGCGCGCTACCCAAATGTGCGTCAGGTGACCTATGATACTATATCTGAAGATGCTACTGTCCAAGCTTTTGAAAACATCTATGGAATCCGTGCGATGGCAGATTACGATTTTTCCAAAGCGCATTCTATTGTATCTGTAGCGGCAGATATTGTTGGAGATTGGCAAGGAGGCGGTTTCGATAAAGGGTATTCTCAAGCTAGAGTCCCCAAGGGGGGTGCTGGAAAAAAGATGATGTCCAAACATTTTCAGTTTGAGTCCAATATGTCTCTTTCTGGAGCCAATGCAGATCATCGGGTGCCAGCGACGCCAAATGAATTAAAAAATATTTTAGCGAGTATTGCCGCTCAGATTTTAGGCAAAACAGATACTTCCACATTAAAGGAATCACACCAAAAACAAGTGGCTAATGCCGTTAAAAGTCTCCGAGCAGCAGGCAAAAAAGGAGTTTTGGTGACAGGAATTGACGAGGTGGCAGCTCAAGAATTGGTACTAGCCGTCAACCAAAAGATAGCCAGTGAGGCCTTTGAGCCCGAATTCCCAAAGTTAACACGCCAAGGGAATACGCAGGAGGTACTCCAACTTTTTAAAGACATCCAATCGAAGAAGGTTAATGGATTGATCACCTTTGGTGTTAACCCCTTGTTAACACTTGCTGAAGGACCTGAAATGACAGCATCCTTCAAGGAATTAGATTTGAGTTTGGCTTTTGTGAGTAAAGAAGACGAAACAGCCGCTGCTGCTCAATATGTAGCTGCCGTTCCTCACTATCTCGAAGCTTGGGGAGACTATGAGCTAAAGAAGGGTCATTATGCCCTATCTCAACCTACCATCAAGCCGTTGTTTGACACCCAACAATTTCAAGATGTACTACTCAAACTATCTGGGAGTTCAGCTTCCTATTATGAGCGTTTGAAAACATATTGGAACAACGCTATTCTCTTCGGTGCTTCATGGAACCAAACCTTGCATGATGGGTATATCCATCGTGACGTTGAAGGAATCTCCCCACAAAACGCGGTTGATGTTTCCAAGCAAATTACGTCTCTGGCTACTACTGAAGAAGCGGAAATGCAATTGGTTCTCTATACCAAGACAGGAATGGGAGACGGACAACAAGCCAACAACCCTTGGTTGCAAGAATTTCCCGATCCGGTGACGCGCGTATCATGGGACAACTATCTCAGCATCTCTAAAAAAGATGCCGATCGCATTGGGTTGAAAAATATTAATATTGCCAACGGAGCCCTCAATGGCAGTTATGCCAAAATCACGGTCAATGGTAAGAGCCTTACTGCCCCTGTTCTCATTCAGCCAGGCCAAGCGCTTGGTTCTGTTGGACTTGCCTTGGGCTATGGAGAGCGGATGGGTCTCAAAGAAGAAATGCAAGTAGGAGTGAACGCCTACCCTTTGTACTTGGGGCAAAACAAAACCCAAGATGTCACTATTTCTCCGGCAGATGGCTATCATGAATTTGCCTGTGTTCAGTTGCACAATACCATGATGGGAAGAGGGGACATTGTGAAAGAAACAACTTTAGAGATTTTCAATACCAAAGACAGTTACTACTGGAATCCTGTCCCTGAAGTATCAAAGAATCATATGGAAATGCCAGTGACCTCACCCGAAGTAGACATGTGGCAGGAATTTGATCGTTCTATTGGTCATCACTTCAATCTTTCAATAGATTTAAACGCTTGTACTGGATGCGGTGCTTGTGTTATTGCTTGTCATGCGGAGAATAATGTTCCGGTTGTTGGGAAGACGGAGATTCGTAAGTCTCGTGATATGCACTGGTTGCGTATTGATAGATACTATTCTTCTGATGCCACTTTTGAAGAGGATTTAGACAAGAAAGAAAATATTTCTGGCTTGGGAGACTCACTCACCACCTTTGGAAAGATGGAACAAGCAGCAGAGAACCCACAAGTAACCTTTCAACCAGTTATGTGCCAGCACTGTAATCATGCACCTTGTGAAACAGTATGTCCTGTAGCTGCCTCCTCACATGGTCGACAAGGACAAAACCATATGGCTTATAACCGATGCGTAGGAACACGATATTGTGCGAACAACTGTCCTTATAAAGTCCGTAGATTCAATTGGTTTTTATACAATCAAAATGATGAGTTTGATTACCATATGAATAATGATTTGGGACGGATGGTATTGAATCCCGATGTAGTTGTTCGTTCCCGAGGTGTGATGGAGAAATGTTCTATGTGTATCCAGATGACCCAAAAAACCATTTTGGATGCCAAATTAGAAGGACGTCAAATTAAGGATGGTGAATTCCAAACGGCTTGTTCCAACGCTTGTGATAGTGGAGCACTAGTCTTTGGAGACATTAACGATAAAGAGAGTCAAGTGGCTCAGTTAAAAGAAGATTCACGAATGTATCACTTGCTGGAGCATGTAGGGACGAAGCCCAACGTAATGTACCAGGTCAAAGTACGCAATACGGATCAAAGTTAAAATAAAGAAAAACAGAATCGTATGGCATCGCATTACGAAGCACCGATAAGAAAACCACTGGTCACAGGCGACAAATCCTACCACGATGTCACCGTAGACGTGGCTGCACCTGTTGAAGGGACTGCCAACCGAGAATGGTGGATTGTCTTTGGAATTGCATTGACCGCCTTTTTGTATGGCGTGGGATGCATCATTTACACTATTTCAACTGGCATAGGTACTTGGGGACTCAACAAAACTGTGGGTTGGGCTTGGGACATCACGAATTTTGTATGGTGGGTTGGAATTGGTCACGCTGGAACATTAATCTCTGCAGTACTCCTTCTTTTCCGTCAAAAATGGCGTATGGCCATTAACCGTTCGGCAGAAGCCATGACCATATTTTCGGTGATTCAAGCAGGATTATTCCCAATCATTCACATGGGCCGCCCCTGGCTGGCTTATTGGGTTTTGCCCATTCCAAACGGATTTGGATCCCTCTGGGTTAATTTTAACTCGCCCTTGCTTTGGGATGTATTTGCGATTTCTACCTATCTATCTGTATCCCTTGTGTTTTGGTGGACGGGTTTACTTCCTGATTTTGCGATGATTAGAGACCGTGCAGTTCGCCCCTTCCAAAAGAAAATATACAGCCTATTGAGTTTTGGCTGGAGTGGACGGGCCAAAGATTGGCAACGGTTTGAAGAAGTCTCCTTGGTATTGGCAGGATTGGCTACTCCCTTGGTCCTTTCGGTACACACCATTGTATCCTTTGATTTTGCTACTTCGGTGATTCCCGGTTGGCACACCACCATCTTTCCTCCCTACTTTGTAGCCGGTGCGATTTTCTCAGGATTTGCTATGGTAAACACCTTACTGATTATCATGCGAAAAGTTTCGCATTTGGAAAATTATATTACAGTTCAGCATATTGAATTGATGAATATTGTCATCATGATTACAGGTTCTATAGTTGGTGTAGCCTACATCACTGAGCTGGTGATCGCTTGGTATTCGGGGGTTGAATATGAGCAATATGCCTTCCTCAACAGGGCCACAGGCCCCTATTGGTGGGCCTATTGGTCGATGATGACTTGTAATGTATTTTCACCACAATTTATGTGGTTCAAAAAATTAAGAACCAGTATTATGTTCTCCTTTATTATCTCCATTGTGGTTAATATAGGAATGTGGTTTGAGCGGTTTGTAATTATCGTTACCTCGTTGCACCGAGACTACCT
>DQCR01000027.1 GCA_003533785.1 Flavobacteriaceae bacterium
ACCAAAATCCAAGGCCAAGGACGAACAGCATAATGCATAAAATTGAAAAGTAGTGTGGCCCAAATAGCATTTTTTTCATCCTTTGCAGACAACATTCGTTGTGCAATATATCCCCCTCCTCCAGGTTCCGCTCCCGGGTACCAAACACTCCACCACTGCAGGGCAATCGGGATAATAAATAACGTGAGAAAAACTTCCCCAGAGGTAATATCAGGAATCAAATCCAATTTTGGCACCACATCCACATGATTAATTAACCCCTCTAGGCCACCCACTTCGGGAAGGTCCAATAAAACTACAGCCGCTCCAATGGTGGCTGCCATCGCCAAGATAAATTGAAAAAAGTCTGTGATAATCACCCCTTTAAGACCTCCTAATGAGGAATAAACTACGGTGACAGTAGCGGCTAAAAAAAGCGTTTGCAGGGGACTAAAGCCCAGTAAAACCCCACCTATTTTAATCCCGGCCAAGCAAACCGTTGCCATGATCATTATATTGAAAAAGACCCCTAGGTATAGTGCCCGAAAGCCACGCAAAAAGGCAGCGCCTTTCCCGCTATACCGCAATTCATAAAACTCCAAATCAGTGAGTACTTCAGATCTCCGCCACAATTTTGCATAGACAAAAACGGTGAGCATACCCGTCAGAAGAAAAGCCCACCAAACCCAATTTCCAGAAACTCCATGCGTACGAACAATATCAGTCACCAAATTAGGCGTGTCTGCTGAAAAGGTAGTAGCAACCATCGAAATTCCTAACAACCACCAAGGCATATTGCGACCCGAGAGGAAAAAATCGTCAACGCTTTTGCCCGCCGAACGTGCAGTCCATAAACCAATAGCCAAAGAGACCATAAAAAAAGTTGCAATAATAATCCAGTCGATGGTGGAGAGTAACATTTCAATTGGGTTTTAGATTCCTAAATATACTATAAATTAAATCTGATGCTCCTTCGTTCCTGTCAAAATGAATACTTTTGAGCATGTTTACTCGCCAAGTAAAATTTCTTTTTTCTCTCTTCAGTTTTTTGTTGATGGGGCATGGTCTATATGCACAATTGGAAGGAAGTAATCCACCCTCCAAAAACTTTCCTCAATGGGCAGCTCCCGAAAAAAACGATCTGTTATTACCCCAACCTGAAAATGATTTCCTAAGTGCCCCCAATACAAATCGGTTGGAACTCAAAGAACCCATGCTGGATATGACAGAAAAAGAGACCTTTATCGATCCTGGCAATCAGTATCTTTCTCGTCTCAATCGAAATTTGAAAAACAAAAGCGGGGAAGACAAAAAATTACCCAAAAACTTCCTTATCGACCAGTACCTTGGGGATTTTAAAAGTACAGACAAAGTAATGCAGATTGTAGTTCGTGACCATGAGTACCCAGATGGTGATCGCATTAAAATACTAGTCAATGATCAAGTTGTAGTCGCAAACTTTCTTTTGGTTCAACAATATAGAGGAGTTCAATTACCCTTGGTAGAAGGTTTTAATAAGATTGATTTTGTAGCGCTAAACCAAGGGGAATCTGGACCAAACACCGCTGAAGTTCAAATCTACAATAGTCAAGGGCAGTTACAAGCTGCCAATCAATGGAATCTAGCCACAGGGGTCAAAGCGACCTATGTGATTATTAAAGAATAATGCCCTATGCTTAGCGTTCTCCAAGAATTACTCCAACAAAGTATCCAATCGTTGGAATGGGTAATGATGTTATTAATCGTAGGAGGTGGGGGCTATCTTGTCGTTCACTCTCGCGGAGTTCCACTACTGAAAATCAGGGAGGGCATACGGCTTCTTTTTCGCAAAGAAGAGGCGGCTGGAATCTCGCGTTTTCAAGCGCTCAGTGCTGTAATCGCCGCAACCGTTGGCCTAGGGAATATCTCTGGAGTAGCCATTGCCATTCATATGGGTGGCCCTGGTGTATTGGTGTGGATGTGGGTGACAGCATTAATCGGTTCAATGATAAAATTCTACTCCTGCTCCTTAGCGGTACAACTGCGGGAAATCACTCAAGAAGGGG
Organism: Flavobacteriaceae bacterium; assembly: GCA_003533785.1. GTDB lineage: Bacteria > Bacteroidota > Bacteroidia > Flavobacteriales > Flavobacteriaceae > UBA11891. Next base: position 2,025 of record DQCR01000027.1, read on the forward strand.
ATCCACTTGGAGGACCAATGTACTATATGAGGCTGGGAATTCGCCGCTGGGGAAAGCCTATGGCCATTTGGTTTTCAGTGGCAGGTTTGTTTGGAGTCCTCCCCGCCTTTACTGCCAATCAGCTCACCCAAACCTTGGTTGATGTGATGGCGCCCAATCAATATCTAGACTTGGGTGATTGGCAGTGGAAATTGGTTATTGGAATTGCCCTTTGTGTATTGAGCAGTTGGGTGATTTTCGGGGGCTTACAAAAAATCGTTCGTGTCACCTCTGGTCTGGTCCCTGTGATGGTTGTCCTATATCTTTCCATGGGAGTCTATATATTAGCTGATAATGCGCATTTGGTTATTCCCACTTTTGTAAAAATTTTTGATGCGGCCTTTACATGGCAAACAGCTGCTACGGGGAGTTTTTGGGGGTTGGTCATTTTGGGTGTTCGCCGTGCCGTATTCTCAAATGAAAGTGGGGTGGGTAATGCTCCCATGTATCACGGTCAATCCGTGAGTAAATTCGGAACCGACGAAGGGCTCACCGCCCTTTTAGGGCCCTTATTGGATACTGGCTTGGTGTGTTCCATCACCGGTTTGATCGTCATCATTAGCGGCGCCTATCTCAATCCAGACTTGAATGGAATAGTTCTCACTTTGGAAGCTTTTCGCCGTCTTTTTTTTGGTGTCGGGGACGAACTCTTATTGCTTATGGTTTTGGTTTTTGGAGTTTCAACCTTGTTCACCTATTCGTATTACGGCGTCAAATGCTTTGGTTTTCTCACTAGAACCCAATGGGGACATTACTACAACTACTTCTACATTGCGAGTATCATTTTTTCGGCATTGGTTACCGTTGAAATAGTGATTGGCATTATCGACCTATCCTTTGCACTTATGTCTATTCCCAATATGTTAGCTATTCTCTACCTGTCTCGTCGTGTGAAAGATGAAATGAGAGCGCGCCAATGGCTTCCCTAACAAAGGGAGTATCCTGTACAATTTTTATTTCTGATCGATAGGAGGAGGGCCTGATGGCATCAATGGTTCATAGACATAATCCCCTTTTCGCGTTTTAAATTCTGCAGTCATTGCAGCTCTTAATTTGGAGTTGGTGAATAAATCTACAAGAGACATTCCCAGTGCTTTGGTTGCATAAATCATCCCTTTGTGGCCGATAGACATCCCCCCACAAGCCACTACGGCCCAAGAATGCCATGGTGTTTCTTTGGGGGCTACGGTAACGCCCAATCGGGCAACAGGGACAATAAAACTAACATCTCCAACATCCGTAGAGCCCCCACCTGGATTTTCCAGGGTTTCTCGTAGCGGTTTAATGGTTCCGTCCAAGCCGATTTTGGCCTTCCCCGTGGCCTCTTGGATTTGATACGCGAATTGTTTTTCCTCTTCGGTATAGCTGAGATCCCCCAAAGTTTCAAGATTTTTCTGAATGGCCATGCCTCCGGCTCGATTGGGTAAAACCTCGTGGATTCCAGAAATTAGAGATATTTTATAATCAACATTAGCCAGAATGGCGGCTCCTTCAGCCATGGCTTGAACCCGTTCGTAAACTTCTTGCATGCCTTTGCGTTTGGTATCACGAACCCGAACCCATAGGCGAGAATAGTCTGGAACTACATTCACAACCTGGCCGCCGTCTTGTATATGATAGTGTATTCGAACAGTGGGTTTAATGTGTTCCCGGTAGGCATTAATTCCATGGGTATAAAGCTCCAGGGCATCAGAGGCACTTCGCCCATTCCAAGGATCTCCAGAAGCATGTGCGGCTTGTCCAAAAAATTCTACTTTGAAGTCCACCAAGGCAAGGGTCGTTTGTACATCTGCTTCAGTTTCATCGGCAGGATGCCAATCTAAACACACATCCAAATCATCAAAAAGCCCTGCACGAGCCATCCACAATTTTCCAAAAAATTTCTCTTCTGCTGGCGTGCCATAAAATTTGATCGTGCCTTTTATTTTTCCTTGCTCAATAAGTTTCTTAACTGCCACTGCGGCTCCCAGGCTTGCTGTTCCAAACATATTGTGTCCACAACCGTGACCAGCACCTCCAGGCACTAGAGGATCTTTTTCAGCAGTGGCCTTTTGGGAAATCCCTGGAAGAGCATCAAACTCGCCAAGTATCCCAATAACAGGTTGACCAGAACCATAACTAGCAACAAATGCTGTGGGTGTCTCTGCCACCCCTTCTTCAACGGTAAAACCATTTGCTTTTGCATAATCAATGAGTGTCTGCGAAGACACCTTTTCTTGGAAAGCCACTTCAGCTGCTGCCCATATTTTGTCACTTATATCAATAAGAGTGTTTTGGTCTCCCTCCACATGATTAATTATTTGTGCTTTGAGTTTTTTAGCACTTTGTCCGTATAGGGGGGATCCCGTTGTGAGCAATAAGCTTACCAATAACAGTACTTTTTTCATATTGTATGTTTAATGATTGCAATCAATTAATGGGGAGGCTACTTCCTCAAAAACAAGGTAGGAAGTGAAAATAGAACCGCTCCCACAAGATAGGGGATATCGATAAAGTTAAGTTTCGAATACATAATCCCTACAACTATCAAACAAAGTAGGGAAAGTGTTCCTGTAACCAGCCGAATCCATCTTCTCCAGTTCATCCTTTAAATATATAAAAAGGGAATTAAATCCTTACTTTTAAAGTATGATTCGCTTCTATTTCATGGGCTTGTTCATTCTTATTTTTGCCATTGGAGCCAATGGTATAGCACAAAGTTTAGGGATTAAGACCTGGTATGGTTTTATTCAACTGCTCCTAAATAAAAATGAAAGTATAATGGAACTTGCTTTTTTGGATATTCTTTGGTTGTTCTTTATTTACCCTTTGATATTGGGTACCAGTGCAGCTATAGGGGCTTGGATCTATAACCAAATTATCGCTTTATGACCAGTTCGATCATCTATGAAGGCCAGCTTCGCAGTCGATGTACCCATCTTCAATCCCAACGTTCGATTCTCAACGACGCCCCCCTCGACAATCACGGAAAGGGACAATCCTTTTCACCCACGGATCTAGTGGCCACCGCCTTAGGTTCGTGCATGCTCACCATTATGGGAATCAAAGCAGAAAGTCTTGGGATTTCTTTGGAAGGCACCAAAGTGGAAGTAAAAAAGACCATGGGAGATGCCCCTAGAAGAATTGTTCAGATCGATATTTGGTTGCATTTTTTGCAAAGCTGGGATTCTAAAACTCGAACCCTGTTGGAGCGTGCCGCAGCAACTTGTCCTGTTCATCATTCTCTACATCCCGATATTCAAAAAAATATTCATTTTGGTTGGCCTTAATTTTCAGTGTTTGGCTGATTTTTTTTAGATACTAGTAAGACAACCAAAATACCAATAAAACCAAATAAGAATCCTAGAATAAAACCAAAAGAGCGAGGCCTCCCCTTTCGTTCCGACAAATAAGCTCCTAATGCGCCGGTAGCAACAGCCAAAGCCAGCGATAAATAAAAGACGGAGGTATTCATTTTTTGTTCAGCCGTGAATGGACAAAATATACTAAGCTGTAGACCAATACGCCGAGTGGACCCAGCAGAAATGTTCCTAACATAGGGGCTATCATCCATGGGTGAGGAATTCCTTTTTGTTGGCTGTTTTTGAGCATCCAACTGCCCATCCAAAAATCAAAGGCAAGGTAATGCAACCAACCTGCAGCAGCCGATTCTGGTGTGGCTTCTTTAAAAAGTGTGAGGATTCCATCCAAGCGACTAAAATCAGCTTCGGCTAAACCGCCAAAACCAAAAAGAAAATACGCATAGAAAAAACTCAAGCCCAAAGGTATCCAAGGAAAAGCCATGATTTTTTGCGTGATCTTGCGTTTGGGTAGGAAAAGTAAGAGCATCCAAAAAAATAAGATTCCAGTATTACAAAAAGTGAATAAGAGTTCTGTTGTTGTCATTAGCACATTGGTGATTGCTTTTTAAAAATAGTAACTTCCCAGCATATAAATATAAATGTTAGTCTTTAAAGATATAAAAGGAAACCGTGTGGACCCGTTGAGTCATACCCTAAAAAAAATGGAAACTTTCCCCTATGTTGATATACATATTGGTTCAGATTCACAAAACGTGGGTAAAAAGACGATCTACTGTACTGTAATTGCCTATCGATTTGGAAATCGTGGCGTTCATTATATTCTTAGTAAAAGTACCCATCCGATTATCAGAGACATTTGGTCACGACTTTGGAAAGAAGCCGAATTGAGCTTGGAAGTGGCAGAATGGTTAACAAAGCAAGTGAATATCAAAGTAGAAATTGACATGGATTACAACAACGATGTGAGTTTTCAGTCCAACAAATTGGTTGCTGCAACCAAAGGTTGGGCCAATTCATTGGGGTATAAAGTAAACATAAAGCCTTTCAAACAAATCGCTACCAAGGCCGCCGATCATCACTGTAAATGAAAATGGAGAAAAAACCCGTCGCCTTGCTGACTCCTGCTCCCATAGGTTCCCGATGGATAGCTGCTTTTGAAAAGGAAGCCCCAGAGCAAGCGATTCAGCTTAATGAAGCTATTTCCAATCCCGAAGCAGTGGAATTACTTTTGGTGTGGAAACATCCGGAAGGCAGCTTAAAAAATTTCACTAAATTAAAATTACTCTACTCTCTTGGTGCAGGGGTTGATCATCTGATGAGTGATCCTGAATTGCCAAAAGAAGTACCAATATGTAGAATCGTAGATCCCTTACTGGCTTTTTCTATGTCCAACTACATCCTACTCGCTGTCCTAGACTTTCAAAGAAGAATGGACAAATACAGATGGGACCAGCAAAATAGAGTCTGGGATCATTATGCTTTGCCAGAAAGGGATCTTCGGATTGGAATATTAGGGCTTGGAAATTTGGGTCAGGATGCAGCAGAAAAATTAGTCCAACTGGGATTTGAAGTAGCTGGTTTCAGCCCCAGCCCAAAAACAATTTCGGGAGTTAGATGCTTTCATGGAGATGGGTTGAATTCCTTTTTAAACACAGTAAACGTTTTGATTTGTACCGTTCCCTTGACCGAAAAAACAAGAGGCTTACTCAATGCGTCACTATTTGAAAAACTCCCCAAGGGCAGCTTTCTCATCAATGTGGCTCGTGGAAAAGTTCAAATAGAAAAAGATATTTTAACCGCCCTTGATTCTGGCCAACTCAGCGGAGCTTTTTTAGATGTTTTTGAAGAGGAACCGCTTCCTACTGGCAGTAGGCTTTGGTCGCATCCCAAGGTTCAAATTACGCCACACATTGCCAGTATCACCAAACCCAAGGCGGGGGTCCAACAAATTCTAGATAATTGGAGTCGGCTTCAAAAAGGGGAAGCCCTTCTCCACCAAGTCAATGTTCAAAAGGGATATTAAAGTGCCTGCCCTAATTTATCACAGCCGTAGCGAACCACATCGGTCGTTGGACAACCCGTTTCAGATTCTATTTTTTCGATGACTTTTTGAGCCTCTTCTTCGTTGAGGGTACTTGTATTTAAAGCGATCCCAGCTACTTTGGCATTGGGATAAGTGCCGCATACACTCACCAGTTGCTCATTGAGATGAATGAATTGTTTTAAGGAGGGAATGGCAATGTGCTCTGGGAATTTGAGATGGGTTTTTTCTGCTCGATGACACAAAATCATGTGTGTGGGGCAGCTCCCCCGCATCAAAGGCAATGTAGCCGTACTTCCAGGGTGCAATAAGGATCCCTGACCTTCAATCAAAATCCAATCTTTGTCTTTGTGGGTAAGAACTGCTTCTTCAACTGCACCACAGGCCAAATCCACCTTAAAGGCGTCTAAAGGAATTCCTTTACCGGTGAGGGTGATTCCAATCTGACCAGTTGCAACAAAGCCTGTATTAATATTTTGTTTTTGAGCCCAGCTGTAGAGTTCCAAGCCTGCTGTCATTTTTCCAGCGGCCATATCGGTCCCCACAAATAGAATTCGCTTGTTTGTGAGGTGAGCTGCTTGGGCAGTTGCAATCGGAGGCGATGTCTGAGGGACTCGAACATCCCATATCCATTGATCCTCAAAGGTACAATGCGCTCGAAATCGATCTTCCAACAAATCATGGAGTCCATTCACGATAGACATCCCTGCTTGGAGTGCTTTTTCTATCAGTGCAATCCAGTCATTTGGTATGCGCCCTCCTGAAGGAGCAATTCCCAAAATAAGAACGTTGGCCCCGTATTTTAGTGCTTCCTCCAAGGAGGAGACAATAGGTGCAGTATGCTGAATTCCAGTAACCGATTGGACAGACTGACCCGAAAACTCTGAGTCTACAACGGCAACAATGTCATTAGTTGCGTAGCGAAGTACTCCAAAACCCATTTTTCCATAATCGCTATTCAAATGCCCTTGCATGTAGAGGGCTATTTTATCCGACTGTTGTAACATTTGTTTCTTTTTTGAGTTGTGCCCCATGTCCAGGGCGTTCTGTTGGCTGTGTAATACCTTTAATCATTGGGGCTCCTTCTGCTGGGTCGGGTGCCAAATTATAATGAGAGTCCAAATCTATATGATCCAATACCCCTGATAAAGCAGCGGCTGCCGCAATAGAAACGGAAGATTCGCTCATGCAACCCACCATCGTTTTTAAGCCAAATGCTTTGGCAGTGGCTATGATCCGAAGCGCTTCGGTGATCCCTCCACATTTCATCAACTTAAAATTTATCCCATGAACGGCCCGGGCCCATTGAGGAATATTGTGAGCAAAACGGCAAGACTCATCAACATAGATTGGCAATGCCGATTGTTCATACAAAGGGAGGAGGTTGGATTCATCGCCTTCTTTCAGCGGTTGTTCAATATAACGAACGCCTCGCTCAGCCAGCCAATGGCTCATTTCTACAGCTGTTGGGAGGTTCCATCCTCCATTGGCATCGACCCGTATTTTGACTTTATATCGCTCTGAACTTGCCACCACTTGCTCAAACATAGCTTTGTCAGCTGCTATGCCCTCTGGAGAACCCAGCTTAATTTTTAAAGATTGAATGGTGCTCCCCTCCATTAGGAGAGGAATGCGCTCCTTAACAACTTCTGGAGGATTGATACCGATGGTAACGGAAGTCGGCTGAGTCGGTGTGGGAAAACCGAGTAACTGATACAAAGGCAAGTTTGCTTTTTTGGCAGTCCAGTCCCAAATTGCAATATCAAGACCCGCATAAGCACAAGGAGCAATTTTCATTTGTCGTGCTCGCTGTTCTATTTCAAAAACACTCAATTCCGAAAGATCAGTAGCAATCAATCGTTGGAGTTCTTCTATGACTTTTTCTGGACTATCGGCTTGTTCGCTTTTACCCGGTGCTGCTTCTCCCCATCCAATGAATCCCTCTTTTTCAACGGATACAAATACGTTAAAAGAGTCTCCTCGAACTCCTCGGCTGATGGCCAGCGGAAACCTTTTTTTTAGGAGCACCTTGTAAAAGTTGATTTTCATATAATCTTTATTTGGGTTACTAGCTCAAGATAAATTCTACTAATAGAGTAAAGATAACTTTTCAATTGAATTGTCAAATGCTGAGGAATGAATTGAAGCTTAACGTTTTGTTAGTTTTCTAAGGCTTGGTGAACTAACTCCCCACAATAAAAATCCACTCAAAACAGTTAGCAGTCCAAATACAGAAAATGCACGCAGCAACCAATTATTAAAGTCATCTCGTCCTTGATAATCCATGGTGTGGCTCATCCATAAAAAGTCAAACCAGCGCCAACTTCGGTGTCGTATGCGTTGAAAGCTTCCATTTTTTGCTGAGACATAAGCAGTAAGTTGTTGGGGGTGGTCAAACGATATGGCATAGGCGGGCAGGGGCCGTCCTCGGTATTCATGGTGGGCATCTGTGGCGGTTATTTTAGATACCTCAGTAATTTTATATCCAGCGACAACCCGCTCTCTGGCTACTTCCACTGCTTGTTCTTTTGAAATTTCACTTTGAAGTTTTCCATCAGTTGCATTGATGAGTAACGATTTATTAATCCAATAATAAGGCGACTTTCCTACGGCAATTAACTCCAAGCTTTGAATGTTAATTCCCAAACGGTCTGTTGGAAATAATGAATCGAAACTCGGGACTTGATACTGCTCATTGAGGTAGGGGTCACCATGAATTTCATCCAAATCGGTCCAACTGAAATACAATCCTGATACGGTCCACATAATAAATTGGATCCCTATAGCCAAGCCCAAGTACCGGTGAACTTTTCGAATTTTTAACTGTGTCTTACGCATTTTTATTTGTTTTAAGATACCCGTAATATACTGTTAGAACTCCCGATGCGTTGGCCACTGCATCCTTCCAATCTGAAACGCGATAGCTGGTTAAGGTTCCTTGTAAAACTTCTATTAGAATCCCCAACAGTAGCGATATGACCAGCGCTCCAGACAAAAAATTAAGCCATTGGAAGTGATAGCGAAAACTTTGAGTAAATAAGAAAAATAAAACCCCATATGCGATAAAATGACCCACTTTATCTTGATGAAGAAAAAAAGGGGGTTGAGGAGAATCTGAAGGTTGATAGAAACTCAAATACAACACGGCTCCCAACCATAAAAAACTGAGCAAAGTCCATAATTCTTTGACCATCTGAGGTGCTAAATTTGAATAAAAATAGAAAACCTTTTTGGGAAAAAGCCTACTTTCGATAATCGATTGTGCCTATGCATTCAAAACCTATTCTTCCCGCTGTTGAATGTACTTCATCCACCGTTGATGGATCTGAAATATCTTGGTTTGCTCCCTTGTGTAATGGAGACGATGATTTTCTTGGATTGCGTAATCCAGCCTATAAAAGCAACTGGGAAAATACCTCTGAAATTGCTCGAACTGCAGATCGGTTGGGTTTTCGAAACATGCTCTGTCCTTCTTCGTATCAAGTAGGACAAGACACCTTGAGTTTTGCTGCTGCTGTAGCGCCCCAGCTAGAGCAAATGAATCTACTCACGGCCATCCGCTGTGGTGAAGTTCACCCTCCCATGCTCGCGCGTGCTTTGGCTACCTTGGATCACCTCCTCAAAGGACGCTTGACCATCAATATTATTTCTTCCGATCTACCTGGCTTGAAGGAACCTTCTGAAACACGTTATGCCCGTTCCAAAGAAGTGATTGAAATTCTGAAACAAGCCTGGGCGCAGGATTATATTGATTATCAAGGCTATTTTTATCAATTTCAATTAGACAGTTCTCCCGTTAAGCCCTATCAACAAAATGGCGGCCCATTACTTTATTTCGGCGGCTACTCCCCTGCTGGGACTGAGTTGTGTGCCCAACACTGCGATGTGTATCTAATGTGGCCAGAAACCCAAGAAAAAATTCACCAGCTGATGACAACCCTTTCCCTAAAGGCAGCCTCGTATGGAAGAACTGTTGACTTTGGATTACGAGTACACGTGATTGTCCGCGAAACCGAAGCAGAAGCCAAAGCATATGCTGAGAGCTTGCTCTCAAAACTAGATCTAGAGAAAGGAACTGAGATTCGTGAACGCGCCCAAGACGCCAAATCATTGGGAGTTGCTCGCCAAGCGGAAATGCGTTCTCTTTCTGATAAAGATTTTTTTGTAGAACCGCACCTTTGGACGGGTATTGGCTTGGCTCGGTCGGGCTGTGGAGCCGCATTGGTGGGTAATCCTGAGCAAATAGTAGCAAAAATAAAGAGCTATCAACAAATGGGGATTCGTTCTTTTATTTTTTCTGGCTACCCTCATCGACAAGAGGCTGAGTATTTTGCGCGCTTAGTGCTTCCCCATCTCATGACAATTTCATTGCCTGAGATTCACGGTCGAATACCAATTCACCCCCCCAATACCCCTTTAGCTAGGGGAATACGCTTATAAGCATGCTTGATTTTGGAATCGTATTGTGCTATTTTGTTGTCATCTTTGTGACAGCCTACACCGGTCGTAAAAAAACATATACGAGCGCAGAAGATTACTTTTTGAGTTCGCGTCAATTGCGGTGGCCTTCCATTGCACTTTCTACCATCGCCACCAACATCCAAGGATACCAATTTCTCGGCATGATGGGGTCGGCTTATCTCTATGGCTTGGCCCAAGCCAATCTGGAAATCAATGCCGTGCAGGGGCTATTGCTGGCAGCATTTATTTTCGTTCCCTTGTTTTTGAAACACAGAATCACCACCATTACTGAATTCATCAATCTGAAACTGGGACCAAAAGTGGGTCTGTTCTATTCCTTGGCAAATTTGAGTTTGTTTAGCACCGTTACCCTTGGAGCTGCACTATTTTGGGGTGCCTATGCTGCTGATCGTGTGTTTGGCGAACAGCTCGCTTTTCTTCACAGCGATAGGATGTTGCGTATTGGAATCTTAATTGTTATTCTCGGTGGATTTTCTGCTGTTTACACCTACTTAGGTGGCTTAAGTGCAGTTGTAAAAACGGATGTCATTCAGTTTTTTGTGCTAATCACTGGCGGAATTGCTGTATTGGTAGTTGCTGTTCAAGCCTTAGGAGGTTGGTCTGCCCTCTATACAATTACCTCTGAAAAAATGCATCTCCATCTTCCAGCCGACCACGAAACTTTGCCTTGGACCCACCTCTTTGGTTTGTTCTTTTTGAATATCAATTATTGGTGTGCCAACCAGACTGTTATGCAACGCTCTTTGGCAGCAAAAAATTTGAGAGAAGCCCAAACAGGATTATTGGTAGGAGGTCTTCTTAAATACGGTATGGCAGTGATTATTATCATTCCTGGCATTGCCTTATATGGTATTCTAGGTAATGAATTGGCCGAACCCGATATGGCTTTTCCTTATTTGGTAACAACCTACCTTCCTGTAGGACTCAAAGGCATTATACTCTGTGGGTTGTTTGCCTCATTGATGAGTACGGTGGATTCTACATTCAATTCTATTGCTACCCTCTGGTCTGTAGATATTTATTCGGGTTATATAAATAAAAAAGCCGACGATACCCAAAAAATTCGATCTGGACAACAAGCTATTATCTTCAGTTTTTTTACCGCTCTCGCAATGGGATGGTTGTTGCTGTTTCTAAAATTTGAAAACCCTTCCGCTGCCTTCACCCATACGCTGAACGAATTGCGGTATTATATCAATTGTGGAATTGTGGTTCTCATCTGTTCCGCAGCTTTGGTGATAATCCCCAATAAAAAAAGGGTGTTGTGGGCCTTTGTACTCACCCTTCCCTTGAATCTCATCCTGCAACAAACAATGCCAGATATGAACTATTTTGTACGAGCCTTTTGGGTAATTATCACGGGCTTAGTGATCGCGATATCAGGCTCATTTCAGTCCTTGCAATCCCCTAAAAAACTTGTTAAAGCGCATTCCACCAAAGAACTTCGCCTCGGCATTGGTTTGGGACTTAGTCTACTCCTTTTACACCTTGTATTCCATTAGACAGATGCCCAAACGAAAGAAAATACAAGAAGTTATTGATTTACACGGGATTCGACATAAAGAAGCCTTGGAACGGGTGAAGGACGAACTGTCATATCGATCTGAACAAGGATCGTTTTCACTAACTATAATTACAGGAAATTCTTCTGTACTGCAAAAGAGAATTTTTGAAGAAATTCTCGAGGGATCGATGTATACCTATTACATCCCTAGCTGGAATTTAGGACAAATAATTGTGGAAAGGACTGTTTTTTGATTTTCCTTTTTTGAAATGCTTAAGACCAAATCTTTTAATCTTCTAGGATCCTACAATAAACTTATTTCATAAGTAGAGCTAAAGAAAGAAATCCATTTAGGTAGGTTGGATTTTTGAAGAGACATTTTTCTTCTTCTTTGAATTTAAAAATTGTTTTTGCTTTTGAAGAAACTCCTCTTTCGTGAACACATGTCCACCTATACAGATTGTCTTTATTCCTTCAGGAAATTTTTGATAAAATAAATATGAATAACTCATTTTTAAAATTACTAAGTGATAACCACAATATCTTTTATTTATTTACTTAAAAAATACTGCACTTAAAAAAATCACCTGCTATATTTAGTCCAATAGGCTATCACTTCATGTTCGATCTCATCTTTCGAAAAATAGTTGTTGAGTGTCGCAATCAATCCATCAATTGGATCCTCAGATTGATCATACTTTTGAAAAAAACTAAAGAAATAAGAATCTCCTAATAGGAGGTGTGCAGTTTCTTTTACAGAAGCCTGAAATGTGAGTTTTGTACTTCCTCTATCTATTTCTTGAAGGGCTCTGATTTCATACGAAGAAAGGTCTTTGGCTGGATCGTAGTTTCCCCGTTTGGACCCTTTTAGTAAAGAACGGATAGGCGAAGGATATTGGAGATCAAAATCACAACAAATTAGAGTGCCTTTAGGAGTAAGAAGATTGAGTAATTGACTGAACTTTAGTTTATTGATATAATTGATACTGCCAAAAAAAGAAAGGAGTTCAAATTGAAAATTAAAATCTAAATCGGAGGAATAATGTACCCTAGGATGGGGGTGAGCTTGCTTTAGCATTGGCCCATTGGAATCATAACCCACTACTTGGTTACAGAAATAAGTCAGAGCTATCGTGGATTGTCCCGTACCACATCCCACATCCAAGGCCCTAGTAAATATGGAAGGTCCTAAAGTTCTATTTAGTATTTGTCGATGAATGGGAGGACGAAATGCCTTATAGTGAAATGCCGTTTGTGAATTGTATTTTTCCATTATCGTTTTCTCTATATTATGGTGTTCTTAGGGGTCTTATATGTCAACAAAAAACAGGTATTGATGAAGGAAAACTTGATATCCAATTTTTTTAGTCACGCATAATTTAAGATTCTTTTTCTATTTTTAACAAAACTATATATATGAAAAACGCACTTATTCTAGTCGTTTTAATAGCCCTTTTAATTCTTTTCTTGTATTGGTATGCTGGTTATTCTTCTCGTTCAGGCTTTGCAGTAGATGAAAACAATAATAATGTTCCAGATGCTTGGGAAAATAAAGTAGGCTGGTTTTTTAAAGCCCGAAATTTTATTATTCTTTTTTTAGGAATTTTAATTGGGTACTTTTTGGCACTAACTTTTCATCCTTTTTAATCACGAAGTAGAATTAAAGTAACAAATATTCTAATTCAGATCTGCTAGCCCTTTAACTTTGTAGTACAATAATTGCTTTGTATATCCGTTTATTGGATTGGAGGCTATCATTTGTAAGTCTTTACATACGGACATCCAAAACTACTATTTTATGTCATTGAAATATTTATTAACTGTTTTGAACCACCGCATATTGATCATTTTGATCGAAACTGTTTTGGTTTACTATCTCTACTATCACTATGATTTCAAATTGAGTGTGGATTTCACCATTCTCAGCATTGCTATTGTTTTCCCAATTGTATTTTCTATCACTAGTGCCTACCAGAAAAGACAAGAAGCCCTTTTTACTTTCAATGTATTTCGAAATAAAGTCATTGAGTTAAGCAATATCTACTATTCTGTTGAAGGGACTTCCAAAAAACAATACAACAGCTTATTCCATTCTTTAATTCAAGTTCAAAGTTTGGTCATAACTCATTTGATCAACGACTCCAAAGAGGCTATTATTGAAATAAGAAAGGCGAGAAAAAATATCTTTTTTGTTATAGACAAGGACAAGAACTTATACAATGAACGAGAAAAAGACAGCATGATCCGTGTTAAAAATGAGTTGTTTCAATCGGTAGAGAAATTGTTTTCCATCAAATTTCATCCCACACCAAAATCACTTCGCTTATACTGTTTGGTCTTTATTTATTTGTCTCCATTCATATACAACGGTCAGATATTATTTGTCAATAGTATTGATACTGACCTCAAAAACATTGTCTCCGTAATCATATCCTCCCTTATTGGTTTTGTTCTCATGGCCTTATACAATGTTCAAGAACATATCGAAAACCCGTTTGATCAACAAGGGATCGATGATTTGATTTTTTCAGAAATTCAAATCAATGAATACGAACAGCTAGACTAATCAATTCGTATTGCTTCTGCCTGCCATTACTGGACTTTAATTTGTAATATTGACCTATGAAGTTGTTATACAGGAGATTCCCACTCTTACTTTTTACAGCACTTCTTGGGTTTTTTTCATGCACTGAAGAACCCTTGTTTGTATCTGAAGATCGTGTGGTTGTCAGCCAGGTGTCTGAAGACTACAATGTGTCTATCTCTAGAGATTCTTCCAGCCTTAAAAGAGAAAGTAAAGACGCTTCTGCCATTCAGGCGACCATCCAGTATCAGGCGATGACCTATGAAGAAATTGATTCTGTCAAATGGATTTTCCCTGGAGGAACACCCAGTGTGGTAAACGACACTCTCAGGCCAAATGTCGAATACACTGGCTATGGCGAATACCCCGCTCAACTCATTCTTACGAAATACGACACTGTAAACGAAAACAACATTATTATTCGTCGCGATACTATTGTGACCGACCCAGCAGTCAGAATTTATTTTGAGGAAAATGCATGGGAGCAATCGGAGTGGTCTGCTACCCCCGACACCCTAACTACGCATACCTGGACGTCCTTTCCGTTCAGTAATCTATTAGTTATCAACGAAGTCAATGCCAATACAGAATCCATTCCCTATCGTCGTTCTGCTAATTTCAATGGGTTTAACGGTCAACAAATACGCATTTCTTTCGATTATAAAATAACCCGAAAAGGAGGCAATAGACGTTTTACAGGCAACAATCCAAAATTTGACATTCTGGTCGATGGTTTCAAGCGTTTACAAGTTAGTAAAACACCCAATGATGAATACCAAATTGCATCCATTCTTCTGAACAATGCCTCGGACTTTGCTATTGAAATTGTTAAGTATCCTGGCTTGAATGCCTCTCCTTGGCAACTTAGCCCCACCAGCCTTCCCGCAAGTTGTCAAACTGCAACCTCTGCTGTGGTTTCTGGAACAGGCTCAAGTTCTCCATCTACTTCAAGCAGCGCAACATCCTTGCTTCTCTATCAAGAGTCAACAGTTTCCGATCAAGTTTTCGGGTTCACGGCAGTAGCGAGCGATACGCAATATTATTTCTTAAATTATTCAAATAATGGGCAATCTTTTATGTTTGGGACAACGGATCAAAATGCTCTGTCTTTAAACGAACCTTGCCCCATAGAAATTGAAAAAGGAAACTATTCCATACGTGTCTATTTAGATGAAGGGTTTCCATCAAGTTTTAAATTGTTTAAGTTGGATTCAGCAGCGAATTTCACCTCAACTATTGTCGACCCAAACTACTTCGATCTCTTTATCAAAAATTTTAAAATAGATCCTTATTAGGGTGTTTTTAAAAAACAGATAACATTAATTTAAGAAGGAAAATCTTTGTCTTTTAGAACTTTATGATAAGAACTTTTTGATGCGTTTTAAAAAAAACAACAAGGATATGAATACCAAGCTAGGGGTTATACTCGTTGGGCTTTGGATTCTCCCTTTTGGATCTTTTCTTTGTATCGCATATTTATTGAAAAAGTATTTAGTCCATTTTCCCCGTTATTTAAAGTCAAATAAATCATAAATTTGAGCCAACAACAAAGCTGAATTTATGGTATTAAGTGTCGTAATGAGTTTGGTGTGGATTGGGCTGCAATCCAACCCATTTGTAGGCCATTGGATTAGTGTAGATGACGCTACAGGTAAGGAAAAGTCCGAAATCAGTCTGTATCTTGAAAATGGGAAGCTTTATGGAAAAGTTGAACGTCTACTCCTGCCCGAGGATCAAGGAAAGCGGTGTGTGGAATGTAAAGGAGCTGATAAAAACCGACCTATTGAGGGCCTTGTCATTGTCCAAGGACTAGAGAAAGAAAAACAAAGCTGGACCGATGGAACGATTTTAGATCCTGCCAATGGAAAACGCTACAGCTGTACTATTTCTCTCAATGCTGATGGAACCCTCAATGTGCGAGGCTATTTAGGTTTTTCTATATTGGGTCGAACCCAAGTTTGGAAACCTTTAAAGTAGCTTTTTGCGATTTTTATTTTTTTTCATAAAATTTATATAATTCTGTTTATTAGTATTTTATATTATAAAAAAAATTCGAATGACACTAATATTAATTATTTAACAAGTGTTAATGAGTCTGTGTTGTGCCCTGCAATTTATGATCCCGTTTGCGGTTTTAATGGCAATACTTATTCCGGTTCTTGCGTAGCTGAAGCTCAAGGACTCTTGCGTTGAGAAGCTAGCATCTGTAACTAAAACATACATTTTGAAAATCATTCCAGTTCCAAGTTTTGCATTTCATTTGGGTTTTGTCATTACGCTACTCAACGTTTTTGGGGTCTCGAGTCAAAATTCCTATACCCTAAAAAAAACACAAGAAATCCAAATCGATGGGGTATGGGAGTCCTCTGAATGGCAACAAGCTGTGGAAGTTCCCTTTCCCTTTGAAATTACACCCAACAACAATACCCCTGCAAAAAAAGAAACCGTGGGTTACATCACCTATGATGATTTGCATCTATACATTGCAGTGAAAGCCTTCGATGACCCTCAAAATGTGCGTGCTTCCATTCGTCCCCGTGACGACTTCAAAATGTTGGGCGACGATACCATTTTTATTGCCCTTGACCCTTTTGCAGATGCTCGTAATAATCTTCTTTTAGGGGTCAATCCAGTGGGAAGTCAATTGGACGCTCGTGCTGTGAACGCAACCACCGACGATGATCGGTATGACATCAGCTTTAATGTTAACTTTGAGTCTGCAGGACAGCTGAATGCCGAAGGGTATATTGTCGAATATAAAATCCCTTTTTCCGAAATCCCCTTCCCAGGAGGAAAAAATCAAAAATGGAATTTCCGAATCGGTCGACGGTATTTTGAAAATGGAAATGAGATTGAATTGCGAACACAGACATTTGATCGTGACAATCCCTGTCTGATTTGTCAAACGACCACTGAATTGATTTTCACTGATATCACTATTGCTAAAAGAGTAGAGTTCTTACCCTATTTGACCAGTGCCATTGTTGGCGATCGTGAAAATGAATCTATTGCCTACGGTCCGCTTCGACTTGATGCAGGCTTGGGAGCCAATATAGATTTGACCAAAAATACCGCTCTAGAACTCACACTCAATCCCGATTTTTCACAGGTAGAAGCCGATATAACCCAGGTAGACGTCAACTCCTCTTTTGCTTTGGAATATCCTGAGCGTCGACCCTTTTTTAGTCGGGGAACAGGTATTGTCAATTTTGAGAGTGATCTGTTCTACACCCGCTCAATCAATGATCCCATCTTTAGTGGAAAACTTTTAAACCAAGGGCGAAAAGGCCGCTGGTATGCTTTGGCAGCCGTTGATGAGAATTCGCCATATCGTGTAGCAGGAGAAGACCGTTCTTACCTTGGGAATGCAGGCAAAAGCTTTGTCAATATTATTCGTTATCAGCATTTAATTACAGACAAGTCCCGTTTGGGAGGTTTTAATATGAGTCGATTTTATGAGAATAAAAGTCAAGGAATACTTTGGGGAATTGATGGTCTGTTTCTCATTGGAGACAACTGGAGAGTCGCCTTTGAATTGGCTCACAGTTCGACACAAGAAGGGTATCAGGACTGGATTGAAAGTGAAGATACTTTTGGAAAGTATACGGTTGCACTCGATGGGGAATCCTATGGCGGTCACAATCTCTACTTTCAAGCCTTTCGGAATACCGAACATTGGAAGAGTTATATCAAATTAAGGGACATCAGTCCTAATTTTCGTACTGATTTGGGCTTTGTAGTAAAAAATAACCGCCGCTGGGCGACAGTTTATCATCTATACCAAAACATCAGTGACCGCAAAGGTCTTCAATCTTATGGCTTTGGAACCAAGGCCGATATCAATTACACTTTTCAAGGCTATTTAAAGAATGTGAGTCTCGATGGAATATTCCAAATTAAAACTTTTGGAAATACAGACATGAGTTTTACCTACGACTGGGATATTTTTAAAAACTATCTAGGAGTTGATTATCGTTATTTAGGCGCCCTTCAGTGGGAGGTCACTAGTCGGGCAAGCGAACAACTCATCGTTGATATTAGTATGCTCTGGGGGCGTGACTTAGCCTACAATGAAGAAATCCCAGACCGAGGGCGTGCTTTCAATTTTTTCACCTCACTAACCTACCAACTTAGTGATCAGTTCTCGATCAATCCTTCCATCCGCTATGGGCAATTAAAACGACTGGATACAGATCAGTTTTTTTTTAAAGGCTCCATCAGTCGATTAACTTTAAATTATCAACGTAATAACTTTCTGAGTTTTCGATTGGTGGGTGAGTACAATGAGTTTGCAGATCGGTTTTTTATCCAACCGCTCATAAAATGGAACCCCAATCCAGCAACAATTTTCTATATTGGGGGCAATCAAAACACCTATTGGGAAAGCGAAGATAATTTCAATCCCTTTCGTTTTACAGAGTCCCAATTTTATTTAAAATTTCAATACCTCATCGGTTTATAAATTCATGATCACAAAAAAACTACTCCTCACCAAACGACCACAAGGACTCCCCACCAAGGACTGTTGGAAGCTCGAAGAAGAAGCCCTTCCAAAACTCAATCCAGGACAAGTACTGATCCAACAGCACTATATTTCCCTAGATCCCGCTATGCGTGGATGGATGAATGATTCTCGGTCATATATTCCTCCTGTTGCTTTGGGGGAAGTTATGCGAGCTGGAAGTGTAGGCCAAGTGATAGAAGTCAATGGGAAAACTCCCTTTCAAGAAGGAGATTATGTTACCGGCTGGGGGGGAGTACAAACGCACTGCATCACCAATGGAGAGGGCTTTTATCCCATCAACCCCAAATGGGCAGACCTCCCCCATTTTATTGGAAGTTTGGGAATGCCGGGCATGACCGCCTATTTTGGAATCCTTCAAGTGGGGGAAATTCAAGAAGGGGATACTGTCCTTGTTTCGGGAGCAGCAGGTGCTGTGGGTAGCGTGGTTGGTCAGATAGCTAAGATAAAAGGATGCAAAGTCGTAGGTATTGCCGGAGGTCCAGACAAATGCACCTATTTAATGAAAGAATTGGGTTTTGATGGCGCCATCGACTATAAAAGTGAAAACTTGAAATCTGGAATAAAAAAATACTGTCCCAAAGGGATCGATGTCTATTTCGACAACGTAGGAGGAGATATTCTGGATACGGCTTTGATTTTTCTTCGGAAAAAAGCGAGAGTGGTTATTTGTGGAGCAATCTCACAATACAACGAGCAAAACTACCAGGGTCCAAAAAACTATCTTTCACTCTTAGTTAATCGAGCAAGTATGCGAGGGATGGTTGTTCTAGACTATGCCGCCCAATACAGAGAAGCAATGCAACACATTGCCCAATGGATGGCAGAAGGAAAACTCAAAAGCAAAGTAACTATTTACGAAGGGATCGAAGAATTCTATCCTACTTTTCTTCGCCTTTTCAACGGAGATAAGCTTGGGAAATTGATATTAAAACTATAGATAGTTCATCTGAGAAAGAATTTCCACAACCATCAGATAATGGAAAAAAGCGCCCCCAAGAACAAATAAATGCCAGACCACATGGTGCCATTGCCATTGGTGCCATCGGTAGAATAGTACTCCCGTAGTGTAGAGTATTCCTCCGATAATGAGATTGTTCATCGCCGCTTCGGAGAAGCTTTCTTGCACACTATTAAATTCAAAAACAACCAACCAGCCCATTGCTAGGTAGAGAAATAAAGAAAATCTAGGCCAATGATGGATAAAAAATAACTTATATAATAAGCCTACAAGGGCCAATCCCCACACAGCTATGAGCAAATAAACCCCACTAGAGTTATATAAAACAGTTAGACCAACTGGGGTGTAAGAACCAGCAATCAGAAAATAAATAGCAATATGATCCACCTTTTGCCAAAAGGCTTGGTATTCTCTATAGACGGCATGGTAGATTGTGGAAGCACCAAACAAAGCCACCAAAGAAAGCCCATATAAAAAGACTCCAAAAGCAACTCGAAATCCATCCAAATCTAGATGAAAGAATATCCAACCACTACCAATAAGACTAAGTAGAAATCCAAAAAAATGGGTATATACATTCCACTTTTCCTCTACAGGAAGGTGATTCAATACGCTCACTCTATATGGGATTGAGGGATCCATCGCACCGCTAAATTGGGTGTTTCCATCTCTGGATCAAGGGGGAACATCGGGCGTTGTATATTTTTATAGGGCAACCGAGCCAGATTTTGATCGACCCCTCCTGGGGTAAGTGCCATAACCCAGTCGCCTCGAATATCATAAAGTTCGGGAACCAGATATCCAATTTTGACAGCTAAAATATCAACTGTTCTGGGATTGAGACCCAATTGCGTAAAATCAGACAGGTAATGATAGGGTTTGCGTTTTTGAGTCACAATTATTTGTAAGCTCCCTGTTTGAATTACCACCTCAACCTTGGCGTCATCATCGCCTTTATGAATAGCACGAACCGTGCCTTCTAATTTAATTGGAGGGGCAAAGCGGTTGTCTACAGCGGCGCCTACTTCTGCTCGTACAATTCCGCCGATACCAGCTTCAAGAGCTTTAGATATCATTTTTGGTCCTGGAATAGACGCATAGATTAGGGATGGACCCTCTGATGTTTTAAAGGCTTCGTGAGCCAATAATTCTCTTAAAGTCCAAGTCACATCTCCTGCACCTCCCGCTGTAGGATTATCTCCCATATCACTGAGTATAAATGGTTTTTTCTGACTCTTTAATGCTCGATCCAGCGCTGTCTCAAAGTCCGTGGTTGGAGCCACAAAGTCAAACGCATTCCTAACAGACCAAAAAGCCTTAGCCAGTTTTTCGGCTCCTTCTTGAACTTTCTTTTTGTCATCTCCCGTCACCATCACCACAGCGTGATTTCGAGGTTCATCTGCCCAGGCATAACCAATCCAAAGGGCTGCATCGGTCACTCCTATTTGATTGGCCACTCCTGGAACTTGGGCATAGAGGCTCTTGCCAGGATCAATCCGAGTACTTGTTTGTTCTCCAGGAAGTAAAATAGGAACAGGAATCCAAGCTTTATAGGCGGGTTTTCCCTGTCCTTTTTCCAGTCGATCCAATAGATTTTCAAGAGCTCGTTGTTTCGATTCAATAGCATCTTCGTGGGGCGCCATGCGATAACATGTTATCAAATCCGTATGTGTAGCCAGTCTTTCAGATACATTCCCGTGTAAATCCATGGAAGTTGAAATCAATGTTTTGGGACCCACAACTTCCCGGATTTTGGCAATCATATCTCCTTCAGGGTCTACAATCCCTTCAACGCTCATGGCTCCATGAATGTCAAAAAACAAGCCGTCGTAGGGCAAATTTTTCTGAAGTTTCTCTAGAGTGATCCCCATTAAGGAGTCGTAGGCTTGTTTTGTTACCATTCCCCCTGGCAAGGCGTGCCCCTTAAGTGTAGGAAACCATTGGGCCCGTTTTCGATTGGGGTGATCTTCCGATAGAAATGGATACAAATCAAAAATAGCCGCTCCTTCTTTGGAGTGAAAAGCATCGGCTTCCGTTCGAGCAGGAGAAAAGGTACTGGATTCAATGGCTAATCCCGCAATGGCTATTTTGAGTGATTTTGGACCCGCTTGCTGACAGCTTTGTAAGCCAATAATAACAAAAAGTACTCTGAATAAATATTTCATAATCTAATGATAATAATCTGATTTTTAATACCCTATGCGGCATTCCTAAATGTAAACAATTTGCAAGGCTTCACAAAAAATAATATCTTATGGACAAAAATAACTATGAAACAGAACATCGATTATGATGGGATGGCAGATCAAGGCAGAGTGCCTAGTTCTGAGACGAAAAAAATTAGCTCCCGTGCTATTTGGGGAGGGCTCTTTCTGTTACTCGTTTTTGTCTTGTTTATCCTTTCCTTAACCTTTTAAATTCAAAAACAGATGATTCGCTGTTATTCCATCAGGGATAACCGCATGCTTTTTTTTGATTTTATCAGAAAAAAATAGAATCCAATTTAAATTGGCTTTTTTGGATACTTAATTGTCCGTTACTGTTTTTTCAATACGACGCTTTGCCCTTTTCTTTTTGAAGAAGGTTTTATCGGCTATATAAATTCTTTTGTCTACCTCGCAACAGACTTTGTCTGTTTTTTGATCCTTGAGTTGAGTCGTCTTTGTGATTTCAATTTCTTTATTTTCAGCCACTTGTTTTTTTATTTGATCAACTTCGTCCTTGGTGTACAGAAATTCAGCATAGAGGTCTGAAGTTCCGGGCCGTAAAAACCGTATTTCGGCTGCTTTGTCCCACACTACGTAATCTTTACCTATAATATTAATCAATTGTACCATTGGAAAGGGATCTACCGAGGCAAACATACTCCCTCCAAATATCGTATTGACAAAGTTTCTATTCTTATAGCTTATTGGCAATTTGATTTTCATTTGATATAAGTCTGGAGAGACATAGGTGATCTTACCTGAAGTACGCCGATACATGGGAGACAAATTAAATCCATGTTTAAACACAAAAGCGGGGCTAAAAAACAGCATCCCCCACTTGCCCAAACGCTGATAGAATGACATAGTTATAAATTATAGATGGAAGGTAACTGATTTTTATATTTGTGTCACTACCAAAAAACACTTGTGATATTTTTAAACAAGCGTTAATAGAAAATACATTTAACTATGGAAGAATCGAGAGGGGCACACTTATCCGGACACAAACGCTATCAATTGTGGCGTATATGGGAACCCAAAAAGCCAATCCTCTTTTATATCCTTTTAAATCCATCGACAGGGGATCATCAAAAAGACGACCCTACACTTAGGCGACTGCGGTATTTTTCAGCAAAATTTGGCTTTGGTGGTTTCTATGTAGGCAACCTCTACCCTTGGATTACACCTAATCCCAAGCAACTCTATCGGAAAGATCTTTCCATAGACCCACTCAATACCTCACATTTAAAGCAGATGCATCAATGCTGTGACAGCACCGTATATGCTTGGGGAAATAACGAAACGCAACCCCTTTATTTAAAGAATTTTACAAAAGATCCTTTATGCTTCGGATTTAATAAAAATGGTAGCCCAAAACACCCCCTTTATCTTCCAAACTCTACTCAGTTAGTCCCGTATGTTTCAGAAAAGGCTATTTGAAAAAAAGAGCCAAAGATCCCAACCCTGTTAGGATCAGAATTAATCTTCTGTAGTTGGTATCTGGGATGTATTTGACCCAGCGAACGCCAAATAATAGGCCAAGCAATTCAACAGGAATTAAGTAGAGGCTGATTTGTAAGCTTTCCCATTGTATCGTTTCCCAAACCCACACATGAAAAGGTACCTTAAAGACATTGATTAGAAAAAAGACATAGGCCGTTGTTCCGATAAAAATGTTTTTGGGTAGCCGAAGTGCCAAGAAATAGATGTTGATAACTGCTCCTGCCAGGTTCCCAATCATGGTTGTAAAGCCTGCCAATATACCCAATGAACCAGCAAAAGACCAATGCGAAGGAACTTGGCTAAGCGGGCGAATTTCCCAGTAACCCATCAAGCCAGTGGTGACTAGAATCAACAAAGCCATACTTAAAGTGAAAGCTTCTTCATTGAAGAAGGTTCCTCCATAGGTAGCCAGTACCACTCC
This sequence comes from Flavobacteriaceae bacterium, assembly GCA_003533785.1. GTDB lineage: Bacteria > Bacteroidota > Bacteroidia > Flavobacteriales > Flavobacteriaceae > UBA11891. Next base: position 25,591 of record DQCR01000027.1, read on the forward strand.
GATTAACATCCACGGAATTATACGAAAAACATAGCTCCAATTTGCGTGTTTATTGTAATAGACAATCGCAAAAATGTCTCCCACAATGAGAAGGGGCATTACTATCCCCGTAGACGTTCGAGCTCCAAAAGCATACACAAAAAGAACGACAATAAATACAGCAATTCCTTTGATTCCAGACTTACCCACACCCAAAAGAAAGGCACCTAATCCAGCCAACAACCAACTCAAAAATGGTATGTTTCCCACATCCATGGACTAGGAAGTTAGGAAATCAATAGCCTTCATTACTACATACAAGCAATAACTGAGCAACGAAAAAAAATTGTTTTGAATCAAACCCCAACGATCTCGCGAATCTGATTGACTATATCAGGATTTAGCAAAGTGGAGGTGTCACCCAAATTGGATACCTCTTTATGAGCGATCTTACGCAAGATGCGGCGCATAATTTTACCCGAGCGGGTTTTGGGAAGTCCTGGAACAAAAGTGATAATTTCCAATTTAGCAATAGGCCCTATTTTATCTGCGATCAATTCATTAATTTCCTTACGAAGTATTGTTTGTTCTTTTTCTGAAGCTTCTTTCTTCAGGGTGACATATCCAAAAAGAGCATTCCCTTTTATATCATGAGGAAAACCAACAATAGCAGACTCAGCGACTTTCGAATGTTCATTAATCGCGTCTTCAATGGGGGCTGTCCCCAAATTGTGTCCCGAAACAATGATGACATCATCCACCCGTCCTGTAATTCGATAATATCCTACGGCATCTCGTGATGCGCCGTCACCAGTAAAGTAATGATTTGGGTAGGCCGAAAAGTACGTCTGTCGATAGCGTTCGTGATCGCCCCAGATGGATCGCGCAATGGAGGGCCAAGGATGCTTGATACACAAACGCCCTTCTACTTGGTTCCCTTCGATTTCGTTACCGTTTTCGTCCATAAGAGCGGGTTGGATTCCCAGAAAAGGAAGTGTTGCAAAAGTGGGTTTGGTGGGAGTACAATATGGAATTGGTGAGATCATTATCCCCCCTGTTTCTGTTTGCCACCACGTATCAACGATTGGACTTTTTTTCTTTCCAATTACATTATCATACCAATGCCAGGCCTCTTCGTTAATCGGTTCTCCAACAGTTCCCAGGACCTTGAGAGAGCTGAGATCGTATTTTTCAACGAATTCAATATTTTCTTTAGCCAAAGCTCGTATGGCTGTGGGCGCCGTATAAAATTGATTCACCTTATGCTTTTCTACAATTTCCCAAAAACGGCCAAAATCGGGGTAGGACGGAACCCCTTCAAACATAATTGTTGTTGCACCATTAGCCAACGGGCCATAAAGGATATAAGAATGTCCCGTTATCCAGCCAATATCTGCCGTGCACCAATAAACGTCGTCCTCTTCGTATTGAAAAATATTTTTGAATGTATGTGCAGAGTAAACCATATACCCAGCACAACTGTGCACCATCCCTTTGGGTTTTCCTGTGGAGCCTGAAGTGTACAGAATAAAAAGCGGATCCTCCGCCTCCATCACCGTAGCGACACATTCCGAACTTGCTTTTTGGAGTAGTGGCGCCATAGCTAGGTCCCGTCCTGGAACCATTGCAATAGCATTACCAGTCCGTTCGGCGACCAAAACACAAGATACTTGCGAACAATGGGTGAGAGCAACATCAACTATTGCTTTAAGGTCTATTATTTTATTACCTCTAAATGAACCATCAGCAGTTAGAACAATAGTAGCATCACAATCGTTAATACGGGTCGATAACGCTGTTGCAGAAAACCCAGCAAATACAACAGAATGAATCGCTCCAATCCGGGCACAGGCCAAAACAGCAAAGGCTAATTCTGGTATCATCGGAAGATATATACACACCCGATCTCCTTTCTTCACCCCCTGACCTTTTAAAACATTGGCCATTTTATTGACCTGTCCGTGAAGTTGTTGGTAACTGATGTGTTGAGCAGGTTCTTTGGGGTCATTCGGTTCAAATAACAGGGCTGTTTTATCAGCGCGTTCCGAAAGGTGTCTGTCAATACAGTTTTCTGTTATGTTCAATTGAGCTCCTTCAAACCATTTGACTTCGGGTGTATTAAAATCCCAGGATAGTACTCGGTTCCATTTTTTATGCCAACTAAAGTTTTTTTCCGCAATGGTTCCCCAAAAGGTTTCGGGTTCTGTAACTGATTCTCGGTAGGCTTGAAAGTATTCTTCCAAGTTTTTAATATGGTATGTATTCATCTTATACGTTATTCTAATTCTGCCTGCGATGGATGCGCTCCGCACTAAGATATCAAATATTAATGTGTGGCCTCTCCAGCACCGCTTGGAATTCTAATTTTCTCTACCATTTGCTGAACGGGTTCTGGAACTCCAGCAGTAAATTGATTAAAAACCAACGAAACAGCAAAGTTCACCAACATCGCTACGGTACCAAATCCTTCTGGTGAAATTCCAAACCACCATTGGGACTTGAGCCCTGCAACGGCATCTTTCCCTCCGTCAAAAAGCCCAAATTTAAATTTTAGCATGTAGAATACCATTAGTGAAATCCCTACGATCATTCCTGCAATAGCCCCTTCTTTATTCATTTTTTTATAAAAAATGCCCAAGATTATGGCTGGAAAAAAGGATGCTGCAGCAAGTCCAAAGGCTAGGGCCACCACTGCAGCAACAAAGCCTGGCGGATTAATCCCAAAATATCCAGCAACACAAACAGCTCCAACTGCGGAAAGTCTTGCGGCAAGAAGTTCCTGCTTGTCCGTTATCTTAGGGTTGAAAACATTTTTTATCAAATCGTGAGACACCGAAGAGGAAATCACCAATAGAAGTCCTGCGGCTGTAGATAAGGCTGCTGCCAACCCTCCTGCGGCAACTAAAGCGATTACCCAAGGAGGTAAATCTGCAATTTCAGGATTGGCCAATACCATTATATCTCGATCCACAAACAACTCATTATTGGCAGCATCTGCAGAGTAATTTATTCTCCCATCTCCGTTTTTATCATTGTATTGGAGAAGACCGGTCTTTTCCCAGTTAGAAAACCATATGGGCATGGCGCTATAGGCCTTTCCGCTTACAGTATTAATAAGGTTGGTGCGAGCAAAAACTGCTATGGCAGGGGCTGTTGTGTAGAGGATGGCAATGAATAATAACGCCAAGCCCGCTGATTTGCGAGCATCTTTCACTCGTTTTACCGTAAAAAAGCGAACGATCACATGGGGCAGTCCTGCCGTTCCAACCATCAATGCTGCGGTAATAGCAAACACATCGATCATGGATTTAGACCCTTGGGTATACTCAGCAAACCCCAATTCCGTCGATAACCCGTTTAGTTTTTCAAGCAAATAGATCCCATCTGTACCTTTCGATCCCATGCCCAATTGAGGGATAGGGTTTCCCGTCATTTGTATTGAAATGAATATGGCAGGAACCATAAAAGCAAAAATCAAAACACAATACTGAGCTACTTGGGTATAGGTAATTCCTTTCATCCCACCCAAAACGGCATAGAACAAAACAATTATCATCCCAATGATGACCCCTGTATTGATATCAACTTCTAAAAAACGTGAAAATACTACTCCAACACCACGCATTTGACCCGCTACATAGGTAAACGAAACTAAGAGTGCACAGAGCACGGCAACAATTCTGGCTGTTTTGGAATAGTAGCGTTCTCCGATAAAATCCGGAACAGTAAATTTTCCAAATTTTCTAAGATACGGAGCCAATAAAAGAGCCAAGAGCACATAGCCTCCTGTCCATCCCATCAAGTAAACGGCACCGTCGTAACCCATGAATGAAATGAGACCAGCCATTGAAATAAAAGAAGCCGCTGACATCCAGTCCGCCGCAGTTGCCATCCCATTGGCAAGCGGAGAAACACCTCCCCCTGCAACATAGAATTCTTTGGTGGATCCGGCCCGAGACCAGATGGCAATTCCGATATACAAACTAAAAGTAATCCCTACTAAAACGTAGGTCCATATTTGAACGTTTTCCATGTTGGTATGAAATTAATCTTGGTCAAATCCATGTTTTTGATCCAACTTGTTCATCAATCGAACATACACAAAGATCAATATCACAAAAACATAAATTGCTCCTTGTTGGGCAAACCAAAAACCCAATGGGAACCCACCAAGTTGAATTGAGTCGAGTGATTCACGGAAAATGATCCCAGCACCAAAGGAGATCACAAACCAAATTCCAAGAAGTACAAATAAGTAACGGAGGTTTCTTCTCCAGTAGTCTCTCGCATTATTTGATTTAGATTTAGATGCCATTTTATCGCTGATTTAACTGATATATCCTCACAAAGTACAAAAAACATAGAGGTTCTGTCGTTTATATTTTCAGTTCGATATTAAATTAAAATGTATCTTACCCTTGCCTAGTCTAATTAAGCCCAACTAGCGGACGATTAATTAAATATGAGATCTAAATTATGGCAACGAAGTATGTAGACCTTTCCACGGTTAAATTTTTTATGAATGCGGTTCAACTGGTGCATACAGTCCTAGAAAAAAACACGTATCAAGATCACGATCCCGAGTCGGTAAATTTATTTCTGGATGCAGTGAAGCAATTTGCAGATAAAGAATTGTTCCCCTACTTCAAAGAGATGGATGAACAACCCGCTCGCTACCACAAAGGGTGTATTGAGGTGCACCCTCAAGTAGAAAAAATGATGAAGGAAGGAGGCGCAATGGGATTGATTGCAGCGCCTTTCAACTATGAAGACGGTGGTTTGCAAATTCCACTCTTGGTCAATACCGCAGCCAGTTATATTTTGGATGCGGCAAATAATCACCTACCTGGTTATGCAGGCCTAACTTCAGGTGCCGCTGAACTAATTATTGAATTTGGCAATGAAACCCTCAAAAATCAATACACTCCCAAGATGCTTTCCGGCGAATGGGGCGGTACGATGTGCCTCACTGAACCACAAGCAGGTAGCTCGTTGTCCGATATAGTCACTAAAGCAACCCCTGATGAAAGGGGATATTATAAGATAAGTGGTCAAAAAATATTTATTTCTGGGGGTGATCACCAGTACGCTGACAACATCGTGCATTTGCTCTTGGCACGTATTGAAGGAGCGCCTGCAGGAACCAAAGGAATCTCATTGTTTGTGGTACCCAAAAAACGACTTGATAAAAATAATAAGTTGGTCTTCAATGATGTAACTACTGTGGCCGATTTTCAAAAGATGGGTCAAAAAGGATATTGTACCACTCACCTCGGCTTTGGCGACCACGATGACTGTCAGGGTTATCTCGTGGGAGAAGCCAACAAAGGACTGCATTATATGTTTCTCATGATGAATGGCGCTCGAATTGCTGTGGGAAGAACTGCTTCGGCTATTGCATCGGGAGCCTACTATGCTTCTTTAGAGTATGCCAATGAACGCCCACAAGGACGGAAGCTGGCCTCGGATGGCACTAAAAACCTAAAACAAAAACAAAGCCTTATCGTTGAACATCCCGATGTGCGACGAATGTTGTTGCTTCAAAAAGCCATGGTTGAAGGCTCAATGAATTTGATTTTTAAAGCGGCAAAATACCACGACCTCCAACACACTAGCTCAGAAGAAAATGAAAAACACAAGTACCACAGCTTATTGGAAATGATCATTCCGGTGGTAAAAACCTACCCTTCAGAAGCAGGCATCTATTCTATAAATAACGGTCTTCAAGTACTGGGTGGCTATGGTTTTTGTTCTGATTTTATCCTCCAGCAATACTATCGCGATATACGAATTTGTTCCATCTATGAGGGCACGACAGGAATTCAATCGCAAGACTTACTGGGTCGTAAAATGATGCTGAATGATGGAGAAGGGGCGCAACTTTTAATGGCTGAAATCACTCAAACCCTCAACGCAGCTTCTCAAATTCCTGGGATGGAAGTGTGGGCAAAACAATTGGAAGAACAACTGCAACGTACCCAAGAAGTACTTAATCATCTGGCCCCCTTTGCTATGAAAGGAGATTACGAACGTTTCCTAGCCGATGCCTCAGTATTTATGGAGTTTTTTAGTTTAATTCTCGTTGGGTGGTCCTGGCTGGAGATCGGAGTTGTTTCCAAACGAGCGCTGATTACAGGCAACAACTCACATGAATCTTCTTTTTATGAAAGCAAATTGGATACTTTAGAATATTTCTTTGTTTACGAGCTGCCAAAAACCAAGGGGTTGGCCGAAACCCTCCTACATCCTTCTTCTGTAACAATTAAAAAAGAAAAAGAATTCATCACTTAAAGATTTACCTTTTGAATATGAAAAAACTACTCAAGGGAACATTTATTGTTCTATATGTTGTTCTCTCTACCCAATGTAAGGAAACTAAAACACAAGACTACCACTACCGATATACCCTTCCAGATTGGCCACAACTTAATTATTATGTCAAAGCAAATTCGGCGCTGCCTCCTCCTGCCCAAAATGAAGATCGTGTCGTGTTTATGGGCAATTCTATCACACAGAGCTGGAAAACGATTCGCCCTGAATTTTTTGAAGGCAAACCCTATGTTAACAGAGCGATAAGTGGTCAAACCACGCCGCAGATGTTAGTCCGTTTTCGTCAGGATGTTCTTGCCCTTCAGCCCCAGGTTGTAGCCATTATGGCGGGTACAAATGACATTGCAGAAAACACAGGCCCCACCACAGTGAATAGAGTTGCTAACAATTTAAAATCGATGTGTGAAATCGCACGCGCCAACAATGTTAAAGTGATTCTTTGTACTGTACTTCCAGCCGAAGATTATCCTTGGCAGCGGGGAAAAGACCCCAAAAACAAAATCCCAGCACTCAATCAGATTCTCTCTACTTATGCCCAAGCAAATGAAGTGTATTACTTAGATTATTTTTCAGCTTTGAGCAATGGTCGCAACGGAATGGATGAAATTTATTCTGATGACGGTGTTCATTTAACTATTGAGGGATATAAAGTTTTGGAACCTATGATCGAAAATGCAATTGAAGAGGTACTAGCCCAAGAATAATTGATCTCGGATCGCTACAAATTCCGCTATGCTTTTTGGGTTTTTTAAAGCCCCTGAGCTCACTACCTTTTCTGGTCTTGACCCCTGGAGTATTTTCTTTACAGGAATTTCAAGTTTCTTTCCGCTAAGTGTATACGGAATCTCTGAAATAAGAATCATCTGATCGGGTATATGACGTGGTGAACAGTGCTCTCTGAGATGTTTTCTGATTTTATTTTTTAAAACATCATCTAAGCTAGCTGGACCCACAAGAAATAGAAGCAACCAGGAGCCTCCACTTTTAGAAGTCGGCAAATCTACAACCAAGTGATCTTCTAATTCAGGAAGTAAATCCAATGCATTATATAATTCTGCAGTGCCTATTCTTATCCCATTTTTATTTAGAGTAGCATCAGATCGTCCTAGAACTTGAATGCCTCTTTTAGGGTGGTAATAAATCCAATCACCATGTGTCCATACATTCTCAAATTTTTCAAAATAACTTGCGTTGTATCTCTTTTTGTTAGTGTCCCCCCAAAAGTATAGAGGCATACATGGCATGGGCTGGGTAAGAACCAACTCGGCTTTCTCCTTCCAGACCTGTTCTCCCTCTGGATTCCATCCTTCTACAGCAGCTCCAAGCATAGCACACTGAAGATAGCCAGCATACACAGGAAGTTGGGGATGTCCTCCTAAAAAAGCGGAACACACATCAGTCCCTCCACTTAAGGAGATTATTTGTGCATTGGGTAATCGATCTTGCAACCAGACAAATGCAGCTTCCGAAAGGGGTGCTCCAGTTGAGCCAATGGTTTTTATTTGAGGTAATTCAGACTGGGTTACGGCCTTAATTTGGTCTTTCATACTTTGAATCAGAAAAGGAGCGCCATGACCAAAATGATTTATTTTTTTATCGGCTGCAAAACGCCATTGTACTCCCAAATCAGGGTATGATGGTGATCCATCATATATACATAAAACAGCATTACATAATAAAGAACCCAAAGCATAGTTCCACATCATCCATCCGGTTGTAGTATTCCAAAAAAAGCGCTCTCCCTCCGCTACACTTTGATGCAATGACAAGGCTTTGAACTGTTCCAACAGCATTCCCCCAGTACGGTGCGTTATCGCCTTAGGCTGGCCTGTAGTCCCTGAGGAGAAAAGAACCCAAATGGGATGATCAAAAGAAACAGATAACGGTTTTAAAGGAATGATTTCCCTAGTAGTTAAATCCCATGAAGAAAAGTCGGTATCAAAAACTAACGTATTTTCTAAATTTGGTAGACCCTGTTTAAGAGCCTCAACTTTTTCTTTTAAAATAAAATTGTTGCCATTGTATGAATACTCACTCATAGCAAACAATATTTTAGGATTAAGCTGTCCAAAACGATTCAATACGCTTTCCACACCAAAGTCAGGAGAACAGCAACTCCAAATTGCACCCAGTGAATTAACAGCAAAAAAGGCTGCTATGGTAACAGGGTGATGCGTAAGATACCCTACCACACAATCTCCTTTTTTAATTCCAGCTTTTAGCAGGTAATCTTGAATTTCTTTAGCTTTTTTAAATAGTGCATTCCAAGTGACTGTCGTATCATCTTGCTTTTCATTTCGGTAAAAAATTACAGGTTTTAGATGGTTAAAATTTCGTTCTATATGATGGGTATAACTTACTGTAGCATCAGTAAACCACTTGGTTTGATAAAATGGTATACCGGGACGTACAGCAATTTTAAATGGGGTGTCAAATTGGACCTCGAAAAAGTTAGCAATACATTCCCAAAAGCCAGAGAGTTCAGAGATTGACCAATTATGGAAATCAGAATAATCAGAAAACTCCTCCCCTGTAGCAGAAACTACAAAATCCTGAAAAGCTTTCATAGAATTATTTGGCAGTTGCTTTTTTTCAGGTATCCATATCGGGGCATTTGTTTTCAAAAGCATATCCGGTTTAAGTCACATTAAAATATAAAAAAACCCGGCCATAACCGGGTTTTGTTTTTAAATTTTAGCTGCTCTATTTTTTAGATGGCCTTGGAAACCAAATGCCTCCAACAAACATAAAAGAGATAATCAACCAAAAAACAATGTAAGGTGGGTCAGGTATTACTGATGGTGGGCCATCTGCTACAGTGTGACCTACATAATCGATCCAATTTTGAGCAGTTGCAGAAATAGCTTCACCGGAGGCTTTGAGCTCTGAGAGTTGAAAAGAAAGTCCTTTCTGGATACTAGTCAAGAATCCATGTGTTAAAAATCCAAAATAAACGACTGCAGCACAAAAGGCTGTCATTACAATTTTGGAATAAGGGGGTAAATTTAATTCCTCTCTTCTTCTAATCAAATAAAAAGCAAGAACTGATAAAACAACAACTACGAGATTAAAAATGGCATTGTTGATAAAAGCTAATTGAGTTAGCTGGTAAATTTCAAATTCAGTCATATTAGATGTATTTATGGTTATACCTAAAATTACAAAAAAATATGGTGTTTGACTTTAATCGGTAATTTCTGATGAAATGCCTTTTGGTATTTTATAAAACAGCAAAAAAAATTATTTTATTTATATATGCTATCGTACTGTAAACCAACTATTATAACCAAATTGGTTAAAATTAATTTTAGCTTTTTGTTCTAAGTGATACTTGCATCCCATTAATACATTGTCCAAGTAGTTATTTAGTTTTGGTTTTATGTGAAACTGAAATATAATTGGGTAAAATACCTTTGGTATTTTAGATGAAGTATATGGGGTGACGCTTATTGACAAATCAGTAGTCTTATTATTTGAATTTAATTCCCACTTTACCGTGGATTTTTTTGCATCTTTTTTGCCAATCTTAAGTTCAAATCCTTTCTTTGGTATCCAACTTAAAAACTCTCTCTCAAACTCTAGCCCATTGTGGTAAATTAAAATATCTTTTTTGGGAAGATCTTCACTCCAAACAA
>DQCR01000058.1 GCA_003533785.1 Flavobacteriaceae bacterium
TACTAATTTCATCATAAAAAAGATAGTCTTCAAACAAAACCTGTCTCTTTTGGCTTATACCACAAACCCCATACGCGTCCGATATTCAGATACCGATCAAATGGGCTATATGCATCATAGCAATTACCTTCGTTTTTTTGAAATTGCTCGTTTGGAGTGGCTCTCTGCTCTTAAAATATCCTATCTAGAGATGGAAAAAAATGGCATTTGGTTGCCAGTCGTCTCTGCCAAAGTAGCTTTCAAAGCTCCAAGCTATTTCGATGATGAACTAGTAGTGACGGTACATTTGGAAGCTCCTCCCACAGCGTCGTTATTATTTTCCTATCAAATACACAACCAGCATCAAAAACAAGTATGCGAGGGAGTAACGAAGTTAGCTTTTTTAGACGCCCAAAGACAGCGCCCCAGGCGATGTCCAGAATCTCTTTACAAAGCTCTTACTCCATATTTTTAAAAAGCCATAATTCGTCGTTATCCAAAGATATTTTTTGGTAGGGAGCTTCCCCAAATTTTGGAGCTTTAACTCCATTTGAAAGGCATGTAGGGGTTTTTAGCAGGCGTGTTGTGTCCCAAAGATGATGGTCGATGAATTGTTGGAGCGTGAATAAACCACCCTCCACTAAAATGGATTGAATGCCTTGTTGGTATAAATAGGCAAGTACTTCATTCAAATCAAATGAATTATTAGTCTTGGAGAGAGGTATAATTGAACGGGTGATAGCAATCATTTTCTTGTTTTCAACTATATGGTCTGATTCATCCAACGTATCATTGGGGTCCAATACAATAGGGATAGGGTTGTTCCCCGCCCATCGCCTAACATTCAATTTTGGATTGTCTTTTTTCACGGTAGTACTCCCTACCAGTATGGCATGCTCTTCACTCCGCCAACGATGGACAAGCTGCTGGGAATAAGAATCTGATAAATAAAAAACAGATCGTTTATTGGAAGAACTTGGAGCAATATAGCCTTCTATACTTTCCGCCCATTTTAAAGTTATGTAGGGACGCTTTTTTTGATGATACGTAAAAAAACGTCGATTGATCCAGTCGCACTCTGATGCTAAAACCTCTTTACTAACGCGACATCCATTTTCTTCAAGTCGCTCCATTCCACTTCCTGAAACTAACGGATTGGGGTCCAAAGAGCCAATGACTACTCTTTTTATATTGTGTTTAAGAATAAGGTCGACACAAGGTGGAGTCTTTCCATGGTGATTGCAAGGTTCAAGGTTTACATAGAGTGTGGATTCAGATAATAAATTTTTTTCTTCAACCGATTCAATAGCATGGACTTCGGCGTGAGGGGTACCTGCTTTTTTATGCCAGCCCTCGCCAATGACACGACCTTTGTTCACAATAACACACCCAACCAACGGATTGGGGTAGGTTTTTCCCAACCCCTTTATAGCTAGTTGCAAACAGCGTTGCATAAAAATGTCGTCGGAATGCTTTAGTTTTTTACTCAAATGCTGTATTCTTGATTGATAAAATTACTCATACTACTGCACATGACCTTGCGCAATATCAAAAATAAAGACAATACAGAGCTGGCTATTCTGCTACGCTCTGTTTTGATTGAGATGGGAGTTCCAAAAACTGGAACGGCATACGAGGATCCTGAATTGGATGCTATGTGCCAAGCCTATGAAAGAGCTAGAAGTGCCTATTTTGTGATTGAATCAGAGGGTGTTTTGCTGGGAGGAGCGGGAGTGTCTCCGCTAAGAGACGGTTCGCCAGAAATCTGCGAATTACAAAAAATGTATTTCAGTCCTCTCGCTCGTGGAAAGGGGTGGGGCGATCTGATGATTGAACATTGCTTGACTTTTGCCCAAGCCCAACAATTTAAAAAATGCTATATCGAGACGATGCCCAATATGCAAGCAGCCCAAAAACTTTATCAGAAAAAAGGTTTTGAATATATTGAAGGACCCATAGGAAATACGGGACATAGTAATTGCTCTGTTTGGATGCTAAAAAATCTTTAAATGACCCTAATTGAGTGGCATAATAAATATCAAGTGCAGCTGCAAGATAGATGCGAGGTTGATGCAATTAGATTTTATTTCAAGCAGTTGATTGATGTTTTTTTTGGATGGGGAACAACTACGCTTGGATTGCATCCCAACCGGGAGTTAAATTTGCCAGAGGAGAGCCTTTTGGAAACTGCCTTATCGCGTTTACTCGATAACGAACCCCTCCAATATATACTAGGACACACCTCTTTTATGGGAATGGATTTGCAGGTAAACTCACACACGCTGATTCCTCGTCCCGAAACCGAGGAACTTGTTGCTTGGGTATTGGAATCTACAGATTCAAAGGACAGGGTTGTCTTAGATGTTGGTACTGGTAGCGGTTGCATAGCTTTGGCTCTCAAAAAGGCTCGCTCTAATTGGATTCTTCATGCTCTAGACGTTTCTCCCGAGGCTTTGGACTTGGCTAAGCAGAATGCCCAAAATTTAAGCCTTGAATTGGACTGGCTTCTGGCCGATATCAAGGCACTCCCAAAAACCTTACCCAACTTCGATATAATCATATCCAATCCACCCTATGTGACCGCTGAGGAAAAAAAACACATGCGGGCAAACGTTTTAGACTATGAGCCACATTTGGCATTATTTACTCCAGAAGGTGAGCCTCTTTTCTATTATAAAAAAATCATGGAGATGGCACAAAAAAAGCTACGTCCAAACGGTAGGGTTTATCTAGAAATTAACCCAATGTTTTATTATGAATTGGGAGAAATGGTAGTATCTTTTGGTTTTAAAAAGGTCGAATTGAGAAAGGATATTTTTGATAAAAAACGAATGCTCTGTTGTCAGCGATGAAAGAAAATATTAAGCATAGAATCCATCAACTTCGCGAAAATCTTCACGCTCACAACCACCAGTATTATATCCTTGATAGTCCCATCGTATCCGATCAAAAATTTGATCAATTATTGAAAGAACTAGCCGATTTGGAAGCTGCTCATCCAGAATTTTTTGATGCTAATTCACCTACCCAACGTGTAGGAGGGGGGATCACCAAAAACTTTGAAACTAAGTCGCATCGCTATCCTATGTATTCTTTGGACAATACCTATTCCAAAGAGGAACTTTCAGACTGGGTGACAAAAATCCGAAAAATCATAGGCGAGGGGACCTTAATGACCTATACCTGCGAGCTCAAATATGATGGGGCTTCTATTAGTTTGACCTATGAAAAAGGACAATTCGTTCAGGGAATTACCAGAGGCGACGGACAACAGGGGGATGAGATTACTCAAAACTTGAAAACCTTACCAACAATTCCACTTCAATTGCAAGGAAACCCTCCTGATTATTTTGAAATTAGAGGAGAAATAGTACTTCCTTGGGAAGCATTTAAACGATTGAATCAAGAACGGGAATCCAAAGGGGAGCCCCCCTATATGAATCCACGTAACACGGCTTCTGGAAGTTTGAAACTTCAAGACAGTCATGAAGTTGCCAAGCGGGGCCTCCATTGTTTCCTTTATGCCCTTGCAGGTGACGCCTTGCCGATCCATACACAATTCGAAGCCCTAGAAAAAGCACGTAAATGGGGGTTTAAAGTACCTGATAGCGCAAAGCATGCCCACCATATTGAGGAGGTTTTTGCCTACCTCGATCATTGGGAAAAACAACGATCGAAATTGCCATATGAAATTGACGGTGTGGTGATTAAAGTAAATGAATTGCCCCTTCAAAAAGTACTCGGCCACACAGCCAAGTCACCACGTTGGGCAATAGCATATAAATTTCAGGCCGAACAGATTGAAACGGTTTTGGAGTCGGTGAGCTATCAAGTTGGTCGAACAGGAGCCATTACACCGGTGGCTAATTTAAGACCCGTTTTAATCTCAGGGACCACTGTGAAACGAGCCTCCCTTCACAATGCTGATCAAATCGCTAAATTGGACTTGCGTTTGGGGGATGTAGTGCGCGTCGAAAAAGGAGGAGAAATCATTCCCAAAATTGTTAGTGTATCAGAATCACAAAGGGGTTTGGAATCGGATACGGTTGTATTTATAGAATATTGTCCTGATTGTAATGCACCCTTAGAGCGGTCGGAAGGAGAAGCGCAACACTATTGCACCAACAGCATGACCTGCCCTACCCAACTGGTTGGAAAGATTCAACATTTTATTTCTAGAAAGGCGATGGATATTGAAGGAATAGGAAGTGAAACTGTCGTCCAATTGTATGAAGCCAATCTATTGCATACCATTGTAGATTTATATCAATTGGATCCTGCAGCGGTATTGCGGTTGGAACGTATGGCAGAAAAATCCGTACAAAATCTTTTCCAAGGGATTGAGGCTTCAAAAACACAACCCTTTCCAAAGGTATTGTTTGCCCTAGGCATTCGTTTTGTTGGGGAAACGGTAGCCAAAACCCTGACACAATATTTTAAATCGATTGAAAATTTAAAAAACGCTACTTTAGAAGACCTAATAGAAGTCGATGAAATAGGAGAACGCATCGCCCAAAGTCTCTATCAGTTTCTGCAAAATGAGAAGCACTGGAATCAGATATTAGAATTGAAACGTTTGGGACTGCAATTTGAAATAGAAACCCGCTCTGAACCCCTTCATGATGAATTGGCAGGGTTGAAATTTGTTGTATCGGGTGTTTTTGAAAAGTTTGAACGCTCTGAAATTAAAACCTTAATCGAATCTCGTGGAGGAAAAATTGTCAGTAGCGTATCTAAAAACACTGACTATATCGTAGCTGGCGCAGGAATGGGTCCGAGCAAAAAGGAAAAGGCAGAAAGCTTAAATATTCCTATTATTAGCGAAGACCAACTAGTGATCTTGATAGAAACCACTTCTTGATGTTATATTTGTAACATTGAGTTGAAAAATTATAATAAAATAATAGATTTACACTAGCTGCAAGGGGCTTAGCCTATTTTTGATATGAAACTATTTGATTGGATCCAAATTAAAATGATTAAGCGAACAGTTTCGCACGAGCTGGTGCTTCAGGGGAAACGTAAAATTCATAAGCCCAAGGAAATAAAAAAAATAGGTGTTTTGATTGACAGTAAATCATTATTGAGTCCGGAGTTGATCCAGAAAGAATTGCAAAACGCTGGATATGCAGCTTGTCGGATTACTGTTTTACAATATGACGCCTCGATACCCAAAAATGTGGTTACTACCACCAATTCCTTTGGAGATAAGGATATTCTACTGATGGGAAAACCTTCACCTGCTGTTGCACATTTTTGTGAACAGAATTTTGACCTATTGATTAATTACTTTCCAGAAAATCTTCCACAGTTGCAACTTGTATCATTGCGAACTAAAAGCAAGTTTCGAGTGGGCTTTTCAGAGGTAGACCGTCGTTTAAACGATTTGATTTTTAGTCTGCCCGATAAATCTCCTAAACTTTTTTTTGAACAAATGAATACTTACCTAAAAACAATAGCGAATTAGTGATGGATTTAAGAGGACATGGAGTAGCAATAATCAC
>DQCR01000031.1:0-81044 GCA_003533785.1 Flavobacteriaceae bacterium
TTGCGCCTAAAAGGGATACAATTGGCCGTGATCCTAATTGAGAATCGAAGAGAAGGAAAAATCAAAATGTCTTTCCGCTCCAAGGGAGAATTCCCAGCCCATACTTTTGCAGAAACTTTCTTTCGCGGAGGAGGACACAAAAATGCTGCTGGTGGGGTTTCTTTCGATACTATGGAAACTACTCAAGACCGCTTGGTTGCCGCCATACAAGAATGGAAAAATCACTTTGAATGAAATTCCCTACTTTGATACTCTTACTGTTGGCGGGGCTTCTCGGTGCCTGTCAAGAACCAAACCCGCGCAGGCCGATCAATAAAAAGCAACAATTGTTTTTAAATCAATCCGCCCAGCGAAATAAAGCTCGCATTGCTGTTGAACAAGAGCTTTTCGAGCAAATTCGAAAAGCGGAACCCGAGATGGTTTATCAAAATTCTAATAAAGGTTTCTGGTATGCCATGGTCGAAAAGGCAAATGTCACTACCCCCCTACCGCAAAAAGGGCAGGAAGTAGTTCTTTCTTATCGCATTGAAGATTTGAACAAAAATGTTCTTTATGATGAAAAAAGCTTGGGTAATGTCCACTTTCTAGTCGATCAAGAAGACTATTTACCAGCGCTCCGCGAAGCAGCCAAAGTACTTCGAGTAGGCCAAAAAGCTGTTTTTTTATTTCCCTCTTATTTGTGTTATGGATATCAAGGTGATTTCGAAAAAATTGGTAGCAATCAACCCCTACGATTTACCATAAAATTATTATCATTAACAAAAATTACATCATGAGAAAAACCTCATTCATTTTTATCTTTGCAATTGTATCGTTTTTCGTGGTTGGCTGTAGTTCCAACTACCCCAATCTTGAAGAAGGAATTTATGCCGAAATAGAAACGAATCGCGGTACTATTCTTCTGCAGTTGGAAATGGAAAAAACCCCGATGACGGTAGCTAACTTTGTTGCCTTGGCAGAAGGAGAACACCCGGAAGCGAGCGAAAACTTTCTAAATAAGCGTTATTACGATGGGTTGCTATTTCACCGTGTCATTCCAGATTTTATGATTCAAGGAGGCGACCCCACTGCGACCGGTTCTGGAGGGCCAGGATATCGTTTCCCCGATGAAATAACGGATCTTTCTCATTCGGGACCGGGGATTCTTTCAATGGCCAATGCAGGACCAGAGACCAATGGAAGCCAATTCTTTATTACCCACAAGGCTACACCTTGGTTGGATGGAAAACATACGGTGTTTGGTAAAGTCCGCGAAGGCCAAGCCGTGGTCGACAGCATTGCCACAAACGACACTATCAAAAGACTCAATATTATCCGTAAAGGGAAAATGGCCAAGGGATTTGACGCCCCCGCCGTCTATGCCGAAGTTCTTCGTGTAAAACAAGAAGAATTAGAATTGGTCGCTGAGAAAAGAGCTGAAATCAATCAACAAACCGTAGCAAAATTTGAAGTCCAAAGAGCCAAAGCTGAAAAAACAAAATCAGGTTTGCAGTATCTGATAACTGAAAAAGGAAGTGGCCCTAAAGTGACATCCAGTTACCAAGGAATCGTAGACTATGCGGTTTATTTTGAAGACGGTCGCTTGTTGGAAACGAGTAAAATGGAAACAGCCAAAGCGCTTGACTTACTTGATAATGCCCGTGCTGCCGCTGGAGGATACCAACCCATCCCTGTGAATGTTTCTGATACTGGACAAATGATTGTTGGATTTAAAGAAGGACTGCGTAAACTCCGTCAAGGAGACAAAGCAACTCTCTTTTTACCTTTTGACATTGCTTATGGTGATCGGGGATCAAGAGGGATCCCACCCAAATCCAATCTTATTTTTGAAATTGAAGTGGTTGAAGTCCTGAAAGACTAAATACCCATGAGACATACAACCACTGCGATACTGGTTCTTTCTTGGATCCCGCAGTGGCTTTTTTTGTGGTGGTGTCAACAACACCCCGAGTGGGTAGATCGCTACTACACCCAAGGATTATATCCCTGGTGGCAATTCTTCCGAACTTATTTTGTAGAACGCTTGGTCTTTTCATTTGGTGATTTATGCTACTTGGGGTTGTTCTTGGGTGCATTGTTCTTTATCTATTCGAAAGGAAAATCTCTTTTTTTAAAACCTTGGGAGTACTTCTTTCAGAGCTTAGGAATTTTAGCGCTTATCCATTTGTTCTTTCAATTGAGTTGGGGGCTTAATTACCACCAAAGCAGCATGGCGTCTCAACAAAACATTACACTAGAGTACAGTGAACAGGCTTTAGTGGAAACGATTGACACGCTACTTTTTCGAATCAATAGTTTGCACAACAGCTTAAGTAAGTCGGACAGTGTAACTGTAGACTTTCCACTAGAAAAAGAAGACTATCTTCGGCTTTTGGATGCTCCTTCCACCAAAACCTCACTATGGAGCCTACCACTAAGCTATATGGGTTATGCTGGTTACCTCAACCCTTTTACCGGAGAAGCACAAGTAAACGGCAGACTTCCTACTCTATCTTTCATCCTCACAGCAGCCCATGAAAAAGCGCATCAACAAGGAATAGCTGCTGAAGAAGAAGCAAATTTTCATGCTTTTACAACCACCTATAAGCACCCAAATTCTTACATCCGCTATGCGGCTTTTAGCTTTGCTTTAAGGTATTGTTGGAGTACGCTTCATCAACTCCACCCCAAAAGAGCCGAAATCTATAAACAAAACCTACACCCTGGCATCATAAAAGAATACCAACAGCAACAGGACTTCTGGAAGGCCTATCAAAACCCCCTCCAACCTTTGGTGAATAAAATTTATGATCGGTTTTTAAAAGCCAACGGTCAAGCAGCCGGAAGAAAATCCTACAGTCAAGTGGTAGCCCTTTTGGTTGCCAATCGTCAAAAACTCTAAAGAGCTCTATTAGATAAAGATTATTACCTTTATTTTTTGAAAAATTCATATATGAAAAATTATCTATTAGGTGTCTTTCTAATGATGAGCCTAAGTGTTGTGGGTCAAACCTATTACCCCACCAATTTGGGAACCAAGACAAAAGAAAGTCATTTTCAGGCTTTTACTGAGCTTACTTTACATCCTCAACCGGGAGAAACTATTGAAAATGGGACTTTATTGATTCGGGATGGAAAAGTGGTGGCTGCTGGTAGTCAAGTAAAAATTCCTGAGAATTCGGTAGTTCGTTCCCTTCCTGGTCAACACGTATATGCTTCGTTTATTGACTTATACACTAGCTTTGGAATAGATGAAATTGATCCCAAAACGACTCGGGGTCGAAGCACTCAATATAAAGCCAACCAAGAAGGGGGCTATTGGAATGATCATATCCTTGGCGACTACCAAGCCATTTCAGATTATTCTTACAACGAAAAAGAAGCAAAAATTTATCGCGAAGCTGGTTTTGGTATTGTGAATACCCATAGAGAAGACGGAATACATCGAGGCACAGGAGTCCTTGTAGCACTCACAGATGAAAAGTCGGAAAACGATCGAATACTTCTTTCACAATCCGCTGCTTATTATTCGTTTAGTAAAAGCAAACAATCCAACCAATCCTATCCCAGTTCTGTGATGGGAGCCATGGCCTTACATCGTCAAGTATATCATGACGCCAATTGGTATAGAACTGGAAACAGTCCAACCAAAGATTTAGACTTGGAAGCGGTATTGAATCAAAGGTCGCTACCGAAAATTTTTGAAGCCAACAATAAATTAAATGTGCTCCGCGCTGCAAAAGTTAGCACCGATCTTAAAGAGAATTGGATCATTAAAGCGAGTGGTCAGGAATTCGAACATCTAAACAGTTTGAAAAGCTATGGCAATAGTTTGATTTTACCATTGAATTTTCCCAAGCCGTATGATGTTAGCGATCCAGCCCTTTTAGAAAAAATCACCTTAGGACAAATGCGCGATTGGAATCAAGCTCCTACCAATCCTGCCAAGGTGGCAGCCGCTAAAATTCCATTTGCTATCACTATGGATGGAGCAGACAGTCCCGATACTTTTATTGAAAACCTACGTCGCGCTGTGGCTTATGGATTGTCAGAAAAACAAGCGCTTGCTTCACTAACCACAGTTCCTGCCAAATTGATCGGACAAAGTGAGTCTTTAGGGATAATTAAACCCAAAGCATGGGCTAACTTTATCATCACTTCAGGGCCTTTTTTTGAACTGGATTCCAAAATTTTGGACCATTATGTCAAAGGGAACCGTCACCGTATCAATGACGCTAAGCAGTTGGATTTGGATGGAACCTATACTCTTCAATTGGATACTCATGCTTTGGAACTAGAACTTGAAAACAGTACCCAGGAAGAAGAAATTGAACTCACCGTAATGGAGGGAGAAGTGGAATGGGAAAATACCATCAAATACGAAGATGGACAACTGAATATAACTTTAAGTAATGCCGAAGGTCTGTCTGCAATACTCGAAGCCAAGGTAAAGCAACCCGGTATGTTAAAAGGAACAGGAATTGGTTTTGTTGGAGACCCCATACAGTGGAACGCCTCGCTTAAAGAAGAGGAAAATAAAGAACGCTTTTTGGTCTTCAAACCAGCCACTACTTCCTATCCCAATAATGGATTTGGATTTAAAAAAAGACCGCAGCAAGTCCGTATATTATTTAAAAACGCAACCGTTTGGACCAATGAAGTAGAAGGTGTTTTGTCCAATGCTGATGTTCTGATTGGCAATGGGAAAATCATTGCCGTGGGAACCAATCTCAGCGATACAACAGCAACTGTGATCGATGCCACTGGAAAACATATCACGAGTGGTATCATTGATGAACACTCACATATTGCCGCCTCCAGCATTAATGAGGGGGGTCACAATTCTTCTGCTGAAGTGACTATAGAGGATGTTGTAGACCCAGACGACATCGATATTTATCGTAATCTTGCAGGAGGAGTAACGACCATCCAGATTCTACACGGCTCTGCCAATCCTATTGGGGGACGGTCTGCAATAATCAAATTAAAGTGGGGCGAAACAGCTGAAAATATGTTATTTCCCAATGCAGATCCCTTTATCAAATTTGCCTTGGGAGAAAATGTGAAACAATCCAACTGGGGCAGTTACAATCGTTTCCCTCAAACCCGAATGGGCGTGGAACAAGTATTTGTGGATTATTTCCAACGGGCTAAAGAATACGGAACAGAATGGACACAATACAATCAATTATCAGCTCGTCAGAAAAGATACACAACCCAACCGCGCTACGATATAGAAATGGAAACCCTCTGGGAAATTTTAAGAGGTGATCGTTTTATCTCATGCCATTCCTATGTTCAAAGTGAAATCAATATGCTGATGAAAGTCGCGGAACGTTTTGGTATTCGAATCAACACCTTCACTCATATTCTAGAGGGCTATAAAGTGGCTGATAAAATGGCAACTCATGGGGCTGCGGGGTCTACCTTCTCCGATTGGTGGGCCTATAAATATGAAGTAAAAGATGCGATTCCCTACAATGGAGCAATTATGCACCGTGCGGGAGTCAATGTAGCTTTCAACTCCGATGATTCAGAAATGTCTCGACGCTTAAATCAAGAAGCTGCAAAAGCAATCAAATACGGTGGAATTTCTGAAGAAGATGCCTGGAAATTTGTAACCCTAAATCCAGCTAAAATGCTACACTTAGACGATCGTATCGGAAGTCTTAAAGCCGGAAAACATGCCGATCTGGTTCTTTGGACCGATCATCCCATGTCTGTTTATACAAAAGCAGAAAAAACACTAGTAGATGGAATTGTCTATTATGATGCGGAACGCGCCAAAACACAACTGGAAAAAATCGCTGAAGAAAAGAAAGAACTGATTGCCCAAATGGTTCAAGCTGCTAACAATGGTATGACCACACAAGCACCGATGAATCCACAGAAAAGAGAATTCCACTGTGAAACCCTTGACTAAAAAATTACAATGAAAAAAATCATATTATTAAGCCTGTTAGTGCCCTGTTTGATTCAAGCTCAACAAACTCCTGCTCCACCTCAAAACGAATCGATACTAATCAAAGGTGTTACTGCTCACATCGGTAACGGAGTTGTGATCGAAAACGCCGCAATCGGTTTTGACAATGGAGTGATCACTTATGTAGGTGCTACAGGGTCTGCTCCCTCAGGCTATGACCAGACTATTGAAAGCGACGGACAACACGCCTATCCGGGGTTTATTGGAATGAATACCACCTTAGGCCTTGTAGAAATTGATGCTGTTCGTGCGACGGATGATGAAGACGAACTTGGAGAAATGCTGCCCCATATTAGAGCTGCTATTGCTTACAATGCTGAGTCTCAAGTGGTAGAAAGCGTCCGCCCCAATGGAGTATTAATGGCTCAAGTAGCCCCACGAGGAGGCCGTATCTCCGGAAGCTCTTCGGTTATGCAACTTGATGCTTGGAATTGGGAAGATGCCTTGATGAAAGCCGATGAAGGAATTCATCTGCATTGGCCCAATCCCTTTTATCGTGGCCGTTGGTGGTTGGGTGAAGATCCTACTCTCAAACGAAATGATTCATACACCAAAGAAGTACAATCCATAGCAGATTATATGACCAAAGCTAAAGCCCATAGGGAAAAGCAAAATCCAAAACACCTTCCATATACCGCCATGAGCGGATTATTTGATGGAAGCAAAAGCCTCTATGTGCATGCCGACTACGGCGAACAAATTGAAGAAAGTATCGATCAACTAATGGGATGGGGTGTCAAAAAGATTGTCCTTGTGGGAGCACACGAAGCCCCGAAACAATTAGACCTGCTAAAACAACATGACATTCCAGTGATAATACCTAGGCCTCATCGGCTTCCGTACAATGAGGATGAAGCACTGAAAAGTACCTTTACGCTTGGAACAAAACTCGTAGAGGCAGGTATTACTGTTGCCATTGAAATGAGCGGTCGCATGGAACGAATGAATACTCGAAACTTACCTTTCTATGCTGGGAGTTTTGCTGCCTACGGGGTACCTTACGAAAAAGCCGTTGCCTTACTCACCTCTAATCCCGCTAAAATATTGGGATTGGAAAATGAGATAGGAACTCTTGAAGCAGGCAAAAGAGCCACCTTTTTCCTTTCCAAAGGAGATGCGCTGGACATGCGAACCAATATTTTGAGCCATGCGTATATTGATGGCAGGGCTATTAGTTTAGAGAGCCATCAGACCGAATTGTACCAGCGCTACAGCGAAAAAGTAAATTGACTGGAAATTCCAATACAAAAAAATCAACAAAAGGGGCGTGTCAAACACGCTCCTTTTTTTTAGATCTTTACCAAAATGATGGAAGTAAAAAAGATACAAAGCCGTCAAAACGAGGCATATAAAAAGTTGGCTCGACTCTTTCAAAGACCGAGAGAACGCAAAAAAACAGATAGTTTTGTCGTTGAGGGGCGACGAGAAATTGAACGCGCTTTGGTCAATGGGTATGAAAGAATGCAATGTTGGTTTCGAGAAGAATCTGTCCAACCCATCAGTGATAAATGCGCTGTTTTTGAACTGAAAAAAGAACTTTTTGATGCACTCAGTCAACGCAGTGGAAACGAGAATGAAATAGCTGTTTTCAAAACACGGCATTGGAGGCTTGAGAATCTAGACTTAACACCAAAATCAAAAATACTGGTCGCTGAAGCCCCAGAAAAACCAGGAAACATTGGTGCTCTTATGCGAACAGCTGCTGGGGCGGGGATGGATGCTGTTTTCATTGCCAACCCCAAAACGGACTTATATAATCCCCAAAGCATTCGCAACAGTTTAGGAGGCATTTTTTCAATTCCAGTAGTATTGGATTCTTCAGAAAAAATGATTGCCTATTTAAAGAATCATTCTTTTTTTATAGCCGCAGCAGTTTTGAATAACAACAGCATAAATTACACGGACTGTGAGTACAAGGCACCCTGGGCTATTGTAGTTGGAACCGAGGCTGAAGGCCTGCAGGCACAGTGGCTAGAGGTGGCAGATGCCTGTATTAGCATTCCCATGCAACCTCCCATTGACTCGCTTAACGTGTCCGTTGCTGCAGGAATTTTAATCTACAGCGCATTGGAATAGCAAGGATTTGACACGAAATTGGTACCTTAGTGTAGGATGATAGCTATTGACACAGAAAAAGAGAATAAAGAAATTGCACAGCAGTATAAAGAACTATTGCGCGTTAGCTATCAAACACTTTCTAATGCTGACAAAAAGCTAATTCGCACCGCATTTGATACAGCGGTTGATGCCCACAAAACCCAACGTAGAAAAACGGGTGAGGCCTATATATTCCATCCTATAGGTGTTGCCAAAATTGTAGCAGAACAAATAGGCTTGGATGCCACTTCCATTGCAGCCGCCCTACTCCACGATGTCGTGGAAGATACCGACTATACGCTTGATGATTTGGAGCGCTTAGTCGGCAGCACCGTTACCCGAATCGTTCATGGCTTGACCAAGATATCTCACCTTAAAAAAGATAAAGACGTTTCGTTGCAAGCAGAGAACTTCAGGAAAATGTTGCTAACGCTTCACGATGATGTCCGTGTGATTATTATCAAAATTGCGGATCGCCTTCACAATATGATGACACTAGACGGACTGGCCGAATACAAACAAGTGAAAATCGCTTCTGAAACCTTGTATATATATGCGCCCCTGGCCCATCGTATCGGATTATACAACGTCAAAACAAATTTAGAGGATTTGGGTTTCAAATACACCGAACCAGAGCAGTACGATCGGATTAAAATTAATATTGAAGAAGATAAAGTCGTTCAAGACGCCTATATCGAATCATTCACCAATTTGGTTCATGACGCACTCGATAAAGAATTACCAAAATATGAAATAAAAGGGCGAAGCAAATCGATTTTTTCGATCCACAAGAAAATGCTAAAACAAAATGTACCCTTTGAGCAGATTTTTGACAAGTTTGCCATTCGTGTTATCTATAAATCGAATCCCGCTGAAGAGAAATTTATCGCTTGGAAAATATACTCAATAATCACGGATCATTTTGTTCCTAACCCAACGCGACTTAGAGACTGGATCACTGCGCCCAAATCCACAGGCTACGAAGCCTTACATATTACCGTAATGGGGCCCGATCAAAAATGGGTGGAAGTACAAATCCGTTCTGAACGAATGCACGAAATTGCTGAAAGAGGCTACGCAGCGCACTACAAGTACAAACAAGGAGAACAAAAAGAAATTGGAATAGAAACCTGGTTGGATCGATTACAGGAGGTGCTAGAAAATAACAATACAGATGCTGTTGATTTTGTACAGGATTTTAAACTGAATCTCTATTCGAAAGAAATTTTTGTATTCACTCCTAAAGGGGAATTAAAATCGCTCCCTAAAGGGGCAACAGCTCTAGATTTTGCTTTTCATGTACATACAGAAATTGGGATTAAAACAAGAGGTGCGCGTGTCAATAACAAATTGGTTCCTCTGAGTTATCAGTTAAAAAGTGGCGATCAGGTAGATATTATTACGTCAGATAGTGTTAAACCCACCGCCAACTGGATAGATTTTGTAATTACTTCTAGGGCTCGCTCCAAGATCAAATCCTCACTTAATGAAGAGAAAAAGCGAATCGCCTCAGAAGGTAAAGAATCCCTTCGACGCAAACTCAAACATCTAAAAGTCACGATGGACGACAAATGCCTCCGTTACATGGTAAGGTATTTTAAAGTAAATACGTCGCAAGATTTATTTTATAAAGTGGGGGTTGGCAAGCTGAGTAATAAAGACATCAAGAATTTTGCAGGCGATTACACCAATACCTTCTTGACCTTTTTTAAAAAACGAATTAGAAATTTTCAAAAAAGGACAGGGCAAGCCAAGAACACGCAACCCATTCCCAACTATGACAAATTGGTGTTTGGGAAAGAAAAAGAAATGCTGGCGTATAGCCGAGCCCATTGTTGCAATCCCATTCCAGGAGACCCTGTTTTTGGTTTTGTCACTGTGGGAGACGGGATTAAAGTACATCAGAAAGATTGTCCCAATGCCATTGCCTTGAATGCCAACTATGCCTATCGCATCATTGATGCACGTTGGATGGACTCCTCCGCAGAGGAGTACTCTGCAAAGTTAATTTTATCTGGAATTGATAATATGGGACTAGTCAACGAAGTAACCCAGCTTATCTCCAACACCATGCATGTTGATATCAGTAAAATATCTTTTGAAGCAGAAGACGGAGTTTTTGAAGGCAGAATTAGTGTTCGTGTCAAAAATAAAACCATCCTCAAAAAGTTAGTAGATCACTTAAAGAAGCTTCAAGGAATTGAAAAAGTGATTCGGGATTAAGGGAGATACCTTATATTTGTTTTATGGCAACTCAGACCAAAAACCCACAAGAAATTGTAAAGGAGGTATTTGTTAACTACCTCAACAAGCATGGCCACCGCAAAACTCCAGAGCGTTTTGCCATCCTTTACGAAATATACGACAGTCAAGAGCACTTTGATATCGAGTCGCTCTATTTGAATATGAAAAATAAAAACTATCGTGTAAGTCGAGCCACACTCTACAACACCATTGAACTTCTTTTGGAATGCGGACTTGTTCGAAAACATCAGTTTGGTGGGTCCAACCAATCGCACTATGAAAAGTCATATTTTGATCGACAACACGACCATATCATTTTCACCGATTCTGGTGAAGTTAAAGAGTTCTGTGACCCACGTATTCAACAAATAAAAAAAACTATTGAGGACATCTTTGATATCGAAATTCACAACCATTCTTTATACTTTTACGGCACTAAAAAACAAGACACCAATTAGCAACACACCCCTATGGTAGATTTATTACTCGGCCTGCAATGGGGCGATGAGGGCAAAGGAAAAATAGTAGATGTTCTCACCCAGTCCTATGATATTATTGCCCGTTTTCAAGGGGGACCCAATGCGGGTCATACCCTTGAGTTTGAGGGGCATAAACATGTTCTCCATACAATTCCCTCTGGAATTTTTCATCCCACAGCAATCAATCTCATCGGTAATGGAGTGGTTATTGATCCTGTGATCTTTAAAAAAGAAATCGAAGGACTGT
Source organism: Flavobacteriaceae bacterium (assembly GCA_003533785.1). Classification (GTDB taxonomy): domain Bacteria; phylum Bacteroidota; class Bacteroidia; order Flavobacteriales; family Flavobacteriaceae; genus UBA11891. Next base: position 11,030 of record DQCR01000031.1, read on the forward strand.
CTAGTTTTGAAATCGACTTTACTAAAAAGCTTTTAATCTCCAAAAAAGCTCATCTGATATTGCCCACACACCGATTGTTGGATGCTGCCTCTGAAACAGCTAAAGGAAAAGCAAAAATAGGATCTACGCTTAAAGGGATTGGCCCCACCTATATGGATAAGACGGGACGTAATGGCATTCGTGTGGGGGATATCCTTGCGGTTAACTGGGAAGATCGGTACCAAGCTCTTGTAAAGAAGCACATTCGGCTTCTTAAAAACTATAAAGTTGATTTGGAATACGATTTGAAAGAAATGGAAAAAGATTTCTTTTCGAGTTTAGACAGCTTAAAGCAATGCCAGATTGTTGATAGTGAAAACTATCTTCATCAAGCACAAAAAGCGGGAAAGAAAATTCTTGCAGAGGGCGCACAAGGCTCTCTATTGGATGTTGATTTTGGCACTTATCCTTTTGTAACTTCTTCCACAACAACTGCAGCAGGAGCCTGTACAGGGCTTGGAATTGCACCCAACACAATCCAAGATGTATTTGGAATTTTTAAAGCCTACACTACCCGAGTAGGAAGCGGGCCATTCCCAACCGAATTATTTGATGAGAACGGAGAACGGATGGGAAAAATAGGACATGAATTTGGGGCTACTACAGGACGGGCCAGACGCTGTGGATGGTTGGATTTGGTAGCTTTAAAATACGCTATACGTGTGAATGGAGTCACGCAATTGATGATGATGAAAGGAGACGTACTCTCTGGTTTTGCCTCCCTAAAGGTATGTACCGCATACAACACCTCGGATGGTCCGGTTGCTCATCTTCCATTTGATCTTTCAGATCCCAGCATCCAGCCCATTTGGAATGAAATCGATGGTTGGGAAGAAGACTTGACCGCCATGACCAATGAAACAGAATTTCCAGTCAATTTTAAATCCTACATCGATTATTTAGAAAAAGAACTGGAAACCCCTATTAAAATTGTTTCCGTTGGACCCGATCGCAAACAAACCATTTTCCGCTAAACATACTGGATTATGAAATCCTTGTTTTCTTTTGGTCTCAGTTTGCTTGTGACAACTTTCTCATGGGCTCAAGAGACTAAAATTATTGAAATCCAAAAAGCAGGAAGTTCCCAACAAGATCAAGAACGATTTCCAGGAGCAACAATCCTACTGAGCGACACCTCACAAAGGGTTCATCTATTTCATGAAGGGGCTCTGGTTGTCTCTGACCGTGCTTATTTTTACGCTAAACGCAACTTTTTTAAAGCGCAAGGAGAGGTTGTTTTTACCCAGGGAGATAGCCTCAAGCTGACGTGTCAATTTATAGAGTATGAAGGAGGAACACGACAAGCCAAAGCCTGGGGAAAAGTTGTCCTAAAAAAACCAGACATGACTTTAGAGACGGATACTTTGTATTTGGATCGGATCGCCAATAAAGCCTTCTACAATAGCTATGGAAAAATAGTAGATGAAGAAAGTACCTTGACAAGTAACAGAGGCATCTATTTTATGGATGAGAACAAATATCGTTTTCTCTACAACGTCAAAATCGATAACCCAGAATACAAAGTCAATGCGCAACAGCTAGACTATTTTACAGAGGTGGATTACGCCTATTTCTATGGACCCTCAACCATAGAAGGAATAGATTACACCATATTTAGCGAACGAGGGTTCTATAACATGAAAGCTCAAAAAGGAAATTTTGAAAAAAATGCACAAATTGATTATGACGGGAAGATAATTAATGGAGACAGTCTCTATTTTGAAAATGAAAAAGAATATGCTTCTGGAACCAATCGGGTTCGTATACTGGATACACTAAATCAATCCCTTATTCAAGGACATTACGGTGAAATATTTAAAGCTAAGGATTCTGCCATCATTACCAGAAGAGCTGTGGCAACAAATATTATTGAAAATGATTCTCTCTTTATCCATGCCGATACCCTCATCGCAACTGGACCAGATACCCAAAGAATTCTTCGTGGTTTTTACGATGTGAGAGTACTGAAGTCTGATATGAGAGCCAAGTCAGACTCCATTTATTTTAATGAAACCAATGGTCGAATACGATTGTACAAAAAGCCATTGACCAATAGAGAAAAAAGGGTGTTTACAGAAAAAGACCTTACCGGACGTAATCCTGTGATGTGGTTTGGCAATAGTCAAATGTCTGGAGACGAAATCGAGCTGCTATCTAACTTGCAAACCAAAAAATTGGATTCTCTGAAAATTCGAGGAAATGTATTCGTCATTGAAAAAGACTCTTTAAGCGACGATGGTTTTAATCAAATAAAGGGGGGATTGCTAAATGGTAGTTTTGAAGAAGGTGGTCTAGAAAACATCTATGTAGAGAAAAATACCCAAGTTATTTATTATCTCTATTCAGATGAAGACAATGAGCTTATTGGGATCAATAAAACATTGTGTAGTGCCTTAGAAATGCAAATGGGAGATGATGGCATTGAAAACATCACTTTTTTGGTCAGCCCTGGAGGCGATGTCTTTCCAGAATTCAAAATTGACCCCAATGAAAGAATATTTAAAGGGTTTCTTTGGAGGGATGAGGAACGTCCTAGAAGAAAGATTGATTTATTCAGTCAAGAAGACTTGGAGCTCATCCTACCTAAAATAAAAGGAATTTCTTTACCTGAAGAATTCAACGCTCCCCAAGAATGATAGCAGATTTTCTCCAATATCAAGCACGAACTACTCCCAATCCTTTAGGGATAGAAATCGCTAAAGCCAAGGGAAGCTATATATGGGATGAAAAAGGCAATAAATATCTAGACTTTGTTGCGGGAGTCTCGGCTTGCAGCTTGGGACATCGTCATCCAAGAGTCGTTCGAGCGTTGCGTCGTCAAAGTCGTAAATATTTGCACGTAATGGTATATGGGGAATTTGCCCAAGGCCCCTCCGTTCGCTTATCGAAAAAACTTATCAATGCCCTCCCCCAGCCCCTTGAACAAGTCTATTTAACCAATTCAGGAACCGAAGCAATCGAAGGGGCGCTCAAAATGGCGAAACGATATACCGGACGAGACGAATTAATTGGTGCATTGAATTCCTACCATGGAAGTACCCACGGTTCATTGAGTCTGACCGGTTATGAAGAAATTAAAAAAGGATACGGACCCCTGCTCCCCAACGTTGATTTTATTCGGTTTAATGCCGAAGAAGATCTTCATAAAATCGGCCACAAAACAGCGGCAGTAATTCTTGAGACCATTCAAGGAGGAGCTGGGTTTATACAGCCTGAAAAGGACTACCTAAAGGCCGTTAAGGAACGTTGTGAAGCTACCGGGGCATTGCTCATTTTAGACGAAATTCAACCCGGCTTTGGGCGAACTGGAGCCTTATTTGCCTTTATGAATAGTACTATTGTTCCTGACATCCTTGTCATGGGCAAAGGCATGGGCGGAGGGGTTCCTATTGGGGCCTTTGCCAGCTCCAAAGAGATCATGGAATGCCTGACCATCAATCCCAAACTGGGGCATATTACTACTTTTGGTGGTAATCCACTCATTTCCGCTGCAGCAGAAGCCACTTTAAGTACCATATTGGAAAGTCGGCTAATGGAGCTGATCCCAGAAAAAGAAGCTTTATTTCGAGAGTTGTTACATCATCCAAAGATTAAACAGATCAATGGAACTGGCCTCATGCTAGCCCCTATTTTTGTCAGTGCAGAGGTAGCAAATCAAGTTGTTTTACGTTGTTTGAAAGAGGGATTGATTCTCTTTTGGTTATTATGGGAAAAAAAAGCAATTCGAATCTCGCCACCCCTTACCATATCTACGTCTGAAATAAAAAAAGGATGTCACATATTGCTCCATGTTTTAGATACATTGCCCGACACTGTTAATTAATTTGTTGAAAACAAAGACTTGGAAGGCCAACTTTGGGGTATAGGGTTATCTACCTTAGTTCAAACTAAGAAATCCATGTACGACGAATTTTCGGACCCTGCTGGAGCAAGTGTCATCAAGTTTGAGCAAATGCTCAAAACAGATAAAATACAATACTTCGACGCCCAAGAATTCGAGACTATCACCCAACATTATCTTGATAATGGCCAAAATAATATGGCCAAACGGGCTCTAAAACTTGGATTGGAACAGCACCCAAACAACATTGAATTACTCTTAGTCAAAAGTGAACTTTTTGTATTTGATTCAGAGTTCAGTGAAGCTGAGTCATTACTTAACCTAGTAGATCAATTGTCGCCACAAAATGAAGAGGTCTTTCTTCAACGGGCCAACATATACTCCAAACGAAAGGAACACCAAGAAGCCATTGCTATGCTCAATAGAGCTTTATTACTTACAGAGGATCCCCTTGATGTTTGGTCTTTGCTGGGAATGGAATATCTCCTAGTTGAAAATTATGAAGCAGCAGCCAAATATTTTAAACTGTGCTTAAAAGAAACTCCCCTAGATTATCAGTCGCTCTATAATATCCTTTATTGCTTTGAACATTTGGAAAAGCCCCAAGAAGCTATTTTTATTTTAAACGAAGTGCTTGAAGAACATCCATATTGCGAAGTGGCTTGGCATCAACTGGGTAAAATATACACCCAAACGAAGCGTTATGAAGAAGCGCTTTCTGCTTACGAATTTGCACTCATTAGTGATGATACATTTACAGGAGCCTACGTAGAAAAAGGGAAATTACTTGAGCAACTAGGAAGACTCAATGAAGCCATAGAGAACTATCAAATTGCCATGCAAACCAGCGATCCAGGAGGCTATGCGTATCATCGTATAGGAGTGTGTCATCTCCAACTTGGCAACAAACAGCTTGGGGTAAACTTTCTCAAAGAATCCATCCATTTAGAACCTCATTTTGAAAAATCATGGATGGGACTAATTGATTTCTTCCTAAAAGAAAATAATAACGAAAAAGCACTTTATTATTGTAAGAAAGGACTTCAAGCCAATGAGGATAGCGTGCAATTATGGAAAAAAAATGGAGAAATCCATTATTCCATGAAACACTATTCCGAAGCTGACTATGCTTACGAAAATACGGTTGCTCTGGGCAATTATGAATTGGAGTCTTGGATACAATGGATCGATTCTCTACTCCATCTCCAAGAATGGAATAAAGCACTTAAAATTGGACTTCAAGCACGAGAATTTTATCCAGAAACCGCTTCCATTGCTATTCGGGTAGCAGGATGCTACCACACACTCGGTAAAAAAGATGAAAGCCAATACTTTAATAGGGCTTTTAGTAAGGACCAATCCTTAGTGGCACAGATGGCTCACTTTTTTCCTAATCTTGTAGTGAAGTCATAAGTCAAAACATCAGGCAAATTAATTCCTACCTTTGCTTTGCAATTAGATGGTGTTGAAAAAATATGTGTTAAATTACTGCAAAGGAATGATGATGGGTCTTGCGGATTTGGTTCCTGGGGTCTCCGGTGGAACCATTGCACTTCTGTCAGGAATCTATGAGGAATTCATTGAAAGCTTGAATAATCTTCGCCCCAAACTCCTAAACGTACTAAAAGAAGAAGGAATTCCTACTTTTTGGAAAGCCTGTAATGGCTCTTTTCTTACCAGTGTTTTTTTGGGAATAATAACAAGTATTATATTATTTTCATCTTTAATTGAATACTTACTCTCAAAGCATCAAATCTTACTTTTTTCCTTTTTTTTTGGAGTCCTTCTGGTCAGTATTGTTATTCTTTTTAAAAGAATAATTTCATGGACTATATCCAGCTTTAGTTGGCTCCTATTTGGGGCAATACTCTCCTTTTTCAGTACCCAACTCATTCCGTCTTCGGGCTCCATTTCTCCTTATTATCTATTCTTTTGTGGCTTTGTAGCCATCAGTGCTATGATTCTACCCGGTCTTTCCGGAGCTTACATCCTATTAGTTCTTGGCGCTTATGGCCCTATTTTAAGCCTAGTCAACCAAGCGAAAGACGCGTTAATTCAAGGAGAAATTGCTCCACTAGTTTATGGCAAACTTTTTTTGTTTCTAGTGGGAATCGTTATGGGGTTGCTGATTTTTTCTCGTGTAATACGTTGGTTCTTAAAACACCATTACGCCCAAACAATGTCCTTGTTGATTGGACTAATGCTAGGCGCCCTTCATAAAATTTGGCCTTGGCAGATCGTAGAAGAATGGGTGATTGAAAAAAAAGTCCGGTATCTCTATTCAGCGGTTTGGCCTGGCAACTATCCCCATTCGTCTCAATGGGAGTGGGCCCTTTTATTTTTTGGTATGGGTGCAGCTACCTTATGGGGATTGGAGATCTTTAAGAACAGAGTAAACAGATTATGAAAGAACGCAGCCTATGGGATAGAAGCTATTTGCTTCTAAAAGGAATAGCAATGGGTACGGTAAACAAAATTCCGGGAGTATCTGGAGGGTTGGTTGCTCTTATTGGTGGCTTTTATGAAGAATTGATATTCACTTTTCAAAAGTTTAATTTCATAGCTCTTTCTTTACTCTTTACTGGACGTTGGAGAAGTTTTTATCGATACACTAATTTTCAATTCCTATTATGGCTCATGATGGGGGTGGTGATAAGTTACTTCAGCACGGCATTAATTTTGGATGCGCTTCTTGTCTATTCAGAAATCAATGTCTGGGCTTGTTTTTTTGGAATGATTCTGGCTTCACTCTACTACATCAGGCCTCAAGTAGAAAAATGGACCCCTACAATCTATGGGATCTTGCTGGGCGGTTTCTTATTGGGTTTACTCGTTAGTTTTTCGGACCCTATCCCAGAAAACAACAACCTGCTTTATGTCTTTTTCTGTGGAATTGTAAGCGTGTGTGGTATGACACTACCGGGGCTCTCGGGATCTTACCTTCTTCTTCTTCTTGGAAATTATTCTCTTTTATTGGTGGATACTGTCAATGATATTGGGATTCTGGTGTGGAGTCTATTGCGAGGGGAGTTTGATTTATTTCAAATGACTGCCCATTCAGAAAGTGTTAAAATAATTCTAGCTTTTGTACTGGGTTCATTGATTGGGTTGATCCTTTTTTCAAACCTCCTTTCCTATCTCCTTCGAAATTATAAAAATCAAACCCTCTGTTTTATTATTGGTTTTATTGTTGGTGCCTTGCGGAGCGTATGGCCTTGGAAAAATAAAATCTATCAGCTAGCCATTGATGGAACACCGCTTTTAAACACTGGTGGAAAACCAAAAATGGAAGCTTTTGAAGCGTATTGGCCTTCTTTGAATGAAAAATCGACCTGGATCAGCCTTTTTTTTATTTTCGTAGGAAGTCTCTTTGTTATTGCATTAGAATGGTATGGAAAAACACAAACCCAACGGTAGAAAACGCCTAGGTCTAGTAGGTAAAGACATAAATTATTCTTTTTCAAAAGGCTATTTTGCCAAAAAGTTTGAAGAGGAAAATATCACTGCATATTCCTATGAAAATTTTGATTTGGAAAGCATCGATTTGTTTCCCAGTTTGCTTCAGGATTCCTCGATCATGGGCTTGAACGTCACCATACCCTACAAAGAACTTATTCTTCCCTATTTGGATGATGTTCAAGGCGATGCAGCTAATATTGGAGCCGTAAATACCATTCGATTTGACCAGAATAGAAGAGCTATTGGATTCAATACGGACACTTTTGGTTTTGAAAAAGCGCTTTTGGAAATGGTGAGTCAAATCCCTAAAAATGCTTTAATACTAGGTACTGGTGGAGCCTCTAAAGCCGTGGCATATGTACTCTCAAAGAATAATATCTCCTATTCCTATGTGTCGAGATCACCTGGGACCGAAAACATATCCTACGATGCGCTAGACGAAATAAAAATAGCCACCACTTCTTTGATTATTAATTGCACACCCCTGGGTACGTTTCCAAATGTGGGGGGAGTCCCAGACATTCCGTATGAAGGAATCAATAATAAACACCTCCTTTTTGATTTGGTCTACAACCCCCCAAAATCCAAATTTCTAAAACTTGGAGAACAGAAAGGGGCTCAAATTCAAAATGGCTTGGCCATGCTCCATTACCAAGCCGAAAGATCTTGGGAAATCTGGCACCGACAGGAGTAGTCATTTTTTTCGTAATTTCAATGTGTAAAATGAGGATAGCATTTAAGGCCCTCAGGCAAACGAGATATGGAAAATCAAGTAAACGATCCCGAATTGGAACAAAATACCGAGAAGGGTGCTTTAGAAAAACAAACAGAAGCTGTAGAGAGCCAGGTTCAAAAGGATCCTGTCTCTACAGATACTCAATTGGTTGACAATAAAATTAATTCAGCCAACTTGGAGGAACTTGTGGAGTTTTTAGAAAAGGAACTAAAATTTGAAAAATGGTTTGAATCTAGAAATACCATCCAAAAAATTATCGATCAATTTGAAGCTACATTCAATACAGTACTTCAGGATAAAAAGAAAGAGTTTTTAGATGATGGGGGAAATTCCATTGACTTTTTTTTCAAACCTCCAGCCAAAGAAAAATACGATACGCTACTCCGGGAATACCGACAAAAAAAGCGAAAACACTATCAAGAAGTTGAGCAATCTCAAAAAGTCAATCAAGAGCGGAAAGAACAAATTATTGATGAAATCAAAGAATTGATTGGTAAAGATGACAATATCAATCAACTTTACAATGCTTTCAAAAATCTCCAAGACAGCTGGTATAAATCTGGACCGGCACCCCGTGCTGTAAACAACTCGCTTTGGCAAACTTATAAACACCACGTTGAACGATTTTATGATTTTATCCATCTTAATCGTGAACTTCGTGCGAAAGATTACGAGCACAATTACAACGAAAAATTAAAAATCATTGAAAAAGCGGAGGAACTTGCCGCACTATCAGATGTTGTAAAAGCAGGGCGAGATTTAGATGTATTACACCGTTTGTGGAAAGAAGACTTAGGACCCGTAGCTCCAGAAAACAGAGAAGAATTGTGGAAACGCTTTCAAGCTGCTACTCATGAGATACACAAGAAAAAACAAGAATACTACAAGAACTTTGAGAGTATTCAAAAAGAAAATCTGGCTGCTAAAGAAGTCCTAATTAAAGAAATGAAGGCCATTAGTGAGACTTCCCAAGAAACCCACAACCAATGGCAAAAAGCCATAAATAAATTACTAGAACTTAGAGAACAATTCAAACAAATTGGTCCTGTACCAAAATCGGATAGTAAACGGACTTGGGCAGAGTTTCGAGACGTAAGTAAAGAATTTAATCAACGAAAAAATACCTTCTACAGAGAGCTTAAAAATATACAGAGAGAGCATATAAAAACTGCTAAAATCCTATTGGAGGAAGTTCAATCTATTTTGAATTCAGAGAACTGGAGAGAACAGAGCAATCGAATGAAAACCATTCAGAAAGAGTGGAAAAATATTGGCCCTATCCCAAAAAAATTGGTGATAAAGCTTCGGAAACAGTTTTTTGATCAATGCAATTTATATTTTGAAAGGCTGAAGTCTGGCTATCAAAAACTCAATGAGGAAGAAACGCCTCAATACGAGTCCAGGAAAGAATACTTAAAAACACTAGAGTCCGAAACGGCTCCTAACTCCTTTGATGCTTTCCTTGATTTTTTAGATAATCACTGGAAGGAATGGATTGAAATGGATGATTTGAATGAACAAATTATTACCCCGCTAAACAATGAGTTCCAAAAGATTTTCAATAAAAAAATCAATTCACTCGACGCTTCGATCGAAGAAAAAAATCAGATCATATTTGAAATTAAAATTCGCTGTTTTAAAGGTAATACCAATGACTTAAATGACGAATTAATGACTATCAAGGCTCGGTATGAAAAAGTAATTACTGAGATTAACCAGCTGGAAAATAATCTTGAATTTTTTAATGATAAAAGCGAGAGTAATCCTTTATTTAAAGAAGTTAATGAAAAACTTGACACTCTGAATAGCAAGGCGCAAGGCTATCGAGATCAACTTACCCAGTTACGTCAAGAATTGAGATTGATAAAGAATCAAGAAGAAGCCAATAATACAGATAAGGAAGAGCCTACAGAGACAGATTCTTCACCCTCTTAAATCTTGCTTGACTGCCACAGTTTTTCCAATTCATCCAATGGCATTTCTGAGATTTTTTTGCCTTGAGCGGCAATATTATCCTCCATATATTGGAAACGTTTGACAAACTTTTTATTGGTTCGTTCCAAAGCAGAATCGGCATCAATATTTTTGAACCTCGCATAATTCAATAAAGAAAACAGAACATCACCAAATTCATCCTCCATGGCAAGAGGATCTCCTTTTTCAACCTCCTCCTGAAACTCCTGTAATTCTTCATTTACTTTTTTCCAAACTTGGGTACTATTGTCCCAATCAAAACCAACTCCAGCCGCTTTATGCTGAATACGTTGTGCCTTGACTAAAGAGGGCAAGCCCTTCGGCACGCCAGAAAAAATACTTTTTTTACCTTCTTCGAGCTTAAGTTGTTCCCAGTTTTTTTTAACAGTTTCCTCATCCTCTGCGATGACATCTCCATAAATGTGCGGATGTCTATAAATTAATTTTTCTGCAATTTCATGGGCTACATCACCTATATCAAAAGCTTCTTTTTCCGCTCCTAATTTGGCATAAAAAACAATATGAAGAAGCAGATCTCCCAATTCGTTTTGGACTTCATTCATATCCTTATTGAGAATGGCATCTCCCAATTCGTAGGTCTCTTCTATAGTCAGAGGCCGAAGGGTTTCGAAGGTTTGTTTCCGATCCCAAGGACACTTTTCGCGTAATTCCTCCATAATGTCCAAAAGACGTCCAAACGCCTTTAATTGTTCTTCTCTATCAGTCACCTTTTGTTTTTTTGGATGTTCCTTTCGATTCAAAGACCAACTTTTTATTGTCTTTCAATAATTTATACCATTGGATAATTTTCTTTATGTCACTCACGTAGACTCGCTCAGCATCATAATCGGGAAGGATATCAGAAAAATAAGTCTTCAATTCATCCTTGGAGGCCTTTGGAGAAATAACTTCTAATTCCTCAGCGGCCTTATTATGCATAATTTCAAGGACAGCCTGCAGAGCAATCTCCCCAGCATAGGTGTATATTTGTATGTCGGAGAGTACACTCACTTGATCGGATGGCTGGGTAACAATTCTCTTTCCATCTTGGAGATTTATTGCAATAACACCTATTCGTGTTTGAGTTTGTATCTCGTAAAGTCCAGGTCGTCCCGAAACAGATATAATTTTATTCATACTACAGTTTTAATTCGTTTGGAAAACGCATAACATAATCCACGTCTACTTTCCCTTTTGCAATTTGTGAGAGTTTTCCTTTGAGTAATCTTTTTTTCAAACTGGAAAGCCGATCTGTAAACAAGATCCCTTCAATATGGTCGTATTCGTGTTGAATGATTCGTGCTGCTAAGCCTGTAAATGTTTCTTCTTTTTCTTCCCAATCGCTGTTGGTATAGCGAATTGACACCTGGTCTGGACGAATCACATCTTCCCTTATATTGGGTATGCTCAGACAACCCTCATTAAAGGGCCATTCTTCCCCAGTTTCCTCAATTATTGTTGGATTGATGAAAACCTCTTTAAATTCTTTTAACGCCAGCTGTTCCGAGGCATCAAAATTTTCATCATCGGCAAAGGGAGACGCATCTATGATAAAAATACGTTTGGAGTGCCCCACTTGTGGTGCTGCAAGTCCCACGCCACTGGCGGCGTACATCGTTTCCCACAGGTTTTCAATAAATGGAGTGAGCTCGGATGGATTCAATGTGACATCTTTCGCTTTTTTCTTGAGTATATGCGCTCCATAGGCAACGATGGGTAGTATCATTTTGATTTTGATTTTTGTGAATCCAAAAAGGATTGTAGAATGAGAGCGGCACTTATTCGATCCAACGTAGATTTATCTTCTCTTATTTTTTTTGATACCCCACTAAGGTGCAAGGTATGTGCAGCTATTTTGGATGTATACCGTTCGTCTTGTCGAAATAAGGGAATTTCAGGAAAAGCATGTTTCAATTGAAGAATGAACGATTGAATTTTAGATTCCACAACGGACGGTGTTCCATTTTTTTGGATAGGAAGACCCACTACAAAAGCTTTGATTTCTTGTTGCTGTGCATACTTTTCCACAAAATGGATTACATCTTTGGGAGCCAAGGTGTCTAAAGCCGATGCGATGAGGTGTAATGGGTCGGTATGGGCAAGTCCAACTCTTTTTTCTCCATAATCAAAAGCAATGTATACACCCTGGTTCATATCTCACAAAGATACTTTTTTGATGGTGAAAAATAACAGTCTAACTATTTTGAATTCAGTATTTTTGCAGCAAAGAAAAACAATGAAAAAAATTATTGAAGCTGCCTGGGAAGACCGCAGCCTTCTGAAGGAATTAAAAACACAAGAGGTCATTCGAGAAATCATTAACCAAATTGATTTGGGCCAGCTTCGAGTAGCCGAACCGTCACCCTCGGGATGGCAAGTCAATGAATGGGTTAAGAAAGCGGTTGTACTTTATTTTCCAATTCAACAAATGAAAACTATAGAAGTTGGTCCCTTTGAGTTTCATGATAAAATGCCCTTGAAAAAAGGATATGCAGAAAAGGGGATTCGCGTAGTACCCCATGCAGTAGCTCGCCATGGTGCTTATATATCGGAAGGGGTCATCATGATGCCCAGTTATGTGAATATTGGTGCTTATGTGGACGCGGGAACCATGGTAGATACGTGGGCAACCGTAGGAAGTTGCGCGCAGGTTGGGAAGAATGTTCACCTCAGTGGAGGTGTGGGAATTGGTGGTGTTTTAGAACCTCTTCAGGCAGCACCAGTGATTATTGAAGACAACGCTTTCTTAGGTTCACGATCCATTGTCGTTGAAGGAGTTCGGGTTGAAAAGGAAGCTGTCTTGGGGGCCAATGTTGTACTGACAGGTTCCACAAAAATTATAGATGTCACAAAGGAGACTCCTCTTTTTTACGAAAAAAGAGTTCCGTCACGTTCGGTTGTTATTCCAGGGAGTTATACGAAAAGCTTCCCCGCAGGAGACTATCAAGTCCCGTGTGCTTTGATTATAGGTCAGCGAAAAGAGAGCACGGATAAAAAAACCTCATTGAATGACGCCCTTCGCGAACACCAGGTTGCCGTTTAATTAGTTTTTTTCTAACCCTTCAATGGTAACGATTCGTTTTAGGTTTAATGACCATTTGAGTCGAGAATGATCGACTTCATTGAACTTTTCTTTAGCTTTAGAATTGGTAGAATAAACTATACCAGAACCTTTGAGGGCTTTCCATTTTATCCCTAACTGAAGTAAACGGTAAACGATATCCAGTCGTGTGGCTCTACCATCTTCGTAATCTTCATCACTCCCGTTTATAAGGTTAAAGTCTTCCCGCCAAAAAGAGAAGTTATTAAGACATATGCTTTCAGAAATTGATGCTTTTCTTTTTGTAAATACGCTCAATAATGGAAAATAAAAAGCACTCCCCATCTTTCTGATTTTTTTAGCAAAAAAATTGTAATCAGAATCTTTTTGGAAAGTTGATGTCAATGCTATCGTTGAAGAAATTCCTGTGAGGAAAAGCCCTCTTTTTGCCCACTGCTTGTGTTGTTTTACACATTGGGGATGAAGGAAGCTAGTCCCCTCCAAAACCAACATATAAGTGGATTTGGAATGCATTGCTGCTATATTTAGTTTTTTGCCGAAAGAAGTATGGGGTGGTAATTGCAAGTGTTGCACCATGTAGGAAGCTTGTGTTTGAATTTCAAGGCAAAGCTTTGAATTTTCGTCATTTTGTGTGTCATCTATCACAAATACTTCATCTGGTGGAGCCGATTGGTTGAGAATGGATAGTAACTGAAAACGAAGAAAAGGGTTTTCAGATGTAATATTTATAAAAATCGCTACGGTCATTCAGAGGTAAAGGTTTTGGGTAAGAAAATTGAATCAACTGCAATGAGGTCAATTGTCTTGGGATTGCTGTATTTTTATTGTCAAATTTATGAAAACTAATTTCATTGTTCAAAAAACGGTTGCTGCTCTTAAAGACAAAAAAACCATACTCTTCCCAACGGACACTGTGTGGGGTATTGGTGGAGACGCCTCGCAAACATCAGTTATTGAGGCCGTATACAAAATAAAGAGACGAGAAGAATCCAAAGCCCTTTTGTGCTTAATGCGTGACCTTGATATGGTGGCCCATTATTTCGATGATATTCCTACTATGGCCCACAAATTTTTGCATGCAGTCAACCCTACTACAGTCATTCTCGAGCATCCAAAGGGGGTACCAAGTCAGTTGATTGCAGAAGATGACAGTATGGCGATTCGCATTCCTCAAGATTCCTTTTGTCAAGCGTTGTTATCACATTTTAAATATCCAATTATCGCAACCTCAGCAAATATTAGCGGACAACACACCCCTACTAATTTTGGACAAATTGAACCGGCTGTTTTGGAGGCCGTAGACTATGTCGTACCTTTGAAACGAATTCAAAAGATGATGAAACCCTCCCGAATTTTGAAAATAACAAATACCGGGGAAGTCATTGTTATTCGTGATTGATGATAGCAAACTCCCAACTACAAAACACTTTGGACCAACCGCACTTCAAAATAATTTCGGAAGCTGCGGATGCCATGGAAACTCCTTGTTATGTAATTGGTGGCTTTGTTAGAGATCTTTTTTTAAATCGAGTAAATTCAAAAGATATTGATATTGTTTGTTTAGGATCTGGAATTGCCTTGGCCGAAGCCGTTCAAAAGAAACTTCCCAAAGCCAAAAAAGTACAACTATTTAAATCCTATGGCACTGCAATGATCGATACGGGTACCACTGTTCTTGAATTTGTCGGCGCCCGAAAAGAATCTTATACTCATGAAAGCCGGAACCCAGAGGTGGAGCCTGGCAGTCTGGAGGATGATCAAAATAGGCGTGATTTCACCATCAATGCATTGGCTTTGGGTTTGAATCATAACACCTTTGGCGAACTTATTGACCCTTTCAATGGCTTGAAAGACCTCCGCAATCGATTGATCAAAACCCCTTTGGATCCTGAAATTACCTTTGATGATGATCCGCTTCGAATGCTTCGAGCCGTTCGTTTTGCATCTCAACTCGACTTTGCTATTGAGTCCAATACTTTTAATGCCCTTTCAAAATATGCACAACGAGTAGATATTATTTCAAAGGAACGTATCGTGGAGGAGTTACATAAGATTATAGCTACTACAAAACCCTCCAAAGGGTTTATTCTTTTGGAAAAAACGGGTTTGCTGCAAAAGGTGCTTCCAGAATTAACTGATCTAAAAGGGATTGAAGAAGTAGATGGTCACCGTCACAAAGATAACTTCTATCATACCCTTGAAGTCCTTGACAATATTTGTCCTCATACCAATAATATTTGGTTGCGCTGGTCCGCTTTACTTCACGATATTGGAAAAGCTCCTACAAAAAAATTGGTGCCCCTCACAGGATGGACCTTTCACGGGCATGAATTCGTAGGAGCCAAAATGGTATATAAACTTTTTAAGCGGCTGAAAATGCCATTAAATGAGAAAATGAAGTATGTCCAAAAATTGGTGTTGATGAGTTCCCGACCTATCGTAATTGCGGAAGAAAAAATTACCGATTCAGCTGTTCGGCGACTGCTTTTTGATGCAGGAGATGACATCGACGATCTCATAACGCTCTGTGAGGCCGATATAACGACTAAAAACCCAAAACGTTTTACTCGATATCACAGAAATTTTCAAATTGTTAGAAAAAAAATAACAGAAGTGGAAGCACGTGATCAGGTGCGTAATTTCCAACCCCCAGTCACCGGACAGATGATTATGAATTATTTCCAAATTGGCCCTTGCAAAGCCATAGGAGTAATAAAAGAAGCCATTAAAGAAGCTATATTAGAAGGACGAATTCCTAATGAAATCGATGCTGCTATAGAAAAAATGAAAGAAGAAGGAATCAAACTAGGTCTAAAATCCAATGACTAATCACAATTACAAACGGTTGGTTTTAATCAATCTTGTTTTAGTATTTCTTGTTATTGCTGCTGGAGCTTTTGTTCGCATGACAGGAAGTGGAATGGGATGTCCCGATTGGCCTAAATGTTTTGGCTACCTTATCCCTCCCACCGAGCGAGCGCAACTTGAATGGAAACCGCAGCACCAATACAAAGAGGGGCAAGTCATCATTATCAATGAAAGTCTTAGAGTCGTAAAAAAGGACTTCAATAGTAATGATACTTTTGATGAAACTCAATGGGCTCCCTATACCAAGCATGACTATTCCGTTTTTAATGTCTATCATACTTGGATTGAGTTCATTAATCGCTTGCTAGGTGCGCTCGCTGGGCTAGCTACCTTAGGACTCCTTCTTGCCAGTGGCCTTCGATGGAAACAATCCAAATCCCTGTTTATGTGGTCCTTTTTAGTAGTTCTAGGCATGGGCTTTCAAGCTTGGTTGGGGAAAACGGTGGTAGACTCCAATTTACTTCCGGTAAAAATTACTATACATATGGCGATGGCACTACTTATTGTTGCTTTCCTCATTGTCCTATGGGATCGAGTACAGCCAGAGGAAACATCGAAAAATCTTCAAAAACGTTTTGTAGGACTTACTTTCCTAGCTCTCCTATTGAGTCTTATCCAAATAGCTATGGGCACTCAAGTCCGGCAATTTGTCGATACTCAAATGCATCAATGGAATCTTTTACAACCTGAAAAATGGCTTCTGAACAGCCCCTTGGTATTCTATATTCATCGGAGTTTCTCTCTTTTAATATTAGGAGTCAATGGCTTTCTAGGGTGGCAGTTGTGGAAAAACAAAATGCACAACCCTACCTTATATTGGATCATTGGATGTATCGGATTAGAAATGATTACCGGTGCTTCCATGTACTATTTTGACTTCCCCATCGCTTCACAACCGATTCATCTGGTCCTAGCTGCTCTGCTATTCGCTACTCAATTTTATATTTTACTCCAACAAAAACCGCTAAAAGTTAGAAAATGATACTTCGAATCCGCATCATACTTGACGTAGAAGAAGACGTGTTCCGTGATCTCGAGATGGACCACCAAGCTACTTTGGAAGAATTTCACCTAGCTATCGCCCAATCTTTTGGATTTGCCGGTAGTGAAATGGCCTCTTTTTACCGCTCCAATGCGCAATGGGAACAAGGAGAAGAACTGCCTCTTATTGACATGGGAACAGGGGAGCCCCCCCAAGGTGAGACCCCTTTGGGTGCAGTATTTGAGGAAGAACAGCACCACCTGATCTATGTCTACGACTTCATGGCTCTGTGGACTTTCTTTGTGGAAGTTATGGAAATTGTAGAACCCGCTCCAGGAATGAGCTATCCACACCTCGTTTTTGCGCAAGGAGAAGTCCCAGAAGAAGCCCCTGAAAAAAGTTTTGAAGGCGAGAACGAAAGCGAAGGAGAAGATGATTCAGAAATGAATTTTGATGACGACCTAGACAGCTACTATTAGTTGGAGAAAAGAGAGGTCATACTCACATTTTCATAATTTCGCTGTACAAAGTTTAGAGCGGATTCCATTACATCCCCCATGGAAGTACACTCCTTGAAAGCCGTGTCTTTAGTGAATTTATAGATTTCCGCCTTTAGATTCTTTAGATGATGAGGCAACGATAATTCCATTTTTTTCATCTCTTGTATCAACAGTTTGGTTCGTCGTTCAGTACTAATTAGACGTTTGGCCACAATAGATCGTTCTTCTATTTTGTATTGTTGAATGGAATCGGAAGTCAATTTCTCTTTCACCAATTTCATTATGGGTTGATTTTCTTTAAAAAATTGGGGACGGTAGACCGATAGTTTTCCTTCAAAACATTGTTGATCAAAATCAATAGCTCGAATCTTATAAATGACTTGATCAAAATCATGAATAGGAATTATAACGTAATTATAGGCTCGCATATCTCCTAATAAGCGAATCATACAGCGTTCATTGAACTTTACGTATTCTTTCGCGATCTGTGCCTTTTGTGATTCTGTGCAGAACTGAAGATCATTGCGAATAAACTCATCCCCAGGTATCCCCGCAATATGTTCTTCAATTAAGGTTTCTTTATTAATCAAAAAATTCAAATTGTAGGGAGAGAGCATGTGCTCAAATTCCAAACCACAAACTCGGGAAGCATCGGTTTTCTTCACATAAAAATAAGTGAAGTTATCATTGAGCATGTTTCGAATTTTGATTCGAAAGGGCTTGGAGTTACCAAAGGTGCAATAATCAATTGCATCTACATTCAAGTAAGGACTGGCTGACTCATTTCCATCGGAATGCAGCAGGGTATATATTTTCTTCAGGTCATAATCTATTCCCTCTCTTTCTGAATCGGTGTAATAGACGCGGACCCAAAGAGTATCTTCATCGTTCTGGTCGTAGACAGAAACGGAACCTGAGAATCGAAGCAAATCAGAATAGCTGATAGGCGTATCTACCCAACGATTAAAAAACCGCAGGTATTCAATGAACGAATCGGTCAGCGTAAAAAAGGGTTTCTTTTGGGAGATCAACTTGTCCATAGCAGTGTTTTACTTCAAAGTTAGTATCTTTTAGGGAACCGTGCTTCGCCAAAAACTTTGCTTTTCACTAGGGACAGAATTATTTAACCCGGCGGAAATGTGTAAACTGGAATTGATTTTAACCACTTTGGTCTTATTTTTACTTAGTGAAAGATGGAATAGAGATCTATTTTTTGTCTGAAAATCAAGCAAAAGAAGTATTTATTGAAGACTTGTGTCAGATGGTTAATGCCGCTTATCTCCCTGCCGAAAAAGGAATGTGGATGAATGACTTCCCACGCACCCACATGGATGAAATGAGAATGTTTATTCAGCAAGGTCGTGTTCTTGTTGCGGAATTAGGGGGTGAAATCGTAGGTTTAGTTGTGGTTCAATTAATGGTCGCCGAACGGATGGCAGAATTTGGGATGCTGGTTTCTGCGCCATACTATCAAAAATTGGGCATTGGCACCCAACTTATAGAAAAGGTGGAAGTATGGGCCAAAGCGCAACAACTCCCCCGGCTTCGACTGGAACTATTGACTCCAAAAAAATGGAAGCATCCAAAAAAAGAACAGTTAAAGAAATGGTATCGAAAGATTGGCTTCCGACCTGCACATACAGAACCCTTTGAAAACAGGTACCCCGAGGCCGCAGAGAAACTCAAAACCCCTTGTGATTTTACGATCTGGCTTAAAGATATTTGAAGTGATTTGGGGAGAGTAAAGTATAGAAATCAAAAAAAGATCGGAACACCTCTTATCTGGTAATGAATGGCTATTTTTGAAGCTTGATACGCTATGAAGTTTACTATTGAATCCCCTTTTTCGCCCACTGGAGACCAGCCCCAAGCCATTAAGGAGATTGTTTCTGCTTTCCAAGCCCAAGATTCTTATGTTACCCTTCAAGGAGTTACTGGATCAGGAAAAACTTTTACAGTGGCCAATGTGGTGGAACAATTGCAGCGTCCAACCCTCGTCCTAGCACATAACAAGACGTTAGCCGCACAACTCTATTCTGAGTTTAAGCAATTTTTTCCCAACAATGCTGTTGAGTATTTCGTCTCCTATTATGACTATTATCAACCCGAAGCATATATTCCGGTAACCGGTACTTATATAGAAAAAGACCTTTCCATCAATGAGGAAATTGAAAAGTTACGACTAAGTACTACTTCTTCCCTTCTATCGGGCCGACGAGATGTGTTAGTAGTTGCTTCCGTTTCTTGCTTATATGGAATTGGAAATCCTCAAGAATTTCAAAAAAATGTTATTGAACTACAACGCGACCAGGTCCTCTCTCGCACTCAATTGCTCCATCGCTTGGTACAGAGCCTCTATTCCCGAACAACAGGAGAGTTTAGTCGAGGGAATTTTAAAGTCCAAGGGGATGTCATTTCAATCTTCCCAGGCTATGCTGACACCGCTTTTCGAATTCACTTTTTTGGAGATGAAATTGAAGAAATAGAAGCCTTCGATCCAATCAATAATCAAACCCTGAGTCAATTTGACCGCATCACTATCTACCCGGCTAATATTTTTGTAACCAGTCCCGATCTGTTGCAGAATGCCATTATACAAATACAGGACGACTTAGTAAAACAGATTGACTATTTCAAAGAGATTGGCAAGCCGCTGGAGGCGAAACGCCTTCAAGAACGCACCGAATTTGATTTGGAGATGATTCGAGAACTGGGGTATTGTTCGGGGATTGAGAACTATTCTCGTTATTTGGATGGTCGGGCTCCCGGAACACGACCTTTTTGTTTGCTAGATTATTTTCCCGATGATTATTTAATGGTAGTGGATGAAAGTCACGTCACGATTTCACAAGTCCATGCTATGTATGGCGGAGACAGGAGTCGAAAAGAAAACTTAGTTGAATATGGTTTTCGTTTGCCAGCTGCAATGGATAATCGCCCTTTGAAATTTGAAGAATTTGAAGGCTTGCAAAATCACGTTCTCTATGTGAGTGCTACTCCTGCAGACTATGAGTTAAAAAAAACTGAGGGGGTGTTCGTGGAACAAGTTATTCGTCCTACAGGGCTTTTGGACCCACTTATTGAAGTACGCCCCAGTCTAAATCAGATTGATGATCTCATTGAAGAAATTCAACAACGGGTGGAAGTGGAAGAACGTGTTCTGGTGACTACTTTGACCAAGCGCATGGCAGAGGAATTGACGAAATATTTACTCCGGGTTCAAATACGGACTCGATATATCCACAGTGATGTCGATACACTAGAACGGGTAGAAATTATGCAAGATCTTCGCAAAGGAGTTTTTGATGTCTTGGTGGGAGTCAACCTGCTGCGGGAAGGGTTGGACTTACCAGAGGTGTCTTTAGTTGCTATCATTGATGCTGATAAAGAAGGGTTTCTTCGCAGCAATCGCTCTTTGACACAAACGGTCGGACGCGCCGCAAGAAACGTTAACGGAAAAGCCATAATGTATGCCGATACGGTGACCAACAGCATGCAAAAAACCATCGATGAAACCAATTATCGAAGGGAAAAACAAATGGCATATAATACAGAAAATAAACTCACACCAAAAGCATTAAATAAATCCCTAGATAATGCTTTGTCTAAGAATTCGGTAGCCACCTATGTGCAAGAACGAGAGGCGCGAAAAGCTGCCGAGGCTGAACATCGTTATGAAACTCCCGAAGAACTAGAACAAAAGATTCGCGAGGTTCGAAAAGCCATGGAAAAAGCGGCCAAAGAGTTGGATTTTATTCAAGCGGCACACTTACGTGATGAGATTCAAAGCCTACAAAATCAATTGAACTCATAAAAAAAGCGCCCCTAAAGGCGCTTTACAAAAACAATTGATTTAACTATCGAATGCGAATGGATTTTTTCGCATCTTGAAGCATTTCTTTCTTTTTGGGAAGTTTTACTTCTAAGATTCCTTCCCTGTATTGGGCTTCAATTTTTTTACTGTCTACACTCTCTGGAATGGTGAAAGTTCGACGAAAAGAAAGATATCCATACTCTTTTCTTGTGTACTGAGCATCTTCTTCAGCAGCTGCATCGGATTGGGAACTGATAGACAGTATGTCCTTTTCTACTTCTACTTGAAGATCTTCTTTTTTGACCCCTGGTGCAGCGAGTTCCAACAAAAACGATGTGTCTGTTTCTTGAATATTTACCGCAGGCAATTGCTTGGTTGGCAAGGTTGAAGATGGTAACCATTCATTAGAAAGCCATTCATCAAATAAAGCCGGGAAAAAAGGACTGTTATGTTTTCGTACTAAATTCATTGTATTAAATTTTAAGGTTATACAAACAAACCAGTACAAAGGAGATACCAACTCTTACACTGTGCCAATATGGCGGTAATGATACGAAAATGAATGCCAATATGGCAGTTTATAGAACAGATTGGACTTTTTGAGCGGCTTCTTCAAAAGCAGTAGCGGAAAGAACATTCAGACCAGAAGCATCGATTAACTCTTTTGCTTGCTCAGCATTGGTCCCCTGTAGACGAACTATAATGGGTACTTTGATAGCATCACCCATATTTTGATAGGCATCTACAATGCCTTGGGCTACACGATCGCAACGGACGATCCCACCAAAGATATTAACCAATATGGCTTTCACTTTCGGGTCCTTTAAAATCAATCGAAAGGCAGTTTCAACCCGAGCGGCATCGGCAGTTCCACCAACGTCTAAAAAGTTTGCGGGGTCTCCACCCGATTGCTTGATTAGATCCATAGTAGCCATTGCCAAACCTGCTCCGTTAACCATACAGCCTACATTACCATCTAGATCAACGTAATTTAGTCCCGCTTCGTTGGCCTCAATTTCAACAGGATTTTCTTCTTTTAAGTCCCGAAGTTCCGCATAGTCTTTATGCCGAAATAAGGCATTATCATCTAACGTGACTTTGGCATCGACGGCCATGATTTTGTCGTCTGAAGTTTTGAGTACAGGATTAATTTCAAATAAGGAAGCATCGGAGCCCACATAGGCCTTATATAGCGCCGATACAAATTTTGTCATTTCCTTAAAGGCAAATCCCGATAAGCCCAGATTGAAGGCTATTTTACGGGCCTGAAAAGCTTGTAAACCCAGTGATGGATCAATTTCTTCGGTGAAAATCAAATGGGGGGTTTTTTCAGCAACTGCCTCAATATCCATCCCCCCTTCAGTGGAATACATAATCATATTTTTCCCTGAAGCACGATTGAGTAATACCGACATATAGATTTCACTGGTTTCAGATTCACCTGGATAGTATACGTCTTCAGCAATGAGTATCTGGTGGACTGTCTTTCCTTCTGGGGGTGTTTGCGGAGTAATCAATTGCATTCCGATGATTTCCTGTGCAATGGATTTAACTTCATCTAACGTTTTGGCTAATTTGACCCCGCCCCCTTTTCCTCTTCCTCCCGCATGGATTTGGGCTTTGATCACATGCCAAGCAGTACCGGTACTTTCTGTGAGAGATTGGGCCGCTTCTACAGCTTTTTTGGGACTGTCGGCGACGATCCCTCTTTGTACATTCACCCCAAAACTAGCGAGTATTTCTTTCCCTTGATATTCGTGTAAATTCATAGAATCTGATTCTAGTACAAAATTAAGGAATCTCCTCTGAGTGGCACAGAAATCCAAATATTTAATCTGTTGTATTTATAACATTTTGTTTTTATTTTATAAATTAAATTGAGCAAGTCTTTCAATCCGTAGAAACTTCTTTACTTTTATATTCTAATAAGTGTAGATGTGAATAATCAAGAACTTCTTTCTATAGCAGAAGCCCATGGTTCCACCCTGTATGTCTATGATGCTTCTAAAATAAAATCGCAATATCAGCGATTATCCACGGCCTTTAGCAGCATAAAACAGCTGAAGGTCAATTATGCCATGAAGGCACTTTCCAATGTTTCTATTTTGACATATCTGAAAAGCCTCGGAAGTGGATTGGATACGGTATCACTCCAAGAAGTCCAGTTAGGTCTTCATGCAGGATTCCCCCCCGAGCGCATCATCTTTACTCCTAATGGTGTCTCGATGGATGAAATTGAAGCCGTTGTAGCCATTGGTGCACAAATAAATATCGACAACTTAGCGACCCTGGAAGAATTTGGCAATCGCCATCCCGAAGTTCCGGTATGCATACGAATTAATCCACATGTCATGGCAGGCGGTAACAGTAATATTTCCGTTGGCCACATTGATTCCAAATTTGGGATTTCCATTCACCAGATTCCCCATACTCTCCGAATTGTAAAAAACACAGGGATGAATATCAATGGAGTGCATATGCATACTGGATCAGATATCTTGGATATTGAAGTGTTTCTCCACGCAGCAGAAATTCTATTTGATATCGCTAAGCATTTTGATGCCTTGGAATTCATTGACTTTGGGAGTGGCTTTAAAGTTCCCTACAAATCGGGTGATATTGAAACAGATATTGAAGAATTGGGAGAAAAGTTGAGCGTTCGGTTTCATGCGTTTTGCAAAGAATATGGTCGAGAGTTGGCTTTGGCCTTTGAACCTGGAAAGTTCTTGGTAAGCGAAGCTGGCTATTTTATTACCCCCGTTAACGGAATTAAGCAGACTACGTCTACTGTATTTGCTCAAGTAGATAGCGGCTTCAATCACTTGATTCGCCCTATGCTATATGGTTCTTATCACGAAATCGAGAACCTTTCTAAGCCCGAAGGTAAAAAACGATTTTATTCGGTAGTGGGATACATTTGTGAAACAGATACTTTCGGTAATAATCGTCAAATTGCTGAGATCAGTGAAGGAGATTATTTGGTCTTTAAAAATGCGGGAGCCTATTGTTTCAGTATGGCGAGTAATTACAATTCCCGTTTTCGTCCAGCCGAAGTACTCTGGCACGAAGGGACAGCTCATGTGATTCGCTCTCAAGAAAATTTTGAAGATTTACTGCAAAACCAAACACTTCTTGATTTTGATAAAAAAGCAATCGAGGCCTAAAGATCTATAGGTCCTATTTGTTGAAGACGAGCTAAAGTGGTATTGTAAGCGGAGAGCATTTCTTCAACAATAGCGGAAGCAGGAATAATCGTATCAATTAATGCGGCTACTTGACCAATCTCCAATTCACCTTCTTCAAGATCTCCTTCAAACATTCCTTTCTTTGCTCTGCCTTTACCCAGCAGCTGTGCCAATATTTCGGGTTTTGCTCCCTCGGCATAATGCCTTTTTACTTGTTCATAAAACGAGTTCTTTAGCAAGCGAACAGGAGTCAGTTCTTTGAGCGTAAGCTCTGTACTTCCCTCTCCTGAGTCTATCACTTTCTTTTTAAAGGCTTCATGGCAGGAGGCTTCCAAGGAGGCGACAAAACGAGATCCTACTTGAACTGCCTCTGCTCCCAAAGCAAAAGCAGCCAACATGGCCTCACCCGTTGCAATTCCTCCTGCAGCAATCAAAGGTGCAGAAATTGATTTTCGCACCAAAGGCAATAAAGTCATCGTGGTAGTTTCTTCTCTTCCGTTGTGTCCTCCAGCTTCAAATCCCTCAGCAACCACCCCGTCCACACCAGCTTCGATTGCTTTCAAAGCAAAAGATACAGAGCTGACAACATGAATAACAGTACAACCCCTGTCTTTTAAGAATGAGGTCCATAATCGGGGGTTTCCCGCAGACGTAAATACAATCGGCACTTGTTCGCGAATTAGTACGTCAATTAGCAACTCCATCTCGGGATACAAAAGAGGGAGATTGACACCAAATGGCTTATTAGTAACAGCTTTCAGTTTTTGGATATGATTTTCTAAAGTTTCGGGGTGCATAGAGCCTGCTCCTAAAATACCAAGCCCTCCCGCTTCGCTGACTGCCGCAGCTAATCGCCAACCGCTTGCCCATACCATTCCCGCCTGAATCAAGGGATATTGGATACCAAAAAGTTGACAAATACGATTATTTCTCATGCGATAGCTCCTGATCCTATCAATTCTCCTTCTTGATACCATGCTGCAAATTGGCCTGGAGTGATGGCCGACTGTAGTTTTTCAAACATTATATAAATACCTTGTTCAGTACAGTGTAATTCTGCCTTTTGGAGAGCTTGACGGTAGCGGATTCGTACTTGGTATGTTGTTGCAGAGTCACCTACAGACAATTGATGCTCTGGATTCACCCAATGAGTCTCCTTTGATTGGATAAATAACGCCTGTTGATATAAACCTGGATGCTCTTTACCTTGTCCCACAAAAAGGGTGTTTTCGGAAGTGTCTACGGCCAAAACAAATAATGGTTCAGGGGTTCCTCCCACCGCAAGTCCTTTGCGTTGCCCAACGGTAAAGTAATGTGCTCCTCGGTGCTGCCCAACTTCAATCCCATCTAGGGCGGAATAGGCTCTTCTCGCTGCAAAATAGGCCCATCGTGCTTCTTCAGAATCAAAATGAGTTGGGGACTCCCTATAAGGTGAAAACTCTTCTGAAATTTCAATAATGGGTCCTTCTTTGGGCTTTAATTGTTGTTGAAGAAAATCAGGTAAGCGAACTTTTCCAATAAAACACAAGCCTTGAGAGTCCTTTTTCTCAGCGGTTATCAATCCTTGAGATTTAGCTATTTTCCGTACTTCGTCCTTTTTTAAACCTCCGATGGGGAAGAGTGTTTTAGAGAGTTGCTCTTGATTCAACTGACACAAGAAATAAGACTGATCCTTATTGGAGTCTGCGCCACTAATCAAGTGATATAGCGGATTCTGCTTATCATCATTACTGATTTCTTTTTGGCAATAATGCCCGGTTGCAACGAAATCGGCATCTAGAGAGAGGGCGATTTTTAAAAAAACATCAAATTTAATTTCACGATTGCACAAGATATCGGGGTTGGGAGTCCGTCCGCGTTCATACTCTGCAAACATATAGTCAACTATTCGCTCCTTATACTCTTTACTCAAGTCAACAGTTTGGAAAGCAATCCCCAACTTTTGTGCGACCAACATAGCATCGTTACTATCCTCCAACCAAGGGCATTCTGCATCGATAGTAACCGATTCGTCATGCCAATTTTTCATAAACAATCCGATTACTTCGTACCCCTTTTCTTTGAGTAAATAGGCCGCAACGGAAGAATCTACTCCTCCTGATAAACCAACGACGACACGCTTCCCTTTCATAAGGTAAAAGTAGGGAAGAAAATAGAAATGAATTTATTTTTTACCCCGGGCACGTTGTTGTTTTTCTGCTTCCTGCATGGCTTTCTGTAATCGAGCCGAAAAACCACCCGACTTTTTAGGCTTTTTCTTGTTTTCCTCAATCTGTGCATGAATTTTATCATTATCAACGATGAAGTTTTTAATGACGAGCATCAGGACGATAGTAATCAAGTTTGAAATAAAGTAGTACAAACTCAATCCACTAGCGTAATTGTTAAAGAAAAACAGCATCATCAATGGCATGAGATACATGATGACTTTCATATTGGGCATGCCGGGTTGTTGCGGCATTGCCTGCTGTCCTGTTGTCATTTGAGTGTAGAAGAAAATAGCTACCGATGCGAGAATTGGGAATAAGCTCACATGATCTCCATAAAACGGAATTGAAAAAGGAAGATCCAAAACCGAGTCATAAGAAGACAAGTCATCGGCCCAAAGGAATGATTTTTGTCGAAGGGTAAACGCAACGGGGAAGAAGGTAAACAAGGCAAAAAAGACTGGCATTTGGAGCAAGGCGGGCACACAACCCGACATCGGATTGACTCCTGCTTTCCCATACAGACTCATGGTTTCTTGTTGTTTTTTAACCGCATTGTCCTTGTGTTTGGCATTTATTTCTTCTACCTCAGGACGTAGCACTTTCATTTTAATTTGGGAAACATAGGCTTTGTAGGTTACTGGTGACATCGCCAATCGCACGAGAATAGTCAACACAATAATAGCAATCCCAGTAGGAAAGAAAGTACCTAAAAAAGAGAATAAAGGAAGGAATATAAACCGATTGATCCACCCAAAAATTCCCCAACCCAAGGGGACAGAATCTTCCAAGCCCAAATTGTAGCTTTTCAGAGTTTTAAAGTCCGTTGGCCCAAAATACCATTGAAAAGCATTGGAAAATTCGCCATTAGTCTGGAGTGCTAATGGAATAGAGGCTTTGAAATTTTTAGTGAATTTTTCCTCAAGACTTTCCTCTTGTGACAAATCATCTGAGGTCAATTCCACTCGATCCAAAGGCGTTTCACTAATGAGTATTGCACTAAAAAAATGTTGTCGGAAAGAGACCCATTGAACGCCATCCACTGTTTCTTCGTCGGAACCCGAAATCCCCAATTCGTCTACTTTCCTTTCGCGATGTTGATAGGAGAGCTCGGTATAACGATTTTCGTAATCCAAGCTTTTTGAATTTCTAAAGGCTTGCGAACTCCATTGCAATTGGGCTCCCTCTGTCCTAAGGTAAGCACCCAAGCCAGTAGAGCGAATCTGAAAGTCAATGAGGTAAGAGGAGGGGTTGATGATATAATCCATAACCAACTGCATGCCAGAATTGGCCCCAGAAGTTAATGTTAACACCTCTGTATCCCCTTGCTTGGTCAGAGTCGGAGTAAAATAAAAATCACGGCTATTGAGTACCCGTCCATCTCGAAGGGGTATTTCAATATTTAATTCTGTATTGTTATCGGCAATCAATTGGAGAGGCTCCGACTGATAATTCTCAAATTCTGTCAACTGAACTTTAATCAAATTTCCTCCTTTAGAGTCGACTTGAACTAGAAGTTTATCAGATCGGAGTGTTTGGATTTCATTTGGGCGCTCTTGCATGAAAGCCGCCAAATCACCATAGGTGTTTTGAAGAACAATTTGAGCTATGGAATCATTGACAACAGTTGATGGGGCACCTTTGGGGGTTGCTAATTCGGTTGTATCCATAGAAGTGTCTTGGGAAACACCCTCTTGAGGTTGATTCTGATACAACATCCACGTGAGTATTATGGCAATCAATATGAAGCCAATGAACTGGTACGGATCAAATTTTCTTTCTTCCATTAGGTAAAGATAGTTTTTAGGTGCGACTATGCTTCAAAGCAGCCCCCACAAAAGCAGCAAATAAGGGGTGGGGATTGGAAACTGTGCTTTTATACTCGGGATGAAATTGAACGCCTACAAACCAAGCGTGATTTTTATTTTCGATAATTTCAACCAATTTGGTTTCCGGATTCCAGCCAGCTATCTTAAAATCATTGTCAAATAGTTGTTCTCGATAGCTATCGTTGAATTCGTAACGATGACGGTGACGTTCAGAAATTTCTTGTGTCGAATAGACTTGATTTAGCATTGAATCCGACGCCAATACACAATCCCAGGCTCCCAAACGCATCGTTCCTCCTTTATCGGTAATGTTTTTTTGAGACTCCATCAAATCAATAATTGCGACTTTACATTCAGGGTCCATTTCCGTTGAATTGGCCTTCGACATTCCTTTCACGTTTCGGGCGTATTCGATTACAGCCATTTGCATACCCAAACAAATTCCCAAAAAAGGAATATTTTGTTCACGAACATATTGAATGGCACTTATTTTTCCCTCGATACCCCGAGAACCAAATCCAGGAGCAACAATCACCCCATTGAGACCTTCTAAAATTTCTTGGCTATTATCTTCTTCCAAACTTTCTGAATGAATACTCACCACGTCAACCTTTGTTTGGTGTCGAGTTCCCGCATGGATTAAAGCTTCCAAAATGGATTTATAGGAATCTTGTAACTCAACGTATTTACCAACCAATCCGATCTTAACTTCATTAAGGGGATAATTAAGTTTATCAATGAATTCCTTCCAGTCTTTTAGATTATGTGATTGTTTTGCAGTGAGCTGTAATTTCTTGAGAACAACAGAATCGAGCCCTTCCTCGAGCATTTTTAATGGCACCTCATAAATGGTGTCTACGTCGATGGATTGGATGACGGCTTCTTGCTTCACATTACAAAACAGAGCCAGCTTGCGTTTCAAATCGTCGGTGAGTTCGTATTCGGTTCGACAAACCAATACATCAGCTTTGATTCCGCTCTCCATCAAAGTTTTTACAGAGTGCTGTGTGGGCTTGGTTTTCAATTCTTTAGCAGCGGCCAAATAGGGAATTAAAGTCAAATGAATAACGACACAATTTTCATCTCCAAGTTCATTTATCAACTGCCGTACAGTCTCAATATAAGGTAAGGACTCAATATCACCAACGGTCCCTCCAATTTCTGTAATTACAATATCGTAATCACCCGTGTTTCCAAGGACTTGCATACGCTCCTTAATCTCATTGGTAATGTGAGGGATAACTTGTACAGTTTTCCCTAAAAACGCACCCCGTCGCTCCTTTTCAATTACACTTTGATAAACGCGACCTGTAGTGACATTATTGGCTTGGGAAGTGGGTACGTTCAGAAAACGTTCATAATGACCCAAATCCAAATCGGTTTCGGCACCATCGTCAGTGACATAGCATTCGCCGTGTTCGTAGGGGTTTAAGGTTCCGGGATCTACATTGAGGTAGGGATCGAATTTTTGAATAGTTACGCTTAAATTCTGTGCTTGAAGAAGTTTGGCAAGTGACGCGGCTACAATTCCTTTTCCTAATGAGGAACTCACACCTCCGGTAACAAAAACATATTTCGTATTGGACATCCGGCAATCGAATTAAAACCTACCGGGCTCAAAAATACAAAATCTAAAACAGCCTATTGTAGCTTTTGAGTTATTTCTTTAATACAATTATCGAATCTTCACGATACTGTAATAAATAAATACCTTTGTTGATATATGATCCGTTGGGCTGGGGTTTGTAATCAAATCGACTTTCAACATAATCTGTCTCACCCAAACTTGATCCTTCTGCAAGATTACCTTTCCGCGTCATTCGTAATAACAAATCCAAAGTCAAATCATAGCCACGTTTTGCTTCTTTAGAAGGATACATCCCAAAACGATTTAGAAAGCGTTCGGCCATGAGGCCTTCGTCAAATAGTTGAGGATGATAGCCCGAGGTGAAGGTGAAAGCCAGAGAGGCAAAGGTTGCTGCAGAAATATTCGGGTCCTCATAGGCAGCTCCACGATAGGTGGTAAATAATTGAATGGGACGGCTGGGTGAAATCTTACCACTGAGTTGGGAACTAATGCTCGATATTAAAGAAAAATTTTCAGATTCTAAGATAATTTTATTGGGTATGCTATCTAGCAAAAGAGAATCCATCAATTCAGAATCTAAATATCCTCCCTGCTCTGGTCGAAATTGAATGGCAAATGGATACCGTTCTTGAAGCATTTTTTCAACCTCTCTGTTTAGAGAGTCGGCAACTATGACAATATTTTCTTCTTCACTGAGCACGTTATCCAGATGCTTCAACATTCGATCCCTAAGTTGCTTTTTGGGAGGGATACTTTGGTAAACATTCGGACGCAT
This sequence comes from Flavobacteriaceae bacterium, assembly GCA_003533785.1. Classification (GTDB taxonomy): domain Bacteria; phylum Bacteroidota; class Bacteroidia; order Flavobacteriales; family Flavobacteriaceae; genus UBA11891. The sequence continues at coordinate 41,888 of DQCR01000031.1, forward strand.
ATGCACTTCTTTATACGAGAGTGGAGCTACCTTAGGAACCTTACTTAGCTTGGGTAGGGCAGAAATAAAATCGAAATTTTTGGGTATCAATGGTCCAATAATTACGTCTTGTTGAGATAGAAGTGAATTCTGCATGAGTTGTACCAACTTCGCTTTTCGATTTTGGGTATCAAAGACCGTGAGTTCGGAAGCTATCCCTTGTTCTGACAAAACTTCCATAGCCAGACGAGTACCCGAATAAAAATCAAAAGACAAGCTACTGAGGTTTCGTTTTTTAAAAAATTCTCTAGTCTTTTCTATGGAATCCAATTCCAAAGAATTCACCTTAAAGGGCAAAAGTAAACCTACTCTCAGGGATCGATCAAGGGGGTTAAGGGAGTCGAATAAATTTATTTTCTGGACCAACAGATCATCTTGAATTTTCAAGTCTCCAGAAAATTCTAACGGCACCTTAAGAACCATTCCTGCTTGTAGTCCTTTAGCAATTAACTCGGGATTCAGTGAGTCCAATATGCCCTGGGAAACACCTAATTTTTTTTCAATTCGATAGTAGCCTTCCTTGGGCAAAACGGTATAATAATTATAGGCTGGAGTAGGCGCTACCAAAGAATCTTTTGTGCTGATAGGGAGTTGCAGTATTTGACCGGCTTTTAAGCCGTTTTTCAGCGAAGGATTCAATGCTTCTAATTCCTGAATTGTTATACCATAGGTATAGGCAATTCTCCATTTTGTTGCTTTGGGCGGAACCAAATAAGATTCTGTATCTACTGATGGCGCTTCAATCACCATCACAGGAGATTCGAAAACAGGTATTCGGAGCATCATTTTTCGTTTCAATCCAACCCTTTCAAGGGTGGGATTATAAACTTTTATTTGCTCAATGCTTATCTCGTATTGTTGTGCTAGACCAAACAAGGTCTCTTTTTTCTTGACTTTATGCGTGATAAACCGATCTGGAATTCTCGTGTCTTGCGCTCGTAATGCAAGCATGCTCAAGAGGAGCAAGAGCAACAACCCATACTTTTTCATGCCCTAAATATATCAAAAACTATTCCCATTCAATGGTTGCTGGGGGTTTGGAACTGATGTCGTAGACCACTCGATTGACTCCCGGTACTTTATTGATAATTTGGTTGGATATATCCTGCAGAAAAGCGTAAGGCAGATCAACCCAGTCTGCGGTCATCCCATCGGTAGATTCTACTGCACGCAAGGCGACACATTTCTCATAGGTGCGCTCATCCCCCATTACGCCTACCGACTGAACAGGCAATAGCATAGCACCTGCTTGCCATATCTTATCATAAAGACCTTCTTTCTTAAGGCCTTGGATAAAAAGCGCATCTACTTCTTGAAGCATTTTAACTTTTTCAGCAGTAATGTCTCCTAAAATTCGAATCCCCAACCCAGGGCCGGGGAAAGGATGTCGTCCTAAAATCTCAGGTGCTATATTCAGACTTTTTCCTACGCGCCGTACTTCATCTTTGAACAACATACGAAGGGGTTCCACAATTTTTAATTGCATATAGTCGGGAAGACCGCCTACATTATGGTGGGATTTGATCGTGACAGAGGGGCCATTGACCGAGACCGATTCGATAACGTCGGGATAGATGGTTCCTTGCCCCAGCCATGCAGCGCCAGCGATTTCTTTAGACTCCGTATCGAACACATCAATGAAGGTTTTTCCAATTATTTTTCGTTTCTGCTCGGGATCGGTGACCCCTTCTAAGGCTGCTAGGAAAAGGGCGCTCGTATCCACGCCTTTCACATTGAGTCCCATTCCTTCGTATTGCTGTAATACTTGACTGAACTCGCCTTTACGCAACAGACCGTTATTGACAAATATGCAATTCAGTTGGGTGCCGATAGCGTGATGCAATAAAATTGCAGCAACTGTTGAATCTACCCCACCCGATAGGCCTAGAATTACTTTTTCATCTCCAATTTGATTTCGCAATTCTTGAACTGTCATTTCAACAAACGAATCGGGAGTCCAATCGGAAGCGACCCCAGCAATCTTATTAATAAAGTTTTCCAAAATTTGTTTTCCATCGGTGCTGTGGTAGACTTCGGGATGGAATTGCAGGGCATAAGTAGCTTCTCCCGCTATTTGATAGGCTGCATGGGTTACGTCTTCGGTACTTGCCAATAATATCCCTCTCTCCGGTAGTTTTTCAATGGTGTCACTGTGGCTCATCCATACTTGACTATCGCCAGGCACGTTTTCAAAAAGCGGATTCTTACTATCGATGTAAGACAAGCGAGCTCTTCCATACTCCCGGCTATTGGAGGGACTCACTTTGCCTCCCGAAAAATGAGCCAAGTATTGTGCGCCATAACAAACTCCTAATACTGGTTTTTTGCCTCGTATTTCTGACAAATCAGGATGCAAGGCATCATCAGAGCGAACCGAAAAAGGGGATCCCGACAGGATGACTGCCTTAAAATCAGCCAAGCTTTTTGGAATCTTGTTGAAGGGGTGAATTTCGCAGTATGTGTTTAGCTCCCGAACCCGACGGGCAATCAATTGGGTGTACTGTGAACCGAAATCGAGAATGAGTACTTTTTCTTGCATGAACAAAAATAGGTAATTCACTTAGGGTTCCTAAATCATTCTTTCGCTTTTTTTTCCCAATTAATTGTTGAAAATTCTATAACTCTATCCAAGTAAATTGAAATTTTAGTGGATCGAATGATTCCATGAGCTGAGGAATTAAGCTTGGTCCTTTTTCGAGATAGAATGTGCTAAAATTAGCCTTTCGCTCTTGAAGCCCTGAATTGGGGAAAAGAGACTCGTGTAATTTTTCCAGACGTTCTACCTGATCTTTTAGTTTTCTTTTTTGGGCACGAAGGAGGCGCTTTTCTAAATGATCGATTCCTTTAAATTGTTTTTGTTGTTGTGCTGCTACAGCCCCTTCATAAGAGGCATCTGTCTGCTTTACTAGACCTTTCAAATGGCGGAAATTTTTTTCTAATTCCTTTTTTAAAAATTGCAAATCCAAGTCAATGGCACTTAATTGCTGTATCTTTTTGTTCACCAAGTCAGGGCGTTTCAAAAATAAATCTTCAGGACGCAAATCCAATTTATTCATTTTTCCAACAGTCTTCCCATTTACTAATACAGCAGAATTTCTAAGAATCAACAGCGGAAAAGGAACTTTTTGTGACTCAAAAAATGACTTCAATTGAAACCAATAAGCCAGTTCGCCTCCCCCTCCAATATAACCCAGATTGGGCAAAAGTACTTCTTGATACAAAGGACGCATTAGAACATTAGGAGAAAAGTTTTCGGGGTGATCGTTTAAGAGGCTGAGCATCGTTTCTTTAGATCGGACCCTTGGATCACCATCCCACTGATAGCCTGCTTCATGTGTGATAATTCGTTGTCGCTTTTGGGGAGACAAATAAAAAAGATTGATCTCTCTAGGGGTCACTTGTGGTTTGTAGGAAGGATGGTAGTTCTGTTGAAGTTGCTCAATCTGGTTTTGGGTTTCTTTAAAACAGTCTTGCTTTTCCAATTCCTTTTGAAAATAGGGAATGAAACTCTTTTTTAAATCGGGATCATCGCCGTCAAGTATGATTAATCCTGTCTCTGCAAAAAGAGCATTGACAAGAGATCGTGTGGCTTCGCCAAGCGTTTGGGAAGATCGATAACTTCGATTTATCCATTCTTTTAGTTGATTTCCCGATTCACTCTCGGGCAATTCTTTTGTCAATAAATCCAATATTGATTGTAAAGAATCCAATGACAGGTCCCCTACTTTACCTCCTGAGTTTGGATGCTCCCATTGAAACTTTTTCCCTTTGAATGAAAAATGACTTATCTCTTCAAAATCGTGATCTTCAGAAGCCATCCAATAAACAGGGACAAAATCCTTGCTAGGCATGGCTTTTTTTAATTGTTGGCACAATTTGATGGTCGACACTATTTTAAAAATAAAATAAAGTGGGCCAGTAAGTAAGCTCAATTGATGCCCAGTGGTTATAGTAAAAGTGGATGCTTTCTCCAGCCGTTTGATATTGGCTGCCGTTGCATCTGAAAGTGAAGTATTGACGTATTGGGCTTCGAGGGTACGAACGAGTAATTGTCGCTGCGAACGAGAGTAGGTAGGAGCTTTTAGTTCGGTTTGCTTCTTAAAGTTATCTATGCTAGGAAAGGCTTCATAGAAAGCATTCAGGGTCTTTTCTTGTTTTAGATAGTCTAATATAAGCGTGGAGAAAAATCCAGTCTGCTCATAAGGAATGGTATGGGCTTTCATAACCAATCTTTCTGTAAATATATCCTAAAATTAGTTGGGTCGGCCAAAGAGATCAAACTCCGTAGCTGAGGTAATGGTTATCTGAGCAAAATCACCCAACTTCAAATAGTGCTCTTGAGCTGAAATTAAGACTTCATTATCTACATCGGGAGAGTCGTATTCGGTTCGTCCAATAAAATAATTTCCCTCTTTGCGGTCAATCATGCAACGCATTGATTGCCCCACCCGTTGTTGATTGCTTTCTCTAGAAATTTCCGATTGAATCGCCATGATTTCGTTAGCTCGTTCTTGCTTGACATCCTCAGGCACATCGTCTTCTAGGGCAAAGGCGTGGGTATTTTCTTCATGACTGTAGGTAAAACAGCCCAGCCGATCAAAGCGCATTTCTCGAACCCAATCTTTGAGTGTTTTGAAGTCTGTCTCGGTTTCGCCTGGATAGCCAACAATAAGAGAGGTCCGTATTCCAATTTCAGGAACAGCTGCTCGAAAATCTTGAATTAATTTAGTGGTTTTAGCCTGGGTCGTCCCGCGTCGCATCGATTTTAAAATAGAATCAGAAATATGTTGCAATGGGATATCAATATAATTACACACCTTAGGTTCTTCTCGCATCACTTCAAGTACGTCCATTGGAAATCCTGTAGGAAACGCGTAGTGGAGGCGAATCCATTCTATGCCATTCACTTTAACCAAGGCTTTGAGCAACGCTGCCAACCTGCGTTCTTTATAAAGATCCAGTCCATAATATGTGAGATCTTGAGCAATCAAAATCAACTCTTTCACCCCATCCTTTGCAAGTAGGGAAGCTTCTTCTACCAGAGCTTCAATACTTTTGGATTGATGCTTGCCTCGCATAAGTGGAATCGCACAAAAAGAACAAGGTCGATCGCAGCCTTCAGCGATTTTGAGATAAGCGTAATTTCTGGGGGTGGTAGTCAATCGTTCGCCTAATAATTCATGTTTATAGTCGGCCCCTAATACTTTAAGTAATTGAGGCAGATCAGTCGTTCCAAAATATTGATCTACTTGAGGAATTTCTTTTTCTAAGTCGGGCTTATAGCGTTCGCTTAAGCAACCGGTAACATAGACCCGGTCTACTTCTCCCTTTTCTTTCTTTTGAATTTGTTCGAGAATCGTGTTGACCGATTCTTCTTTGGCATCAGCAATAAACCCACAGGTGTTGACAACGACAATATTGCCCTCTTTTTCGTGAACAACCTCTTTTCCACTTGCTTTTAATTGGCCCATTAGCACTTCAGAATCATAGAGATTTTTCGAGCAACCAAGCGTGATGACATTGATTGTGTGTTTGTGGTGACTTTTGGTTCGCATAGAAAAACTATTCGTTGGCTAGGATTTCTTTGGAAACTATAGGCAAAGCGAGCTGATGCTTTAAAAAATCTAGGGTAGCCTCCGTCACTTCAGGGTAGATGTGAGTGCTCAGGTAAGAAGTGAGGACGTGATCGGCGGCCTCTGGAAAAGCTTGTTTTTTCTTTAGAGCAGTTGGCGTGCCTAATTGATCAAACATAACCAACATGTCTTCTACCCGAACCGTATTATCCTGCAAGCTGTCATTTTTGTAATAGTATCCCATATAAACAGGAACTTTAATCTTGGAAAAGGTGGTTTTGGTCATCGCGGTTTCGAGGAAATATTGAAAGTCAATCCCTGCTTCCAAACGAACTTTCCAAGTCCAGTATTCTTTTTTAGCAGGCGTCATCTGGCCCAAATAGAAATAATCCCCTCCAAAAACCGCACGCAGAAGATAAACCCCCCACGGTAAGGTAGCTATAAAAGCTCGAGGATCTTTCATTTTAATATTGGGGGAATACAAACCCATCGCTGCCACCTGAGGAAGATCTCCCAAGGTCAGCGCCAAGGTAGCTCCGTTGGAGGTCGCCAAGATAATCACCTTTTCCCCCAAACGAGACGCTATAGCAAGGGCCTCTCTGGCGCTCTCTAAATAGGCTTCTAAATTAAAATTCAACATGGGTTCTTCTTCTTGCAGTCCATGATTGTAAAAACGCGGTAAATACAAATTCGCTCCTAAGCCCTTCGCAACATCGAGATGGAAAGGGTCCCCTTCTTTAGAAGTCGCAGTAAATCCATGAAAATAGACGACACTATAGGGCGTTTTCTTAGGAATGCTGTCGGCAAAAATAATCTTGGAACGACTGTTGGGACGAATGTTTGGAATCTGATCCTCAGCCGCTTCCACAAAAGCATTCAGTGCCTCCATTTCTGCTGGAACTTCTGGAAGGGGTTTGACAAATACTCCGTCGTGAGTCGGCTTAGGACCCATTAAAAAAGCGAGAACCAGAATTCCTATAAAAACTAAAGTTGCTTTAGTAATTTTGCGCATCGTTAGGCATTAAAGAATGAAAAAACAAAAGATTCGGGATCAAATTGCTGCAGGTCTTCAAGACCTTCTCCCACCCCAATATATTTGACTGGGATTTGAAATTGGTCGGAGATACCCATTACAACCCCTCCTTTGGCAGTACCATCCAGTTTGGTAATGGCCAAGGCGTTAACCTCAGTCGCTGCGGTGAATTGTTTGGCTTGTTCATAGGCATTTTGACCGGTAGAGCCGTCGAGTATGAGCAAAACTTCGTGAGGCGCCTCTGCGACAATCTTTTCCATAACACGTTTGACTTTGGCCAATTCATTCATCAAATTCACCTTGTTATGAAGTCGTCCTGCCGTGTCAATCAATACCAAATCAGCCTGTTGAGCCACTGCGGATTGTAGGGTGTCAAAAGCCACTGAAGCCGGATCGCTTCCCATTTCTTGCTTAACTAGTGGAGCTCCTACTCGATCAGCCCAAATTTGTAGCTGGTCAATAGCGCCGGCTCGAAAGGTGTCTGCAGCTCCCAACACCACTTTTTTTCCCGCTTGCTTGTAGTGATGCGCCAGTTTGCCGATGGTAGTCGTTTTGCCCACCCCATTAACACCCACCACCATAATGACTTCGGGCTGGTGTGGCAAAGGAGCTGCAAAGTCTTGCGGTGTTTGAGCGATTTCCGGGCGGATCAAAATTTTTGTGATTTCTTCGGTAAGCAATTGCCCCAAAGCTTCATATCCGAGGTATTTATCGGCGGCCACTCGACGCTCTATGGCTTCAATGATTTTCACTGTCGTAGTGACGCCCACATCGGATTGAATCAATACGACCTCTAATTCATCCAGTAGCGCCTCATCAATGCGAGTCCGTCCAGCAACAGCCGTACCGAGCTTGGAAAAAAAAGAACGCTTACTCGACTGCAACCCCTCGGCCAAACGACGTTTTTTTTCAGCAGAAAACAATTTGTTTAATTGACTCATATCCAGATACAAAAAAAGCTACTTTTCAGTAGCTTTTAGAATTTCCCTTAGGAATTTTATTATTTTTTATTCAACCAATCGTTGACCATATCAGGAGGTAAAATGGTTTCGACAAAAGAATACCCAGAGGAGCCTTCTTTTTTAACCATTTTGATTGCCTTTGTCAAACGCTTGGACCCTGTTTGTAGGGTTGCTACAGATTTCTTTGCCATGACTATTTAATTTCTTTGTGAACCGTCATTTTTTTTAAAATCGGGTTGAATTTTTTAATCTCCAATCGATCGGGAGTGTTTTTTTTATTCTTGGTAGTGATGTAGCGAGAGGTTCCAGTTTGCCCCGATGCTTTGTGTTCGGTGCACTCTAATATAACCTGTACGCGATTGCCTTTCTTTGCCATGAGTTCTTTACTCTTATTTGATTACGCCCTGCGCTCGTGCTTCTTTTAATACGGCACTGATGCCTTTTTTGTTGATCGTCTTAAGTGCAGAAGCTTTCAGCTTCAACGTGATCCACTTATCTTCTTCAGGAATATAAAAACGTTTTTTGATCAAGTTAATGTCAAAGCGACGACGTGTTTTATTCATCGCGTGGGAAACGTTGTTTCCAAACATCACTTTCTTTCCTGTTATTTCACAAACTTTGGCCATATCTCAAAGGATTTGCATTAAATCGGAGGCAAATTTACATTTTATTCTAGGAGTATCAAAAACATATGAATAAAAATAAAAGCTTATTCACCCTTAACAACTAGTGCTTTAAATAACAGCTCAAACGCTTTATTTACGGTCTTTTGAATCACTCGTTCCCGATTGTTTCCCATCACAAATCGAAAACTTTCCACCCCCTTTGGCGTCGCCAGCCCAACAAACACCGTTCCTACTTCTGCTCCGCCTTCCAAGGCGGTGGGTCCCGCATTGCCTGTGGTGGCAAGCGCATAGTCGGCCCCCATTTGTTGTTGAATCCCCTGAGCCATGGTTTTGGCCACCGCTGCACTCACCACACCTTCTTTTTCAATCAACGCTTCGGGAACTCCCAATAGGGCGGTTTTGGCTGCAGTGGCATAAGTTACTCCCCCACCTAGAAAAAAACCGGAAGCCCCCGGATGGGTCGTGATTCTAGCAGCAATGGCTCCTCCAGTACAGCTTTCTGCTACCGCAAGCGTTTGGCCTCGCTGTCGTAACTGATTTCCAATCAGAACTTCAATGGGTTCGTCTTCTTCCTCTCCATAATATATGTCTGCAATCAATGGGCGTAGCTTGGCCACTTCGGCATCCACTTGTTCTTGCAATCGGTCGGGATTGGGCCCTTTCGTAGAGAGTCGGAGACGGACGCGTCCCAGGCTCGGCAAATAGGCCAATTTGATGGACGAAGGCAGTTGAGCTTCCCAATCGGCGATGCGATCTGCAATGACACTCTCCCCTAGCCCATAGGTCAAAATGGTTTTATGAAAAATATGGGGCGTTTCAAATTTTTCTTGAAGGGCGGGTAGAATCTCGTTTTTCATTAGAGATTTCATTTCGTAGGGCACGCCTGGCATGGAAATCACCACCACGTCCTCGGCCTCAAACCACATCCCCGAGGCAGTTCCTATTTGGTTTTTAAAAATCTTAGCTTTCTCAGGAAGCTGGGCTTGGGCTCGGTTGGAATCGGAAATGGGAGTAGGAACGTATTTTTCAAACAAGGCTTCAATATGAGAAAGAATCTCAGGATACCAGACTAGCTGATCATTAAAATAATCAGTTAATGTATGTTTGGTTACATCATCATTAGTGGGGCCCAAACCTCCCGTAAGCAGTAAGATATCTGCCCTCTTTCTGGCTTCTTCCAACGTCTTTTTAATCGTATCGGGGTCATCGGATATCGAGGTGATTTGAACGATTTCAACGCCAATGTTATTCAAAGCTTTGGATAAAAAAGCGGCGTTGGTATTGACAATTTGACCGATCAAAATTTCGTCTCCAATAGTAATTAATTCAGCGGTCATTTGACTTTTAGTTCAAGTAGTTTTTGACCATTCAAATAGCCTTCAAGTTGGTCGTTTTCTTTCACTGGCCCTACTCCTGCTGGGGTTCCGGTAAATAAAATATCTCCTATTTTAAGGGTGAAATATTCGGATACATAGGCGATTAATTGATCTATGGAATACAACATCAGTTGGGTGTTTCCTTGTTGCACTGTATTTCCGTTTTTGGTGAGCTCAAAATCGAGTTGTTGAAGGTTTTCAAAAGATCCTTTGGGCAGCCAATCTCCTACTACAGCAGCCCCATCAAAAGCCTTAGCTTTTTCCCAAGGCAAGCCTTTGGATTTGAGCTTATTTTGTAGATCGCGCGCCGTAAAATCAATTCCAACACTGAGCTGATCGTAATACTTATGGGCAAACTGTTCTTGAATGTGTTTCCCAATGCGATTGATTCGAACAATAATTTCAATTTCATGGTGAATTTCTGAGGAAAAATCGGGGAGATAAAAGGGCGTATTTCGTTGTCCAATCGTCGTGTCGGGTTTGAGAAAGAGTACGGGTTCTGAAGGGCGCTCATTTTGGAGTTCCTCAATATGGTCTGCATAATTTCGACCCACACAAATGATTTTCATGCGATCAGCCTTGGTTGAACTTGCGTAAACGAATCTGGGTGAGAACTTTCTTGGTATAACGAGGAAAGTCAGCATTCATGAGCCATCCAAAATAGCCTTGTTCTTTTTCAAGGACCTCATCCACCGTCTTCCCCTTGTGTTTGCCAAACGAAAAGCACTCTTTTCCTTCTTTATTATAGACGATGAAACCCGCCAAATCGGCCGATTTTCTCCGAGAAGTAAAAGTGTTGAGAAAGTCTACCGAAGGTTCTAATTCCTCATAGCGCTTCAATTGGGCTTTTAAAACATCAAAAGTAGCACGGGTGTCGGCCATAGCAGAATGTGCATCGGTAAGATCTTTTTGGCAGTAAAACTTCAGGGCAGCAGTGAGGGTTCGCTGCTCCATTTTGTGAAAAATGGTTTGTACATCCACGGTTTTGAGGTTTTTCATGTCAAAATCAAATTCGGCTCGAAGCATTTCTTCAGCCAACAATGGGATGTCAAAACGGTCGGAATTGTAACCGGCCAAATCACAGTGGATAATAAAGTTACTTATTTCGGAAGCCAATTGTTTGAATGTGGGCGCATCGGCTACTTTTTCATCTGTGATTCCGTGCACCGCAGCAGCCTCTGCTGGTATTTTCATTTCCGGGTTGATCAACCATAATTTTTCTTCTTGACTGCCATCGGGAAGAATTTTGAGAACCGCCATTTCTACGATGCGGTCATTGGTAATATTTACCCCAGTAGTTTCGAGGTCAAAAAAGCAGATTGGACGGGTGAGTTTAAGATTCATAGATTAGATAGGGGCCGCTTCGTCCCATTGTTCGAGATAATTGGCTACGTTTTTGACAAATTGACCTCCTGTAGCTCCATTGATGATCCGGTGGTCGTAACTGTGTGATAAAATAAGCTTGCGGCGGATTCCAATAAAATCGCCTTCGGGCGTTTCGATGACAGAAGGCATTTTTCGAATGACGCCTACCGCTAAAATGCCTACCTGAGGCTGGTTGATTATTGGTGTACCCATTATGGAACCAAAGTTACCAACATTGGTCACCGTGTAGGTGCCATCTTGCACTTCTTCTGGCTGCAATTGATTCGTACGGGCTCTTTGGGCGAGATCATTCACCGCTTTGGACAAACCAAAAAGATTCAAATGATCTGCGTTTTTTATGACAGGGACAATCAAATTACCATCGGCCAAAGCCGTGGCCATCCCAATATTGATAGCTCCTTTTTGTATGATTTGGTCTCCATCTATCGAACTGTTGAGCTGGGGGAAATCCCGGAGCGCCTTGAGAACGGCAGTGATAAATAAGGGGGTGAAGGTAAGTTTCTCTCCGGTGCGTTCTAAGAATTTATTTTTTATTCTTTCTCGCCATTCCCACAATTCCGTTACATCGGCTTCTACAAAAGACTGGACATGAGCCGATGTTTCCTTGCTGTGCAGCATATGCGCTGCCACTAATTTACCCATTCGAGTCATCTCAATGATTTGATCTTGCCCACTAGCTGTTTGAGTAGGAATCTTGGCAGCTGGTCTTTCTTTCACAGAAGGAGTTGGGATGACAGGAGATTCCGTTCCGGTCGAGGCACGTTGTTCTATATAAGCTAGAATATCTTTTTTGGTCACCCTATTATTTTGCCCCGTCCCTGAAATGGTGTCGAGTTCTTCTTGTTTGATGTTTTCTTGGACTGCAATGTTTTTGACCAAAGGAGAATAGAATCGTTTCTCATTGGAAACTACAGGTTGGATTTGTTCTTTGAGCTGAACGATTTCCTTAGCTACTTCTGCAGCGGCTTGGACGGTATCTTCTTGCTCCCCTACAACTACTTCTACTTGGGGTTCTACGGGTATTGCCTTTTGTTCAGATTCCATAGCTGGATCGAGATCCTCCGTCTCTATAACTGCCAAAACTTCCCCGACCTTCACCACCTGATCCACTTCAAAGTTTTTGGACAATAATACACCGGTAACCTCCGAAGGCACATCAGAGTCTACTTTATCCGTTGCGATTTCAACTACAGCGTCATCAATCTCAATGGGATCGCCAACCTCTTTGAGCCAAGAAGTTATCGTAGCCTCTGCGACGCTCTCGCCCATTTTGGGGAGTTTTAATTCGAACTTTGCCATAGCGATTGTTAGGGCATAAAAGTACAAAATCTAAGCCACACTCTCCGGCTTGATTTGGATTACTGGCGAATGGATTTTTCGTAGGGAAGGCGCGTATTTATGCTCCTAGCAAGAGTGACTTCATCCGTGTATTCTAATTCTTCCCCAACGGCAATTCCACGTGCAATGGTACTCATTCCTACGGAATATTTACTGAGTAATTTAAACATGTAGAAGCTGGTGGTATCAGCTTCCATGGTGGCACTAAGGGCAAAAATCACTTCTGTAATTGCCCCAGTAGCTACTTTGGTCGTCAGCGAGTCTAGGGTCAAATCCTGAGGCCCAATCCCATCCATTGGAGAGATGAGCCCTCCTAAGACATGGTAATACCCTTTGAACTGGCCTGTAGCTTCAATGGCCATGACATCTCGTATGTCTTCCACCACGCACAATTGTGCGGCCTTACGAGAGGGGTTGGAACAAATTTCACAACGGGGAGCATCCGATAAATTATGGCATTGTTCGCAAAAATTGATACGTTCTCGAAAGGTGGACAAAGCCAAAGCCAGTCGTTGGGTATGGCTTTCCGGTTGTTTGAGCAGGTGCAGCGCCAATCGAAGGGCGGTTCGCCTTCCGATTCCAGGCAACTGAGCGATTTCTTCAACGGCTTTCTCGAGGAGTTGGGAAGAAAATTCCATAGCCAAAAATAGGAAATTTATAGTAGGTACATTTTTCTATCTTTAAACAAATCATCCGTTATGCTATCCCCTGTCATTCTTTTAGGGTTGATCCTTTCTTATTTTACTATTTTGATTATTATATCCTATTGGACAGGGCGGCAGGATAACAATCAAGTTTTCTACCAAGCCAATAGAAATGCTCCTTGGTACTTGGTTGCTTTTGGTATGGTGGGTGCATCCCTCTCTGGGGTTACTTTTATCTCTGTTCCTGGCTGGGTAGCAGATACGCAACTCACCTATTTTCAAGTAGTCATTGGCTATCTGTTGGGATATTGGGTTGTTGCCTTTGTACTCCTACCCCTCTACTATCGCTACCAAATCACTTCTATTTATGAATACTTGGGTCAACGCTTGGGGGCTCAAAGTCATTTTACGGGTGCTGCTTTTTTCTTTGTCTCTCGGGTTTTGGGAGCTGCTTTTCGCTTGTTTCTTGTCGCCCTTGTCTTGCAGCAATTTATTTTTGACCCATGGGGTATTCCCTTCGAAGTCACGGTTGTATTATCCATCCTTTTGATTTGGCTCTACACCTTCAAAGGGGGAATTCAAACAATCATATGGACCGATACACTGCAGACCCTCTTGATGCTTGTTGCCGTAGTACTTTCTATCGTCTATCTGCTTCAAGCCATGGATTTATCCTTGGTGGATTTCTTTGAATCGGAAGTGTTCAAACAGTATGATCGTGTCTGGGTGACCGATAATCTCCTTGCCCGGAATTATTTTTTAAAATCCCTTCTAGGTGGTGCTTTCATTACCATCTGTATGACCGGTTTAGACCAAGACATGATGCAAAAAAATTTAAGTTGCCGTAATCTTAAAGACGCCCAAAAAAACATGGTGAGTTTTAGCTTCGTATTGGTCGTTGTTACTTTCTTATTTCTGTTACTGGGTATCCTTCTCTACAGTTATGCCCAACAGCAGGGTATCGCAGTCCCCACGGTAAATGGCAAGCCCAACACAGACCTTCTTTTTCCTGAAATTGCTTTAAATGAAGGCGTAGGGATTGGAGTTGCCGTAACTTTTTTGTTGGGGCTCATTGCTGCGGCCTACAGCAGTGCAGATAGTGCATTAACGTCATTGACCACTTCGTTTTGTGTGGATTTTTTAAACTTAAATGAAAGGCCAGAATCAGAGCAAATTCGCGTTCGAAAAAAAGTACATATTGGAATGAGCCTTGCATTGATTGTTGTAGTTATAGTTTTTAAATATGTGTTGGATCGCAATGTCATCGATGGCTTATTAACGGTGGCCTCCTATACCTATGGCCCCTTGCTGGGCCTATTTGCTTTCGGGATGTTCACTCCTTATCAGGTACAGGGAAGAAAAGTGCTCGGTGTAGCGCTCACCGCTGTTGCCTTAATTTTTGGCTTAGGACAGATTCCTAGTTCGGCTCTGGGAGGATACGAAATTGGCTACGAGTTGCTACCGCTCAATGGACTTCTAACCTTTATTGGTTTAGTATTGATCCGTCGAAAGGAGGACTAAAGTACAGGCGTGTTCAAAAGAAATCCCAGATTCGCATAATGCAGTGGCTAGGGTTGGGTTTTCCGTCCCTGGGTTAAAAATAACCCTTTGGGGTTTCAATGCCAACAACCCATCCCGATATACCTCTTGCCACTTTGGCTGTAAATAAATACTGACCGTATGGGGGCGAGACAACCCTCCTATCGGTCCTTTTTGTATGGGAACATCCCCAACTTGCCCTTCTGCATTGCCAACAGCAATCACAGAATGTCCTGCCTTTCTGAGGCGATGGATCGCCTGATGAGAAACTCGCTCGGGGTTTGTAGAAGCACCTAATATAAGAGTCACTTTCGATTTCATCACCAGCGTATAATCGCACTTCCCCAAGTAAATCCACTACCAAAAGCAGCCAATACCAACAGATCACCTTCTTTCACTTGACCTTCCTCCCATGCTTCTGTCAATGCAATGGGAATAGAACCTGCAGTGGTGTTTCCATAATGTTGGATGTTATTGTATACCTGGTGATCTTGCAAACCAAATTTCTTTTGCACAAATTGAGAAATACGAAGATTGGCTTGATGGGGAATTAACATATCAATAGCCTCCGGACTCAATTTATTGGCCTGTAACCCTTCCATGATTACTTCAGAAAAACGCACTACGGCATTTTTAAATACCAACTGCCCATTCATAAAAGGAAAATAGGATTCATCACTGGGGTCGTTGGCTTCCAGGATTTCAGGTACCCAACGGTTTGTACTGGGACCAATCAAAGAGAGCTCTTCTGCAAATTTGCCTTCGGAGTGAAGGTGTGAGGACAATACGCCTCGCTCAGGGTTTTCCTCTCTTGTGATCACGGCAGCTCCTGCACCGTCTCCAAAGATAACAGAGACTCCGCGTCCACGGGTTGTCATGTCCAATCCCCCCGAATGGTTTTCGGAGCCAATAACAAGAATATTTTTATACATACCCGTTTTGATAAACTGATCGGCAGTGGACAAGGCATAAATGAATCCCGAACACTGATTTCGAATGTCCATGGCAGGACAAGTGGGAATCTCCAAGAGCTCTTGAACCAAGACTCCAGAACCTGGAAAATAGTAATCAGGACTGAGTGTAGCAAAGAGAATTAATTCGATCTCCTCTGTTTGGATTCCCGCACGCTCAATGGCTATTCTTGCAGCGGCGGCTCCCATACTGGCTGTAGTGTCCTCAGAACCTTTACGGATATGACGTCGTTCTCTAATCCCTGTACGCTCTTGAATCCATTCGTCTGAAGTATCCATTATTTTGGATAAATCCTTGTTTGTAACCACATTTTCTGGAAGGTATTTGCCAAGTCCGGAAATTCTAGATTGATACATAGTAGTAAACATTAGTGCCGCAATATAAAGGAAAAAAAAACACCCTAATTCGATTAGGGTGTTTGATAATTACACAAGCAAATAAACCAATTAAACAAAATTCATGTAATTATTTATGGTCACTTTGGCTTTCAAGTCAAAGAGTAAACTGTACAGTCCAAAGAAGGTTCGGTTGATATATATAAAGTGTTCTGAACCACGATTCCCATTCATTTTTCGCCATTCTTGGTCTTCTGTAAATTCTTGACTTAGAGAAGCAATTTTATTCCAAAAAATGGGGTCAGAAAAATCAAAATGTTCACCTTGAAAAGGAAGCGTAAATAGGCGCAACATACGATGAAACAGTTCGGTGAAAAAGACTATTTCTTTGGGAGTGTCTGTAGCGGTCAGTATTTCCAATTCATGAAGGATTTTCTGAAATGCCTCTTTATCGTCTAAATTTTCTTTTTTTGAAAGCTCAAAATAGGGGATATAAAAAGAATCTGGAATGTGTTTGATGCAACCAAAATCTAACGCTATCAATTCGTTTTCTGGTGAAACTAAAAAATTTCCAGGGTGGGGATCTGCATGCACTTTTTTGAGCCCGTGCATTTGATACATATAAAAGTCCCAAAGGCTTTGTCCTAACTTCTGATTGATTTTAGGGTCTGTTATTTCTTGGTCGGTGTATTCGGAAAAATGAATGCCCTCCATCCAATCCATAGTCAATACTTTCTTATTAGACCATTCTGGATAGTAGGTTGGGAATCTCATATTTGGAATCAAAGCACAAGCTTCTGTCATGCTTTGACTTTGTTGCAGTTCAAGTTCATAATCTGTTTCTTCAACAAGTTTGTTTTCCACTTCATTGAAAAATTTATCAACGTCCTGTCCTTTTAAATTAAACATTCGAACAGCTATAGGTTTAACAATGCTTAAGTCAGAGCCGATACTGTTTGCTACTCCTGGGTATTGAATTTTCACAGCAAGTTTTTTCCCATTCTTAGCTGCCCGATGTACCTGACCGATACTGGCAGCGTTTACAGATTGAGCAGCAAAAGTATCAAAAATGACCTCTGGGTCGGCTCCTAAGTTTTTCCGTATAAGCTTTTTAACTAGGGGGGCAGAAAGTGGGGGCACCGAGAATTGCGCCAAACTGAATTGCTCGACGTATGCTCTTGGCAACATATTTTTTTCCATGCTAAGCATTTGAGCAACTTTCAGGGCACTTCCTTTTAAACTTTTTAGTCCATCGTAAATATCCTTGGCATTTTCCTCATCCAGAGCTTCTTTGGACATTTCGCGATTCAGAGCTTTGCCACCGTAATATTTCAGGTAATTACCCCCCACGCGAACGCCAGTAGCGACCAATTGGGTTGCCCGTTCAATTTTATTCGTAGGGATGTAATCTAATGTTTTCATCTAAGTGTTAGCAACTGTTTCTTTCCACAAAAATTTTCCGAAATCTAACAAAGTGTCTAAAGGTGTATTGTCGAATACATCAAATGCGGTATTGACTGACTTTTCTATGGCAGCGTCCGTTTTTTCAAATTGCTCTGAAGTATCCTCAATCCAAAATTTCATTAAAAAAAGAAGCTGTGCCCAAGCTGCTTCTGAAAAAAGCTTTGGTGGATGTTGACTCCATCGAGAATCTTTATCTGCATTGCCTTCTTCAATCAGGTCCGTAGCAAATACTTTGAAATGAAGACGGAGTCTTTTTAGAAAAACGAGATCCTTCATGATATTCATCTCTCTCTTAAGTGCAAACAATACATAAGAGCGATTGAGCAGAAGTACTTCGAAAAATGTAAAATAGAAACTCAGTAATTTTTCTCTACGCGATCCCTTTTTAAAGTCCTTATCTTTTTCCAATACCTGCATTGCATTGGTAAAGAAAACTTCCCATACGTACTCTCGAACTGCATCAAGGGAAGAAAATACATTGTAAAAGTCTTTTTCTTCAATCTTGGCTGTTTTACAAAACTTATACACTGACTTGGGGTAGGTTTCATGTTCCAGGACTTGTTCCATGTACTGAGTAATAAGCTTGGTTTTGAGTGTATCTGATTTCATCGCTAATTCTATTTAAACAAAAATACACAATGTTTAACTATTTTTTATTTTTATTAAACATATATTTTGTTAAGATTTTAAATGCCAATCTGTCACCTCCTCTTCTTTGGTATTTTTTTTGAATAAATAATTTTAAACTATTCACTTATGTCAAAAGGTAAAATCAATGTAGCGGTTGAAAATATTTTTCCGCTCATCAAAAAATTCTTGTACAGCGATCATGAAATATTTCTGAGAGAACTTATCTCCAACGCAACGGATGCCACAAATAAACTCAAGCATCTAAGCAGTTTGGGAGAAGTGAAAGGAAACTTAGGAGATACTACTCTTGAAGTTAAAATAGACAGTAAAGGCAAAAAATTACATGTTATCGACAAAGGGGTGGGAATGACCGCAGATGAAGTTAACAAATACATAAATGAAGTTGCGTTTTCTGGAGCTGAAGAATTCTTGGAAAAATACAAAGACAGTGCAAAGGACTCAGGGATCATTGGTCATTTTGGCTTAGGTTTCTATTCTGCATTTATGGTTGCCAAGGAAGTTGAGATTATTACCAAATCCTACAAAGACGAACCCGCAGCTCACTGGCGTTGTGATGGTTCTCCGGAATACGAACTCAAAAAAGCAGACAAAAAAGAACGAGGAACAGAAATTATTCTTCACATCGATAAGGATTCGAAAGAATTTTTGGAGGAGAGTCGAATCAAAGAATTGCTTTCCAAGTACAACAAATTCATGCCGATACCCATTAAGTTTGGTACCCGAGAAGAGTCCCTTCCACTGCCGGACGATGCTGCCGAGGATGCCAAGCCAGAGACCCAGACGGTAGATAACATCATCAATAATCCCGATCCTGCTTGGACCAAAGCGCCCGCC
This sequence comes from Flavobacteriaceae bacterium, assembly GCA_003533785.1. Taxonomy (GTDB): domain Bacteria; phylum Bacteroidota; class Bacteroidia; order Flavobacteriales; family Flavobacteriaceae; genus UBA11891. Next base: position 60,660 of record DQCR01000031.1, read on the forward strand.
GATTTGAAAGAGGAAGACTACACGAGTTTTTATCGTGAATTATACCCTATGCAGTTTGAAGAGCCCTTGTTTCATATTCATCTCAACGTTGATTATCCTTTCAACCTTACTGGAATTCTGTACTTCCCCAAATTGAACAACGATCTCAATATTCAAAAAGACAGAATCCAACTCTACCAAAATCAAGTTTTTGTTACGGACAACGTAGAGGGAATTGTACCAGAATTCTTGACCCTACTTCGAGGCGTGATTGACTCCCCAGACATTCCATTGAATGTGTCGCGAAGCTATTTACAAGCCGATGGGGCCGTGAAGAAAATCAGCAATTACATCACACGAAAAGTGGCTGACAAACTTTCCAGTCTATTTAAAAAAGACAGAAAGGGCTTTGAAGAAAAATGGAACGATATCAAGGTAGTTATAGAATACGGCATGCTGAGTGAAGACAAATTCTTCGAAAAGGCAGAAAAATTTGCATTGTATCCCACCACAGACGGTGACTATTACACCTTCGAGGAATTGCAAGAAAAAGTAAAAGACAGCCAAACCGATAAGGACGGGAAAATGATTTTGCTCTATGCCTCGCAGGTTGAAGAACAGCATAGTTACATTCAAGCGGCTAAGGAGAAGGGGTATACAGTTCTCTTGTTGGACTCTCCCATTATCAGTCACTTAATTCAAAAACTGGAGGGGGCAAAAGAAAACCTCAGCTTTGCCCGTGTTGATGGAGATGCCATAGAAAACCTGATTAAAAAAGAGGAAGCTACTGTCTCAAAACTTTCTGAAGAAGAAAAAGAAAAACTCAAACCGCTGATTGAGGCAGTTATCCCCGATGGACAATACAGCGTTCAACTGGAAGCCATGGACAGCAGCAGCCTGCCCTTTGTGTTGACACAACCCGAATTTATGCGGCGTATGAAAGAGATGCAACAGACCGGAGGGGGCATGATGGGTAGTTTCCCAGAGATGTATACCCTATTGGTCAATACTAACCATGAATTGGTGGGAGAAATCCTGCAGACCAAAACAGCAAAGAAACGAGAACGCTTAATCAAACAAGGATTGGATTTGGCACGCTTGTCGCAAAACCTATTGAAAGGAGAGGAATTAACAGCCTTTATCCAGCGTAGCTTGGATTTGATCAAATAACCATCAATGAAACTCAAGCCTTTTGTCTATCGTCTTATGCTGGCTTGGTCTCTTTTGTTAATTCCATTGGTAGGAAGCTTGTTCACGCAAGCAATACATTGGTCGGTATTCGATTATTTCGTTGCGGCCTTACTCTTGGGAGGAAGCGTGTGGGGATTATCAACTATTTATAAAGCTCGCTTCTCCAAACAGGTCAAGCGATCTTTGGGAGTGCTGTTTTTGCTCTTTATTTTACTATTGTGGAGTGAAATGGCTGTCGGACTATTTGGGAGTCCTCTAGCAGGGAGTTAACTTTGTTTTATGACAGAAAGACGCAACCATTGGGAAGGAATCTACCAGTCAAAAGAATTTGAAGCTTGTAGCTGGTATCAAGAGGTTCCCACCCATTCTTTAGAGATGATCGATCCGTTGCCCTTGGCAAAGACTCATTCTATTTTAGATGTTGGAGGCGGTGAGAGTTATTTGGCCGACTCCCTACTCAAAAAAGGATTCAGCACTATTTCGGTTTTGGATATTGCCCCTACGGCACTAGAAAAAAGTAAAAAAAGAATGGGAAAACAAGCCGAACAAATCACATGGATTCATCAAGACATTACACAGTTTGTCCCCAAGCACGCTTTTCATCTTTGGCACGATCGAGCCGTCTTTCATTTTTTACGCACTACCGAAGACATTAGTGCCTATGGAAATGTTATGGCTTCTTCGGTTGTTTCGGGAGGCTATGCCGTTGTGGGTACCTTTTCAAAAAAGGGGCCCCTCCGATGCAGCGGTATCGATATCCAACAATACTCCCTTGAAGAACTCGCTCAATGTTTTGAAACTAATTTTGAAGTCCTCGCTGCAAAAGAATTTCTCCATCCTACGCCTGCTGGAAGTAAACAAGCGTTTAGCTTTTGTACTCTTAAAAGAAAATAACTGGCGCAGTCACTCATGAAGGAACTATCCTTTTCCAATAATCAAGAGCTTCTCTCAAGGCTCCCCAACGCATCAGTGACCTATATTCCTAACTTTTGGTCTCTACAAGAAGCAGATCAGATCTTTTCGGCTTTGCAAGAAGAAACCCCTTGGCAACATGACCCCATCACCGTTTTTGGGAAAACCTATATGCAACCCCGTCTAACAGCTCTTTATGGCACGGATACCAAACCCTATTCCTATTCGGGACTGACCCTCCACCCCCATCCGTTCTCAAAAACACTATTGGAAGTTCTCAATCGTATTCAGACAGTAGACTCCCATCCCTACAACACGGTGTTGCTCAATTTATATCGCGATGGACAGGATAGCAATGGTTGGCATGCCGACAATGAAAAGGAATTGGGTCCCGAACCGCGAATAGCTTCTGCGAGTTTTGGGGAAGCGCGTTATTTTCATATCAAACATCGTAGGTTCAAGGAACACCGCTATAAAATTCTATTGGAGCACGGCAGTCTTTTGATCATGGGAGGAGTGATGCAAGACCATTGGTTGCATCAAATTGCAAAAACAGCACGTCCAAGAGAGGCTCGCATCAACCTTACTTTTCGCAAGCTTATTTGAACAGGGTATTCAAGATTTTTGCCAATCGAAGACCTCCCTTATGCAACTGAGTTCTAAGCACATTCATATAGCGATAGGAATAAGCATAGCTGAGCTTTTGGTCTGGCTGAGTATTTTGATAAATGTCTTTAGTGAGGGTACGAGAATCATTGATCCAATCTTCAATACTGCCTTCTTGAATGGAGCGAATTTGAGATTTACTCCAACGGTCTCGATTGAGAGCCAATTCGGTATAACTCATGCCAAAGCCATCAATCATTTGAGTATCCCACACCCTATGTAAATTGGTTTTTCGTCCGAACCATTTCACAGGAAATCCATTCCCCCCTCTATCTGAGCTTATCCCAATATGCATGGGCTGATGTAGATCGCCTATCAGATGAATCAGCATTTTTAGGAAAAATGCTTTTTTATCGTCCGGAGTTTCTTCATTTTTTAGTTGGGCAATACAGTAGGCAATTCCTTCTGCAAGATCTCCTTTATCACTTGTCTTTTCTCCAGCATATTGGCTGTCAAATGGAAAATTGATATAGTGCCATGGCTTAAAGGAATCGTATTGGGAATCGGATTTAATCTCATCGCTATAGAAAGAAAAAAAAGCTAAAGAATGCCCCTCCAACAAAAGGTCGATTTGTTTTCGGGCCGTGTTCGAAAGATGAGCCTCTGCGATTTCACCAATCACACGATGCCCCGTCTGTCCCCATTCACTGTAACTGGAGGACATGACTCCAAATGTTAATGCAAGCGTTAAAATAAACCTGTAGTTCATAATTTTTAGATAGTTTTACAAAAGTATAACAACAATAAGTATTTTTGCCTCACAAAAAAATTCTTTGAAAGCACTCCTCTCTGGAATATTTCTATTACTTCTACATAGCATTAATTTGCATGCACAGGACAAGGAACGCCCCAGCATTAGCGTAAAATATATAGCCGAAGAAATTCAGGTCGATGGTGTATCCTCCGAATCTGCATGGGAAAGTGCTGAGGCATCGAGTGATTTTTGGCAGTGGTTTCCCACGGACAGTCTATTAGCAAAAAAACAAACTCGATTTAAAATTATCAATGACAATGAAAATATCTATCTGAGTATCCAATCTTTTTTTGATGGGACGGATTATGTGGTTCCTTCCCTTCGGCGCGATTTTCAAGGCGGTGGTAATGATAATATCGCCTTTCATTTTGATCCGTTCAACGACCGAACCAATTCGTTCTTTTTTGGAACCAATCCACTAGGGGTGAAGCGAGAAGCTTTGGTCTCCAATGGTGGGAATAATTGGCGTAGAGACAGCAACCTTAGTTGGGACATCAAATGGGAAACGGTCACCAAGCAATACGATGGTTACACGCTTACAGAAGCAAAAATCCCCCTAGCTTTTCTGAATTATCCGGATGGCAGTTCACTATGGGGCTTTAATATGTATCGATTCGACACCCAAACTAATGAACGGAGTTCTTGGGGGCAAGTGCCTCAAAACCAAAGTGTAGTGAACTTGGCTTTTATGGGCGATTTACAATTTGAAAAACCACTCCCCAAATCCAAAATTCCTTGGGCTTTTATCCCCTTTGTCGCTGGAATCAATGCCAATGATTTTGAAAACAACGATCAATTCAGCAGTCTTAGCTTTGGTGGCGACATCAAAGTCCCAATCAATAACGGTTTAAACCTGGACCTGACCTTTAATCCCGATTTTTCTCAAGTGGAGGTCGATGATCAAGTGATTAACCTAACGCGTTTTGAAGTGCGACTGCCAGAGAAACGCCAGTTTTTTATTCAAAATTCGGATTTGTTTGCCAACTTTGGAAGCAGTTATAATTCACAGCCTTTTTTCTCTCGTCGCATTGGCGTGGCAGAAGACAAAGATGGTAACACCATTCAAAATAGAATCATTACGGGAGCGCGCCTTAGTGGTAAGGTAAACCCTAATCTTCGAGTTGGGTTTCTCAATATGCTGACAGAAGCCGATGAAACCAACGAAATTGCTAGCAATAACAATACAGTTCTAACGCTGCAGCAGAAAGTTTTTTCGCGATCCAATATCAGCATGATTTTTGTGAATCGCCAAACCGTTGGATCCTATGATTTTATTGCTGAAGATGAGCGTTACAATCGAGTGGCAGGGGTGGATTATCAGTTGGCCTCCAAAGACAACCGCTGGACGGGTCGAACATGGCTTCACCAATCGTTTGAAAAAAATGGAGGCAGCGACAATAAAAGCTGGGGATTTCGTCTTAATAGAAATACAAGAAACTATGAAATTACTGAATCGACCGGTGGTATTGGTGAAAATTACAATGCCGATTTAGGCTTTGTACGCCGCAAGGGGAACTATCAAAATTTCACCAAATATACCCGTAAATTCTATCCCAAAGCTGGGGGAATCAACACATGGAATCTTACCCTACAGGTATACTCCCTTTGGAAGCCTTCAGATGATTTTCGATTGACGGATAACAGCCTCAACCTGGAGTCTCAAATTCGTTTTGAAAACCAAAGTCGTATCGATATCGAAGCCTCCAATCGGTATGTCTATCTCTACGATTCTTTTGACCCTACCGGACTCAATGAAAACAATCCATTGCCCGGGGATACGGAGTACAACTATCGCAGCCTCAAAATTCAATACAATTCTGACCAGCGAAAGCGATTTAACTTTCGATTAGAACCCGATTTTGGTCAGTTCTTTAACGGCCATAAATACTCAATCAAAAGTGATTTTAACTACCGCATCCAACCCTATTTTCAAGCCAGTCTAAAATTCAATTACGATCGGATTCTCTTGGGCGAAGGCTTCCCATCTTCCGACTTGCTCTTGGTGAGTCCTAAGATTGACTTGACTTTTACCAAATCTATTTTCTGGACCACTTTTGTTCAGTTCAGTTCACAATCAGAAAATTTGGGTATAAATTCCCGATTGCAATGGCGCTTTGCGCCATTATCAGATTTGTATCTCGTCTACAATGATAACTATATTACCACCGATTCCTTTTTACCAAGATTGCGTACTTTTAACCTCAAATTCACTTATTGGTTAAATATTTAAAATGAAAAAATCAACCTCTTTCTTTTTCTCCTTTCTCTTCCTTTTGCTAGCACTTATGCAATGCAGTCCAACTCCAAAAGCTGGGCAGGGTGAAATGTTGGTCTCTGGAAAGATTGAAGGACTGAGAAAAGGAACTTTATACCTCCAAAAATTTGTTGACACCCTGCTCACCAGTATTGATTCGGTAAGTATCGATGGGCTGCCTCAGTTTGCCTTTACAACCCCCATAGAAAGCCCTGAATTGTACTACCTCTCTCTGACCAAAGACGATGGAGATTCGCTGAAAGACCGCATTCCCTTTTTTGGAGAACCGGGTTCGATAACTATCAACACCCGATTAAAAACCTTTGAAACTAGTGCCCAAATAGAGGGTTCAGAAAATCAAAATCTTTATCGAGAATACCAATCCTACATTCGAAAATTCAACGATCAACAATTAGATTTTTTACAAGACTATTTTGAATTCCAAAAAGAAGGTATGCAAAAAGAAGTGGACTCTCTGCAAAAGATGTTGGATAATCTGATTCGAAGAAAATATTTATATGCCATCAACTTTGCTTCCAATAATGCCGATCATGAAATTGCCCCTTTTATTGCACTTGCCGAAGTATACGATGCCAATTTGAGTTTGCTAGACACTTTGGCCACTCGAATGAGCCCAGAAATTGCTGCTTCAAAATACGGCAAGAAATTAACGGCCTACTTGGAAAAACGCCGCGGCGCCACAGCGCAAGAATAGAGTTTGCTTGGGCTATGCTAGTTTCCCCACCTCCGAACGAAGCTTTTCCAATCCCTTATCTAGTTTCTGTTGAATAGGCACAAAGGCTTTTTTGCCTTGGTTGCGAGCATCATTGATCTCTCCAATCAATTCATCAAACAGGGATATAGCCGCATCGATGATCGCATCGGCTTTTTTAGAATCGACCTTAGGAGCTTCCAATTCCACCCCATATATTTCTTCAATCAAAGCACCAATGGAATCATTGATGTCTTTTTTAAGCTGCTTAACACTCGGCATAGATGTTTGTTTTAAGGAAAGATATAAACTTATTCGGGTTTAGACAACCGTTTCTGACTTAAGGGCTTTCAGGGCTTTGTATATGTGACTGATCGGATTCAAGCTATCGTGAGCCAGCGTAAGTTTGCCTTCTTTATCAAATACAAAGGTGACTCGTCGCGTCAAGACGCCAAAAAACTGAGGATTGATCTTAAATGCTTTCTGCAGGGATTTATCCGAATCGGAAAGTAAGGAATAGGGTAAATCAAAACTGCTTGCGAAGCGTTCGTGACTTCGCACCGAATCCACACTAACACCTATCACCTCAGCTCCGTATTCGAGAAAGTCGGCGTATTTGTCCCGAAAGGAACAGACCTCTGCCGTACAGCCTGGGGTGAAGTTCTTCGGATAGAAGAAAACCACCAAGGGTTTTTTCCCAATAAACTGTTCGCTTTTTACGGCCTCGTCTTTTTGATTCAATCGATCAAAAAAGGGAAGCTTGTCTCCTTCTTTCAGCATAGGTTAAGGCCCTGTGTATTTAACAAAATTTCGTGGGGTTTCGTACAGTTCCACTTCAAGGTCTTGATCGGTATTTAAGTGGGATTTTAATTTGTTGTAGATCACCACCACGATATTTTCGGCAGTGGGGATCAGACTCTTAAATTCGGGTACCTGAATGTTTAGGTTTTTATGATCCAAAGCGTCTTCCACTTCTGACTTAATGAGATCGCGTAATACTTTCATATCAATCACATAGCCTGTTTCGGGATCAATTGTCCCTGTCACATGGACAATTAACTCATAGTTATGACCGTGATAATGTTCGTTGGCACATTTGCCAAATATGGCTGCATTTTGGGCCTCATCCCAATCGGCTCGGTGCAAGCGATGGGCGGCATTGAAATGGGCTTTTCGGGATACTGTGACGCGCATTAGTTATCGGTTTTTAAGGATTGTATATGGGTATAAAAGCGAGTGAAAATAATTTTAAACCATTCGGTGTAATACTCAGGCTGTTCTTCGATATCCGCGGCCACGGAATTTAAAGAAGTCCAGCGGTAGGCAGCCACTTCTTGAGGGTTGATTTGCGGTTCCCTATCTGAATATCCCAAAAGGACATGATCCAATTCGTGTTCCGTCAGCCCGTTGTCGAAAGGCGCTTTGTAGATAAAGCTAAAAAGTTCTTCCAATTCTGTGGTCATGCCCATTTCTTCTTGCAAACGGCGATGGCCAGCCTCCAGATTGGACTCACCCATACGTTGATGGCTGCAGCAAGTATTAGTCCACAAGCCTGGCGAATGGTATTTTTCCCAAGCACGTTGCTGCAAAAGCATTTGTTCTTTGGAGTTTAAAATAAATACAGAGAATGCCCTGTGGAGAACAGCTTTTTGGTGTGCTTCCATTTTGGGCATAGTACCCAAGGGTCGGTCGTTGGTATCAACGAGGATGACTTCTTCTTCTTTCATGCAATAGCACAAAAATACCGAAATCTTCCGCAAAAACCTAAAGGCCAAGTCGGGCCCTCATGTAATTTTCAGCTATTTTTGCCAAAACATTTTTGAATGGGCTTTACAGAAGAATTGCAACGCCGCCGCACTTTTGGGATCATCTCCCACCCCGATGCAGGAAAAACAACCTTAACGGAAAAACTCCTTCTCTTTGGAGGGGCCATTCAGGAAGCTGGGGCAGTGAAGTCCAACAAAATCAAAAAATCCGCTACCAGTGACTTTATGGAAATTGAACGGCAACGAGGGATTTCTGTAGCCACTTCAGTGCTTGCTTTCAACTATCAAAACAAAAAAATAAACATCCTCGACACTCCCGGGCACAAGGATTTTGCCGAGGACACCTTCCGCACCCTCACCGCTGTTGACAGTGTGATCGTTGTAATTGACGTAGCCAAAGGTGTGGAGGAACAAACGGAAAAGTTGGTGGAGGTGTGCCGCATGCGCAACATCCCTATGATTGTATTTATCAATAAACTGGATCGGGAAGGAAAAGACGCCTTTGACCTACTCGATGAAGTAGAAACAAAACTCAAACTATCCGTGGCTCCCCTTTCCTTTCCCATTGGAATGGGCTATGACTTCAAAGGCATCTATAACATCTGGGAGCAAAATGCTCAACTGTTTTCCGAAGAAGAAAAACAACGCGTTTCCGACAAAGAAGTCTTCACCTCCATGGAGAAGCCCGAACTCGAAGAACGAATCGGTGCTGCCGCTCTCAATCAACTCAAAGAGGATTTGGAATTGGTCGCTGGGGTCTACAATCCCTTCGACAAAGAAGCCTATTTACAAGGCGCACAACAACCCGTATTTTTTGGCTCGGCCTTGAATAATTTTGGCGTACAAGAACTGCTCGATTGCTTTATTGAGATTGCTCCCAAACCACTACCTAAACAAGCCGATCAGCGGTTGATTCAACCCGATGAGAAAGAGTTTAGTGGCTTTGTCTTTAAAATCCATGCCAATATGGACCCCAAGCACCGCGACCGTTTAGCCTTTGTAAAGATCGTGTCGGGCACCTTTGAGCGGAACACCCCCTACCTGCATGTACGGCAGGGAAAAAAACTGAAATTCTCCAGCCCCAATGCCTTTTTTGCAGAGAAAAAAGAAATTGTGGATGTGTCCTATCCTGGAGATATTGTAGGACTTCACGACACAGGCAACTTTAAAATTGGCGACACCCTTACCCACCAAGAAAAAATACAATTTCAAGGGATTCCTTCCTTTTCTCCTGAGCATTTCCGATATATCAACAATGCCGACCCTATGAAAGCCAAGCAGCTTAACAAAGGCATCGACCAATTGATGGACGAAGGCGTGGCCCAGCTGTTTACCCTGCACCTCAACAATCGCAAAGTGATTGGCACCGTGGGGGCACTTCAATTTGAAGTAATCCAGTATCGCCTGTTGCACGAATATGGCGCCCATTGTTCCTACGAGAATTTGAATGTTCACAAAGCCTGTTGGGTTCGCTGTAAAGAAGAAAATCACCCCGAATTTTTGGAGTTTAAACGGGTGAAACAAAAATTCCTAGCCAATGACAAACAAGGGCAATTGGTCTTTCTCGCCGATTCGGCCTTCTCCCTCCAAATGACCCAACAAAAATATCCCGCCGTGGAATTTTTCTTTACCTCAGAGTTTTAGGAAAATTCCTCTAATCATTTCTTTTTATATTTATAGCAGCCCTGTGTTTCAATCGTAGGGTCTCAAAAAAAATTCACTTATGAAACAATATCTACAAATTTTATTTGCTTGTAATCTACTTGTATTATTGTCCTCTTGTGGACCTAGATGGAGTGAAACCGATAAAGGGGATTACAACATTGTGGATAACAAAGGGGGTAAAACTTTAGGCTATTCATCCCATTCAGGAGTAACTCTTTTGGAAAAAAATGGTTATGCATTTAAAGACTTAAATAAAAATGGAGAAATTGACAAATATGAAGATTGGCGCTTGTCAAATGACCAAAGAGCCAAAGACTTAGCTCATCAACTGACTATTGAAGAAATTGCAGGTTTAATGCTGTATTCTTCTCATCAATCCATTCCCTCTCGTCCAAGAGGTTATTTTGCTGGCACTTATAATGGAAAGCCTTATACCGAAGGTGAAACAGAACCAAGTGATTTGACAGATCAACAAATGAAATTTTTAAAGGAAGATAACCTTCGACATATTTTATTGACTTCTGTCAAAACTCCTGTTATTGCAGCTCAGTGGTCAAACAAGACACAAGCCTTTTGTGAAAGCATCGGAAAAGGTATTCCTGCCAACAATAGTTCAGATCCTAGACACGGCACCACAGCTCGAGCGGTCTATGATGCAGCAGCGGGGGGCCAAATTTCTATGTGGCCAAGCTCAATAGGCATGGCCGCTACATTTAACCCCAATTTAGTGAAAGAATTTGGTCAAACTGCAGCCTCAGAATATCGCGCTTTGGGTATCACTACAGCGCTTTCACCTCAAGTAGATATTGCTACAGATCCTCGGTGGATGCGTTTTAAAGGTACTTTTGGGGAAAGCCCAAAATTGGCTGCCGCGATGGCTAAGGCCTATTGCGATGGTTTTCAATCGGATGAATGGGGAATGAAGAGTGTAAATGCGATGGTGAAGCATTGGCCAGGTGGTGGTTCTGGCGAAGGAGGTCGAGATGCACATTATGGTATTGGGAAATATGCGGTTTATCCCGGAAATAACTTTGACGACCACTTAGTGCCCTTTTTAGAAGGTGCTTTTGATTTGGATGGAGAAACGCAAATGGCTTCTGCGGTGATGCCTTATTACACCATTTCGTGGAACCAAGATCAAAACAGCGAACAGGTCGGCAATACATTTAGCCGTTACCTCATCACCGATCTATTACGAAATAAATATGGTTATGATGGTGTAGTCTGTACCGATTGGGGGGCTACAAGAGACCATACTGCTATGGATGCTTTTATCGATGGAAAACCCTGGGGGATTGAAGAATTGTCTATTGTGGATAGACATTATAAAGTACTGATGGTAGGTGCTGATCAGTTTGGGGGAAATAATGATGCAAAGCCCATTATTGCTGCTTACGAAAAAGGAGTAAAAGAACTTGGAGAGGATAAAATGCGTGCTAGAATGGAACAATCTGCTGTTCGTTTGTTGCGAAATATATTTAGAACAGGTTTGTTTGAAAATCCATATTTGGATCTAGAAAAGACTAAATCTATTGTTGGGCATTCCGATAAAATGACAGCAGGTTATGAAGCCCAATTGCAATCGATAGTTTTAGTAAAAAACCAACACAAAACTCTACCCCTAAAAGATAAGAAAAAGGTGTACGTTCCAAAACGTTATACCCCAGCCAGTCGTAATTTTTTAGGGATGGAAACAGCGGCTTCTATGGATTTTCCCGTGAGTATGGATCTGGTGAAAAAATATTACACCGTTACGGAAAATCCTGACCAAGCCGATTTTGCTATAGTATTTATCCAAAATCCAGAAGCGACTATCGGATATGACAAAGCTGACCTTGCAAAAGGAGGAAATGGTTATTCTCCAATCAGTTTACAGTATAGAGATTACACTGCAACGGATGCTCGTGATGTGAGTATCGCTGGTGGGGATCCTTTGGAAACCTTTGCCAATAGAACCTACAAAAACAAAACCACCAAAACAGCCAACATCACCGATATGCAATTGGTATTGGATACAAAAACAAAAATGGGTGATAAACCTGTTATTGTATCTGTAACTACTACAAAACCTCTTGTATTCAATGAGTTTGAAGCTGCGGCATCCGCTATCCTTGTCAATTTTGGAGTTCAAGATCAAGCTGTTTTTGACCTTATTGCTGGAAAAGCAGAACCGTCCGCGCTACTTCCTATGCAAATGCCAATAAATATGAGTACAGTTGAAAAGCAGTTTGAAGATGTGCCTTTTGATATGGTAGTGCATAAAGATAGTGATGGAAATAAATATGATTTTGGATTTGGCATGAATTGGAACGGTGTGATCACGGATGAGAGAGTAGGGAAATATGAAAAATAAACACCTTGCACAGTATAATATAATTAGATTAAAAGACGATCTAAATTCACCAATAGTGAAAGAATTTAAAGACTTTCTGGCTCCAGTTAACTTATTAGCGGAGGAGAGTAGTGGATTTATTTGGAGACTCAAAGATGAAAGCGGTCATAGCGCAACTGATTTAGAAACTCCTTATGAAGACAAACTCATTTTTGTAAATATGTCTGTTTGGGAAAATTATGAATTCCTGAAAGCGTATACCTACCAAACTGTTCATCGTTATTTTCTAAAAAATAGAAAAAAATGGTCAAACGAAATAGAAGGACATAGTGCTGTGCTGTGGTATATAGAAGAAGGGGAAATCCCTACCCTAGCTGAGGCTGAAGAAAAATTGGATTTGCTCAAACGGAAGGGATCAAGTCCAATAGCATTTAGCATGTCAGAAGTATATGATATATGGGGACAGAAACGAGAAGAATAACACTTCTAATAGGAGGTGAAAATGCATTAAAAACGAATTTTACACTAGGCGTTGTAATCAATTTCAATAAAAAAATCCCAGTACCTTCGCTAAAGCATCATTGCAGTATAGAATTATTCTACTTTCCGTTTCTTTTTTAGTTTGAAAGTAACCCCAATGTCTACGCCCTTTTCTTATGATCAACCTACGACTGGTTTTCAGTGTTTTTAAGTACCACGCTAATGGATAGGCCTCTCCAGTTTTCCATTGGTTGGTTTATTTTTACTACACCTACTTTAATTCATAACTAGCAGGATAAAACGCAACTATTACTAAGGAAAGAAACACCCACGGTTCAACCCTAATGTTGGAACTTTTTCAATGCCCTTTTGATCAAATAATTAAAGAAAGAAATTGATAATAAGTACACCAAAGCTAATATGAATATTAAAGCCATAGTCATATTAACAGAGTTGAAATATACACTAGTTGAATTAAATTCATTCTTTGACTGACCAAACTGGCTTCACAGTAAAGTTGTTTACTGTCCCTTTAGAAAGATAATCCAAAAAAACGCCCTTGGTGTGTTAAATAAAAAAACCCTCAACTTTCGTTGAGGGATTTGTATTAGGCTTCCCCAGCCGGTCCAAAATTCATTGGAATAGGAGGCGGATCGTGGGTGTCGATCTCTCCGTGTTTGGCTTGGTACTTTTGAAGGTTCTCTGCTAGGGCCTTTTGAAAGCGCTTGGCGTGTTCGGGAGTGAGAATAATCCGAGATTGCACCTTGGCTTTGGGGGCTCCAGGCATCAAACTCACAAAATCCACTACAAACTCTGAAGGAGAATGATTGATGATTGCTAAATTAGAATAGCTCCCACTAGCCAGCGTTGCATCCAACTCAATATCAATCTGTTGTTCTTTTTTGTCTTCGGCCATGACTATTCTTCAACTGGGATTTCTTCTTGCTGATCGATCAATAAACTCTTGTATTCGTCCTTGGAACCCACAATGGTATTATTGTATACGCGAAGTCCCGTTCCGGCTGGGATTTTATGTCCAACAATTACATTCTCTTTCAAGCCATTGAGGTGATCTTCCTTGGCATTGACCGCCGCTTCATTGAGGACCTTGGTCGTCTCTTGGAAGGAGGCTGCTGAGATAAAGGATTTCGTTTGTAACGATGCCCGAGTGATTCCTTGCAATTCTGGAGTAGCAGTTGCCGGTGAAGCATCCCGAGCTACAACAAGAGCTTTGTCTTCACGCTTGAGCAGGGAGTTTTCATCTCGCAGCTCACGCGCTGTAATCATTTGTCCTTGCTTTAAGTTTTCACTAGCACCAACTTCTTCAACCACTTTCTTGCCATACAAGCTATCGTTTTCAATGATAAAGTCCGTCTTATAGACCAACTGGCCTTCGAGGAAGATCGAATCTCCCGGATCTTGTACTTTCACTTTACGCATCATTTGACGGACAACCACTTCGAAGTGCTTGTCGTTGATTTTCACTCCTTGGAGGCGATAGACCTCTTGGACTTCATTCACCAGATACTGCTGTACAGCAGAGGGACCTTTTATTTTTAGAATATCGGTAGGCGTAATGGATCCATCCGAAAGAGGCATCCCCGCTTTAACAAAGTCGTTTTCCTGAACCAAAATTTGATTCGATAACTTGACTAAGTATTTCTTGATATCTCCAAATTTGGACTCCACGATGATCTCCCGATTCCCTCGCTTGATTTTTCCAAAAGAGACGACTCCGTCAATTTCAGAAACTACCGCGGGATTGGAAGGATTTCGAGCTTCAAAGAGCTCAGTCACTCTGGGTAGACCTCCAGTAATGTCACCCGACTTGGCTGATTTTCTGGGGATTTTGACTAGTGTTTTACCTTCTTTGATTTTTTCTCCGTCGTCCACGATCAAGTGGGCACCCACGGGAAGGTTGTACGAACGCAGCGTCGTTCCCTTACTATCGACAATCAGCAGCGTAGGGATGAGTTTCTTATTACGAGACTCAGAAATAACCTTCTCCTGGAATCCAGTTTGTTCGTCAATTTCGACCTGATAGGTGACTCCTTGCTCGATGTTTTCAAATACGATTTTTCCAGAAAATTCAGATACAATAACTCCATTGAATGGATCCCACTGACAGATCAAATCACCTTCATTGAGCTTAGCTCCATTTTTGATTTTGATAGTAGAACCGTAAGGAATATTATTGGTGCTCAATACGTTTTTGGTTTTAGTATCCAACAATTTTATTTCCGTGGTTCGTGAAATCACAATTTCAGCAGCATTACCATCCGTATCCAAACCGTTTACGGTTTTTAGATCTTCAATTTCGGCAACCCCTTTGAATTTGGATACCAATGAGTTTTCTTCGGAAATGTTTCCAGCCACTCCACCAACGTGGAAGGTTCTGAGAGTCAACTGAGTTCCAGGTTCTCCGATCGATTGTGCGGCAACAACTCCAACAGCTTCTCCTTTCTGAACCATTTTATTGGTCGCTAGATTGCGCCCGTAGCATTTCACACATATCCCGTCGGGAGCTTCACAGGTAAGCGGTGAACGAACCTCAACGGAGTCAATGGGCGAAGCCGTTATTTTGTCGACTATATCGTCTTTGATTTCCTCACCTGCAGCAATGATAGTTTCATTGGTACTGGGGTCCACTACATCGTGAAGCGCTACCCTTCCAAGAATTCGTTCACCAAGAGACTCAACAATTTCTTCGTTTTTCTTCAAGGCAGATACATTGATTCCCCGTAGGGTATTACAGTCTTCGATATTGATGATAGCATCTTGAGACACATCCACGAGTCGACGGGTCAAGTACCCTGCATCGGCTGTTTTAAGAGCCGTATCTGCAAGTCCTTTTCGAGCACCGTGTGTGGAGATAAAGTATTCCAAAATGGACAGTCCTTCTTTAAAGTTGGACAGAATCGGGTTTTCGATGATCTCGCCACCACCTACATTGGATTTCTTGGGCTTAGCCATCAATCCGCGCATTCCGGTCAGCTGTCGGATTTGTTCTTTGGAGCCTCGTGCTCCCGAATCCAACATCATAAATACCGAATTGAATCCTTGTTGGTCTTCGCTAATATTTTTCATCGCGAGTTCCGTCAAAGTGGCATTGGCTGACGTCCATACATCAATCACCTGATTGTATCTTTCATTGTTGGTAATCAATCCCATGTTGTAGTTGGCCATAATGCCTTCAACTTGCTTGTTCGCATCTACTATCATTTGCTCTTTCTTGGGGGGAATGATAATGTCTCCTAAACTGAAAGACAATCCACCTTTAAAGGCAAACCCATAGCCCATGTCCTTGATTTTATCAAGGAAATCGGCGGTTTCAGGAACACTAGTCACTTTCAAAATATCTCCAATAATTTCACGAAGGTTTTTCTTGGTCAATACTTCATTGATATAACCGGCTTTTTCGGGTACTACCTCGTTAAAGAGAACCCGACCTACAGTAGATTCGATCAATTGATATTCTAGCTCGCCTTGCGCATTGAAATCCTTGGCTCGGATTTTGACAATCGCATTAAGGTCTACACGTCCGTCATTCAATGCAATATGCACTTCCTCCGCAGAGTAGAATACCAATCCTTCGCCTTTGACAGGATGCTCCTTAGTTGCCTTACGGGCTTTGGTCATGTAGTACAAGCCCAAAACCATGTCTTGAGAAGGTACAGTGATCGGCGAACCGTTGGCGGGATTCAAAATATTGTGCGAGGCTAACATCAACAACTGTGATTCCAAAATCGCTTCAGGTCCTAAAGGCAGGTGAACTGCCATTTGATCTCCATCGAAGTCGGCATTAAATGCTGTACAAACAAGGGGGTGCAATTGAATGGCTTTCCCTTCGATCAGCTTGGGTTGAAAGGCCTGAATTCCCAAACGGTGGAGCGTGGGAGCCCGGTTCAATAGGACTGGGTGACCTTTCAATACATTTTCTAAAATATCCCAAACAACCGGCTCTTTTCGATCAATAATTTTCTTGGCAGATTTTACCGTTTTAACAATCCCTCTTTCGATGAGTTTACGAATGATAAAAGGCTTGTAGAGCTCGGCTGCCATTCCTTTGGGCAAACCACACTCATAGAGTTTCAGCTCTGGCCCAACAACAATTACAGAACGAGCAGAATAGTCCACCCTTTTTCCTAATAAGTTTTGACGGAAACGCCCTTGCTTTCCTTTCAGTGAGTCTGAGAGCGATTTTAAAGGACGGTTGGATTCCGTTTTAACTGCAGAGGATTTACGTGTGTTATCAAACAAAGAGTCCACAGACTCTTGCAGCATTCGCTTTTCGTTTCTTAGAATAACCTCAGGGGCTTTTATTTCTACCAAACGCTTCAATCGGTTGTTTCGAATGATTACCCGACGATACAAATCATTTAAATCTGAAGTGGCAAAACGCCCTCCATCAAGCGGAACCAGTGGACGCAACTCTGGAGGAATCACAGGGATCACCTTCATAATCATCCACTCAGGTAAATTCTCTGAGCGCTCATTGGCATCCCGAAAAGCTTCCACGACTTGGAGGCGTTTGAGTGCTTCCGTTTTTCTTTGCTTAGACGTTTCGTTATTGGCTTTGTGACGCAATTCGTAGGAAAGCTCGTTCAAATCGATTCGTCCCAATAATTCTATCAAACAGTCGGCACCCATTTTAGCGATGAACTTATCGGGATCAGTGTCATCCAAATATTGGTTTTCTGCTGGAAGTGCATCCATGATATTGAGATACTCTTCTTCGGTGAGAAAATCCATCTTTTGAACAGCTTCCCCTTCTTCGTTTTTAGCAATCCCCGGTTGAATAACGACATAACGCTCATAATAGATAATCATATCGAGTTTTTTGGAGGGTAACCCAAGTAAGTAACCGATTTTATTGGGCAGCGAACGGAAGTACCAAATATGCGCTACAGGAACTACCAAGTTGATGTGTCCCACGCGATCGCGCCGTACTTTCTTCTCTGTTACCTCTACCCCACAACGGTCACATACAATTCCTTTATAACGAATTCGTTTGTATTTTCCACAGGCACATTCGAAGTCTTTGACCGGGCCAAAAATACGTTCACAGAACAATCCATCCCGTTCGGGTTTGTGTGTTCGGTAGTTGATGGTCTCGGGTTTGAGAACTTCCCCTCTTGATTTGTTAAGAATCACTTCGGGAGAAGCCAATCCAATGGATATTTTGTTGAATTTTTTTTGGGTAATGGGTTCGTTTGTTCTAGCCATTTTTTTATGATACGATGTTATAACAATTTTTTATTCTTCCAGTCGAATGTCCAGTCCAAGACCATTCAATTCATGCATTAAGACGTTAAACGACTCTGGTAGTCCAGGTTCTGGGAGGGTATCTCCCTTAACAATAGACTCATACGTTTTGGCACGTCCAATCACATCATCGGATTTGACGGTCAAAATTTCTTGAAGCGTACTGGAAGCACCATAGGCTTCTAGGGCCCACACTTCCATTTCTCCAAATCGTTGTCCTCCAAACTGCGCTTTTCCTCCGAGAGGCTGTTGCGTAATCAAGGAGTAGGGGCCTATCGATCGAGAGTGCATCTTATCGTCTACCATATGCCCCAGCTTGAGCATATAAATGACTCCTACTGTTGCTGGTTGGTCAAAGCGTTCTCCCGTTCCTCCGTCGTACAAATAAGTATGTCCAAATCGTGGAACATTCGCTTCGTCTGTCAACGCATTGATTTCATCTAAACTGGCTCCATCGAAAATGGGGGTGGCAAATTTTTTATCAAGATTTTGCCCCGCCCAGCCGAGTACCGTTTCGTATATCTGTCCAATATTCATTCGAGAAGGCACTCCAAGTGGATTCAATACAATATCCACAGGTGTTCCATCTTCTAAGAAAGGCATTTCTTCTTCACGGACGATTCGGGCCACGATGCCTTTGTTACCGTGGCGGCCTGCCATCTTGTCTCCTACTTTAAGTTTGCGTTTTTTGGCAATGTATACTTTGGCCAATTTTTTGATCCCCGCCGGCAATTCGTCCCCAACGCTTATGGTGAAATTCTCACGTCGCAAGGCGCCTTGAAGATCGTTCTCTTTGATTTTATAATTGTGAATCAAGTCATTGATTAACTTATTCGTCTCTTTTGCTGTAGCCCAAGTACCTTGTGTTAGGTGCGTGTAATCCTCCACAGCATTGAGCATTTTTAAAGTGAACTTTTTTCCCTTTGGCAATACTTCTTCTCCCAAATCGTTTTGGACACCCTGACAGGTTTTCCCATTTAAAATGGAGAATAATTTTTCGACCAAGACCGATTTAAGTTCTACAAATTTCAACTCATAGGCTGCTTCCAAAGCTTCCAATTCTTGCTTGTCTTGGTTGCGCTTTCTTTTGTCCTTTATGGAACGTGTAAACAGTTTTTTGTCGATGACCACTCCGTGAAGAGAAGGCGGTGCTTTGAAAGATGCATCTTTAACATCACCAGCCTTGTCTCCAAAAATCGCTCGAAGGAGTTTTTCTTCTGGTGTTGGGTCCGATTCTCCCTTGGGGGTAATCTTACCAATCAAAATATCCCCTGGATTCACTTCGGCTCCAATTCGAATCATCCCGTTTTCATCCAAATCTTTTGTAGCTTCTTCGCTCACATTGGGGATGTCGTCAGTTAATTCTTCGGTACCTAATTTGGTGTCCCGTACGTCTAAAGAATACTCGTCAATATGAATGGACGTAAAGATATCTTCACGAACAACCTTTTCGGAGATTACGATGGCATCCTCAAAGTTGTATCCTTTCCAAGGCATGAAAGCCACTTTCATGTTTCTCCCTAAGGCCAATTCACCTTTCTGGGTGGCATACCCTTGAGAAAGTACTTGCCCTTTTGTGACCCGATCCCCTTTTTTGACAATGGGTTTCAAATTGATACAAGTTCCTTGGTTTGTTTTTCGGAATTTGATTAGGTTGTAGGTTTTGGTATCGCTCTCAAAACGAATCAGTTTTTGTTCGTCATCCAGATCGTATTTGATCGTTATTTGGTTTGCATCGACATATTCAACTACTCCGTCACCTTCTGCATTGATGAGTACTCTGGAATCAGAAGCGACTTGTCTTTCCAATCCTGTTCCCACGATGGGTGATTCGGGACGTAATAGAGGAACCGCCTGACGCATCATGTTTGATCCCATTAAAGCTCGGTTCGCATCGTCGTGTTCTAAGAATGGAATCAAGGAGGCCGAGATGGATGCGATTTGATTCGGTGCTACATCGGTATAGTTGATCTGATCGGGAGTCACCACAGGAAAATCGGCCTGATCTCTGGCAATCACTCGCGCATCTTGAATTTGTCCTTTGGCGTCGACCGAAACAGTTGATTGAGCAATGAGCTTATTTTCTTCTTCCTCAGCACTGAGATAGATGGTATTTTTAAGATCTACTTTTCCATCCTCAACTTTACGATAGGGCGTCTCAATAAATCCAAGGTTATTCACTTTTGCAAAAACGCCAAGAGAAGAAATCAATCCAATATTTGGCCCTTCTGGGGTTTCAATCGGACACAAGCGTCCGTAGTGAGTATAATGAACGTCACGAACTTCGAAGCCTGCTCTTTCTCTTGATAATCCTCCAGGCCCCAAAGCTGATAAACGTCGCTTGTGTGTGATTTCAGCTAATGGATTTGTTTGATCCATAAACTGTGAGAGTTGGTTTGTACCAAAAAA
>DQCR01000031.1:81328-85917 GCA_003533785.1 Flavobacteriaceae bacterium
GGATTTGTTTGATCCATAAACTGTGAGAGTTGGTTTGTACCAAAAAAGGTGTTAATCACAGACGATAAGGTCTTGGCATTGATCAAGTCAATAGGAGTAAACACTTCGTTGTCTCGAACATTCATTCGCTCTCGAATTGTCCGTGCCATACGAGCCAATCCAACTCCAAATTGGGATGACAATTGTTCCCCAACGGTTCGTACCCGTCGGTTGGACAAGTGATCGATATCATCTATTTCCGCTTTGGAATTAATCAATTCTATCAAGTATTTGATAATGGTGATGATGTCCAACTTGGTCAATACTTGTTTGTCCATTTCTACATCCAGATTGAGCTTTTTATTCATCCGGTATCGACCCACCTCTCCAAGGTTGTAACGTTGATCGGAAAAGAATAGCTTGTCAATAATTCCACGAGCCGTATCTTCATCTGGCGGTTCTGCATTACGCAATTGACGGTAGATGTGTTCTACGGCTTCTTTTTCTGAATTGGTCGGGTCTTTTTGTAGCGTATTGTGTATGATCGCATAATCAGACATATGCGCATCTTCTTTATGAAGTAAAATGGTTTTTACATCAGCATCAATGATCTCATCCACATGTTCTTTCTCAAGGACAGTATCGCGATCGATGATGATTTCATTACGTTCAATTGAGATTACTTCGCCTGTGTCTTCGTCAACAAAATCTTCGTGCCAGGTCTTTAGAACCCGAGCCGCAAGCTTGCGTCCCATGACTTTTTTGAGTCCTGTTTTGGAAACCTTGATTTCTTCGGCCAGATCAAAAATCTCTAAAATGTCTTTATCTCTTTCGTATCCAATGGCTCGGAAAAGAGTAGTAACAGGTAATTTTTTCTTTCGATCGATGTAGGCGTACATAACACTGTTGATGTCTGTCGCAAACTCAATCCACGACCCTTTGAATGGAATCACTCGAGCTGAATAGAGTTTAGTCCCATTGGCGTGGAAAGATTGGCCAAAGAACACTCCTGGAGAACGGTGAAGCTGAGAAACGACAATACGTTCCGCTCCATTGATGATAAATGTACCGCTGGGAGTCATGTAAGGAATGATTCCCAAAAATACGTCTTGTACAATGGTTTCAAAGTCCTCGTGTTCCGGATCGGTACAGTAGAGTTTCAATCGGGCCTTTAGGGGAACCGAATAAGACAACCCTCTTTCGATACATTCTTGAATGGAATATCGCGGGGGATCCACAAAGTAGTCTAAAAATTCTAAGACAAACTGATTGCGGGTGTCGGTGATGGGAAAATTTTCCTTGAAAGTGTTGAATAGTCCCTCCTCAGCACGTTCGTCTGATTTGGTTTCCAACTGAAAAAAATCCTGGAAGGATTTTATTTGTATATCGAGGAAATCGGGGTAGTCTGGGGTGTGCTTAGCGGAAGTAAAATTTACTCTATTTTGAACGGATCTCGGCATCGATTCTCTCTGTTTTTGTTACCAATAATTTTTTTTAGATGTGGGGCATCAGAAAAGGAAAAGGCTTTGGGCTGCAGGAAGCAGCAACCCAAAGCTTTCCTTATTTTGTAGAAGCTTACTTGAGCTCTACTTCAGCTCCAGCTTCTTCCAAAGAACTTTTCAATCCTTCGGCTTCGTCTTTAGCCACACCTTCTTTTAAAGGGCTAGGCGCATTGTCGACCAATTCTTTAGCTTCTTTCAAGCCAAGACCAGTCAATTCTTTAACGAGTTTTACTACAGCTAGTTTGGAACCACCAGCGGCTTTTAAAATCACGTCAAATTCTGTTTTCTCTTCTCCGGCGTCTCCACCACCACCAGCCGCAGGGCCAGCGACAGCGACTGCAGCAGCTGCAGGCTCGATGCCGTACTCATTTTTTAATATGTCAGCCAATTCATTGACCTCTTTTACAGTCAAGTTGACTAATTGTTCTGCGAATTCTTTTAAATCTGCCATTTCGTTAGAATTTTAAAAATTTAATTTTCTTGTTTATAAGGGTTGAGTGCGTACTAATTAATATTTGTCAGTTAACGTTCTGACAACGTTTTAAGGATACCTGATAGATTCCCACCGGCCGATTGAAGGCTCGATACTACATTTTTGGCTGGGGATTGAAGTAGGGTGATGATATCACCAATCAATTCCTCTTTCGACTTGATTGATACTAGAGCATCAATCATATCATCTCCAATGTAGATCGCTTCTTCAATAAAAGCGCCTTTGAGAATGGGTTTTTCTGATTTCTTTCGGAAATCCTTAATTACTTTTGCCGGCGCATTGCCAGACTCTGAAATCATTAGTGAAGTATTGCCTTTCAAAGTGTCTTGCAATTCTCCAAAATCTTTATCAGAAGCTTCCATTGCTTTGGCTAGCAAAGTATTTTTCACCACAGCCAATTTGATATTTGCTTTAAAGCAAGCACGTCTCAAATCGGAGGATTGTGAAGCATTAAGACCAGCAATATCGGTGAGGTAAAGATTTTTTACATCGGCCAATGTGGCGGTCAACTCTTCGATTACTTGGGCTTTTTCTTGTTTTGTCATGAAACTTGATTTATAAAACTTAAGCCATCTTCGTTTCTACAGGAATACCAGGACTCATCGTACTGGAAAGGTATACACTCTTCATGTATATTCCCTTGGTAGAGGAAGGTTTTAGTTTTTGGATTGTTTTCAATAGCTCGTCTGCATTCTCGAATATTTTTTCGGCAGAAAAAGAGGCTTTACCCACTGACGCATGGACAATGCCCGTTTTGTCAACTTTAAAGTCAATCTTTCCCCCTTTTACATCCGATACGGCTTTTTTGATATCCATAGTTACTGTTCCCGTTTTGGGGTTGGGCATCAAACCTCTGGGGCCGAGTACACGGCCAAGGGGTCCAAGTTTTCCCATAACACTGGGCATCGTGACAATCACATCTACATCGGTCCAGCCGTCTTTGATTTTTTGAAGGTATTCATCGAGCCCTACAAAATCTGCTCCTGCTTCTTTGGCCTCTTCTTCCTTATCTGGAGTCACAAGCGCTAAAACACGAACAGTTTTTCCTGTTCCGTGGGGTAGGGTCACCACACCACGAACCATTTCATTAGCTTTACGAGGATCTACTCCAAGTCGTATTGCTAAGTCAATAGAAGCATCAAATTTTGCTGTCGATATTTCTTTCACTAAAGCGGAAGCTTCTTTTAAGGAGTATGCCTTCTTAAAATCAACTTTGGCTCTCGCTTCTTTTTGTTTTTTGGATAGTGCCATTGGTAGAAAATTAAGAGTTAAACGGGGCCTCCCCAGATACAGTGAATCCCATTGAACGCGCGGTACCAGCTACCATTTTCATAGCAGATTCTATGGTGAACGCATTCAAGTCTTGCATTTTGTCTTCTGCAATCGTTTTTACTTGATCCCAGGTGACGCTTGCCACTTTATTTCTGTTGGGTTCGCCAGATCCTTTCTTTGCTTTGGCTGCTTCCATCAATTGAACGGCCGCTGGAGGTGTCTTAATTACAAAGTCAAATGATTTGTCTTTGTACACAGAAATAACGACAGGAAGTACTTTTCCTGGCTTGTCTTGGGTTCTTGCATTGAATTGCTTACAGAACTCCATGATGTTAACTCCTGCGGCACCCAGCGCGGGTCCAACCGGTGGCGAAGGATTCGCAGCACCTCCCCGAACTTGAAGTTTTAAAACTTTGTCTATTTCTTTTGCCATTGTTTTAATTGAGTTATGGATTTCCTTTTAGTGGAAGCGAAAAGGCCATCCAATTTATCAGTGTAACATTTATAATTTTTCTACTTGCATATAACTGAGCTCTAAAGGTGTTTTTCGACCAAAAATTTTGACCATCACCTCAAGCTTTCTTTTTTCTTCGTTTACTTTTTCTATCGAACCTGTAAAACCATTAAAAGGTCCGTCGATAACTTTGACGTTTTCTCCGACCGTGAAAGGAATCGCTACATGTTCTGTAGACAAGGCTAATTCATCGACCTTACCAAGCATGCGGTTCACTTCAGAAGTCCGTAGCGGCACAGGATCCCCCCCCTTGGTTTCGCCTAGAAAGCCAATTACATTGGTCACCGACTTGATGATGTGGGGAATCTCTCCAGTCAAATTGGCTTTGATCATTATGTAACCGGGGAAATAAGTACGCTCCTTGTTAATTTTTTTTCCATTTCGGATTTGCACCACTTTTTCGGTAGGGACGAGCAAATCTTCCACAGCATCACCATATCCCATTCTGTTTATTTCCGAATGGATATAATCTTTAATCTTGGCTTCCTGACCACTGACGGCCCTGATGACATACCATTTTTTTTCGGTGACTTCAGCCATAAACGATTAATTGATGAATTTAAAATAGCCAGAAACAACAGAAGACAAAACCGTATCCGCACCCCAAATTGCTAAAGAAAATAGCACGGAGAAAACAAAAACGATAACAACCAAGCGTTGCAATTCCGCACGAGGCGTCCAAGAGACGTTGGTTCTCAACTCTTCAAATGAATCTTTTATGTAGGTAATGATTGCTGCCATATCTGTCTTTTTCAGCACGGGTTGAGAGACTCGAACTCCCGACACCTGGTTTTGGAGACCAGTGCTCTACCAACTGAGCTAAACCCGT
>DQCR01000031.1:86248-98032 GCA_003533785.1 Flavobacteriaceae bacterium
CGTTTTTATTTGACACAAAAGGCACTCGCCATTGACGAGCACCTTACTGTGTCATAAAAAAACTTTTTTTTCTAGTCCAGAATCTCAGTAACCTGACCCGCACCTACCGTTCTACCACCTTCACGGATGGCAAAACGAAGCCCTACGTTTAGGGCAATTGGCTGAATCAAATCTACTGTGATCGTAAGGTTGTCGCCAGGCATCACCATCTCAACACCATCGGGCAAGACAATATTTCCTGTCACGTCGGTTGTACGAACGTAGAACTGAGGTCTATAGTTATTGTGGAAAGGGGTGTGTCGCCCACCTTCTTCTTTTTTTAATATATACACTTCTGCCTTGAATTTGGCGTGAGGTGTTACGGAACCGGGCTTACAGATAACCATTCCCCTTTTAATGTCGGTTTTTTCAATACCTCTTAAAAGAATTCCTACGTTATCTCCAGCTTCTCCACGGTCTAGAATTTTACGGAACATTTCAACTCCTGTAATGGTAGAGTCTAATTTCTCTGCACCCATACCAATAATATCAACAGCGTCACCCGTGTTAGCTACCCCTGTCTCAATTCGCCCGGTGGCTACAGTTCCTCGTCCTGTAATTGAGAATACGTCCTCCACAGGCATTAAGAAATCTTTGTCAACGTCACGTTTTGGCAATTCAATCCAACCATCAACCTCTTCCATCAATTTCATTACCGTGTCTACCCATTTTTGCTCACCGTTCAAGGCCCCTAATGCAGAACCTAGGATTACTGGAGTATTATCACCATCATAATCGTAGAAAGAAAGCAATTCGCGAACTTCCATTTCAACAAGTTCGAGTAGCTCTTCATCATCTACCATATCTGCCTTGTTCAAAAACACAACAATTCTTGGCACGCCTACCTGACGACCAAGGAGGATGTGCTCCCGTGTTTGTGGCATAGGACCATCTGTTGCAGCTACGACTAAGATCGCACCATCCATTTGAGCCGCTCCCGTAACCATGTTTTTCACATAGTCGGCGTGACCTGGACAGTCAACGTGGGCGTAGTGTCGATTTGCTGTTTGATATTCAACGTGTGAGGTGTTAATGGTAATACCACGCTCTTTTTCTTCTGGAGCGTTATCGATTTGGTCGAAGCTCTTTGCTTCCGACATACCTGCGTCTGCCAATACTTTTGTTATCGCAGCAGTGAGTGTCGTTTTACCGTGATCTACGTGGCCAATCGTCCCTATATTTAGGTGGGGTTTCGACCGATCAAAAGTTTCTTTAGCCATATTTGATGTTTTCTATGTTGTTTTAAGAGGTGCAAATTTAAAAATTTTTTGGTTTCAATTGCTTTTTAAATTCAATTTTTTAGATAATTTTTTGTATGTAAGATTGCCATGATCGGACGATCAAAATAGGAAACCAAAATTGTGTTTGAAAAAACGTGTAGATACCCCTTAGCCTAAAAATACATTAATTTGATAGAACGATTAATAAGTTTGATTTAACTAGCAGGCTCAGTCAGTAACTTATTATTACATTTGTTACCAAGAAACCACAATTTACTTTATCCAGTATGGCTTTTGACTTATCCATGATCCAAGACCTCTACAAACGTCTTGAAGCAAATGTTGAAGAAGCACGAAAATTAGTAGGAAAACCCCTTACCGCTTCAGAAAAAATTCTTTACAACCACCTTTGGAATTCGCATCCCAAAGCCCCATTCTCGCGAGGAACAGATTATGTAGACTTTGCGCCCGACCGCATCGCTTGTCAAGATGCTACTGCACAAATGGCTCTTTTGCAATTCATGCAGGCAGGAAAAGAAAAAGTAGCCGTGCCAACAACGGTTCATTGTGACCACCTAATTCAAGCCAAAGAAGGCGCTCGTAAAGATTTGAAATCGGCCAATTCCGCCTCGGCCGAAGTCTTTAACTTTTTAGAATCTGTATCCAATAAATACGGGATTGGATTTTGGAAACCGGGAGCGGGGATTATCCACCAAGTGGTTTTAGAGAATTACGCTTTTCCTGGAGGGATGATGATCGGAACCGATTCACACACCGTCAATGCTGGCGGATTGGGTATGCTTGCCATTGGAGTTGGAGGGGCCGACGCTGTTGATGTCATGGCTGGAATGCCTTGGGAACTCAAATTTCCAAAACTGATTGGGGTGAAACTCACAGGCGAACTCAACGGATGGACGGCTGCTAAAGATGTGATTCTAAAAGTTGCTGGTATCCTCACGGTTAAGGGAGGTACAGGGGCGATTATCGAATATTTTGGCCCAGGAGCTGAAGCCCTTTCCTGCACGGGTAAAGGTACCATCTGTAATATGGGTGCAGAAGTTGGTGCTACTACCTCTACTTTTGGTTACGATGCGTCTATGGAACGCTACCTGCGTTCTACAGGGCGAGATGATATAGCCGATGCGGCCAATAAAGTGAAAAATCACCTCACAGGAGATCCCGATATCTACGCCCACCCAGAACAATACTTTGATCAAGTCATAGAAATTAATCTATCGGAATTGATGCCGCATTTAAACGGACCCTTCACTCCCGATTTAGCCACCCCTGTTGGAGATATGGCTGAAGTTGCCAAGACCAATCAATGGCCATTGGAGGTTGAGTGGGGATTGATCGGTTCTTGCACCAATTCTTCCTACGAAGATTTGTCACGGGCCGCCTCCATTGCCAAGCAAGCGGTAGAAAAGAAATTGGTAACTAAAGCTGCCTTTGGAATCAACCCCGGTTCGGAACAGGTTCGGTATACCGCCGAACGCGATGGCCTCCTTAAAGTATTCGAAGACCTAGATGCGACAATATTTACCAATGCCTGTGGCCCATGTATTGGTCAGTGGGCTCGTGCGGGAGCTGATAAAGAAGAAAAAAATTCCATCGTCCACTCTTTCAATCGAAATTTTTCGAAACGTGCCGATGGTAACCCCAATACACACGCTTTTGTAGCCTCTCCCGAAATGGTCGCTGCTGTTGCTATATCTGGTCGCTTGGACTTCAATCCCATTACCGATTCTTTGGTGAACGAAGACGGTAAAGCTGTTCGACTCGATCCTCCCAGAGGACTTGAGCTCCCTCCCAATGGATTCGAGGTGGAAGACAATGGCTATTTAGCTCCTGTAGAAGATGGATCTAGAGTTGAAGTGAATGTCAGTTCTGAATCAGAACGCCTGCAACTGTTGACTCCATTCCTCCCTTGGGATGGTCAAAATTTGGAGGGAGCTAGACTGCTTATCAAAGCACACGGTAAATGCACAACCGATCACATTTCTATGGCCGGGCCCTGGCTGCGTTTTCGCGGACACTTAGACAACATTTCTAACAATTGCTTGATTGGAGCAGTAAATGCTTACAATCAAAAAACAAATTTTGTCAAAAATCAATTGACCGGTGAATACGGTGTCGTTCCGGATGTTCAGAGAGCATACAAAACAGCAGGGATAGAAACTGTTGTGGTTGGCGATCACAACTATGGAGAAGGCTCCTCTCGCGAACACGCTGCTATGGAACCCAGACATTTGGGCGTGAAAGTTGTACTGGTCAAATCCTTTGCTCGTATTCATGAAACCAATCTCAAAAAACAAGGAATGCTGGGTATCACTTTTGCTAATGAGAGCGATTACGATAAAATTCAAGAAGACGATACGTTTAACTTTATCGACTTAAAGGACTTTTCCCCTGGGAAATCCCTAACGATTGAAGTAGTACACAACGATGGCAACATGGATTCAATTCAAGCCAATCACACCTACAATAAGCAACAAATCGAATGGTTTAAAGAGGGTTCTGCGTTGAATTTAATTAAAAAGCAAAACGCTGCATAAACCCCTCGTACTGAGAATTGCTTTTGTCAATTTAATAGCAATATGTCGGAACTCGCTATAGTGATCCCATGCTACAACGAAGGTCAAAGGCTTGCCATTGCCCTTTTCAGTGACTTTCTCACACACACTAAAGGTGTTCAACTGCTATTTGTTAACGATGGCTCCCAAGACAATACCCTAGAGATTCTCCGTCCACTTGAAACTAGCTACCCGCAACAAGTTACTTTAATAGATTTACCGAAAAACGAGGGCAAAGCAGAAGCGGTTCGTCATGGAATGAAGCGTGCCATTGAACTCGAAGTGGAAAAAGTAGGTTATCTAGATGCCGACCTGTCTACGAGTCTTGAAGAATGTTATCTCTTGTCCAAGCATGTCCAAACAAAAACCCCTTTTGTATTTGGTTCCCGAATAATGAAAATCGATAATCGGATCGAACGCAAGTGGTACCGGTTTCTTGTTGGCCGCTTGGTTGCCACTGTCATTTCAAAAATGCTTCGAATCAAAGTATACGACACCCAATGTGGTTGTAAAATTTTCACTCGGACAACAGCGCAAATTCTCTTTCAAGAGCATTTTCTTTCAAAATGGTTGTTTGATGTAGAGTTATTTTTTCGAATGATAAAATTCATTGGCCGTCCACAAATGGCCCTGCAAGTCAAAGAGATTCCCCTCCATCAGTGGATTGATACCGCAGATTCTCGAATAAAATTCAGCTATGGCTTCTTTTTATGGTTAGATTTAATAAAAATATACCGACACTACCGTTGACTAAATTTCGCCTTACTAATACGTATTTTATTCTGCTATTCATTGGCCTATTATTAATTAGAGTTTTTTTCAATACCGTATTGCCATTGATGGACCAGACAGAAGCGCGCTATTCTGAGATTGCTCGGATTATGCATGAAACCGCCAACTGGGTTGTATTACAAATAGACTACGGCGTTCCGTTCTGGGCCAAGCCTCCCTTGTCTACTTGGGCTGGTGCTTTGAGCTTGACCCTCTTTGGAATTTCTGCCTTTGCTGTTCGACTACCCTATTTCTTAGTATGTGTCATAATTGCCCTTTCCATAGGACGCTATCGGGCTTCTAAAGGGCATTCTTTCTGGCTTCCTGGAATTATCCTACTTACCCTTCCCGAATTCTACTTACATGCTGGTGTTGTATCTACCGATGTTTTTTTGATGCTCAGTGTGATTGTTGTGATGCTTTCCTTTTGGGAGGCTTTACAGTCTGACGCAAAGCCTTTTTGGGGATATTTATTTTTTTTGGGCATGGGGTTAGGGGTACTTTCCAAAGGACCTATTATTGGTATAATTACTCTTCCCCCCCTTCTGTTTTGGTCATGGCGAACCGGTAATTTTCTTCATGCTCTAAAAACAGCTCCTTGGCTTCTTGGTACCCTGATTTTTCTTCTCACCAGTATCCCTTGGTATGTTATGACCGAACTTCGATCTCCTGGGTTTATTGACTATTTCATTGTTGGTGAACATTTCAATCGCTATTTAAATTCGGAATGGAAAGGAGACAAATATGGATTTCCAAAACAACAACCCTTTGGAGTCATTTGGTTTTTCTTTGTTGCCTTCACCTTCCCTTGGATAACTGCGGGTATTCGTTTGCTCTTTCAAACGAAGTGGAAAGGGAACTTCAATCCATGGATTCTTTATCTGTTGTGTTGGATGCTTTGGCCTTTGCTGTTTTTCACTAGTTCCAAAAGTTTGATTCACCCCTATATCTTGCCTTCCCTTGTTCCTTTTGCATTGCTGATTGCAAACGCATGGGATCGCCTAGCCTATCGTATGGTGTATCTAGCGGTGGCGGCTGGAATTCCAATAGTCCTTTTCATTGTTTATTTAAGTGGCTCAGTAGATTCAATCCTTAAAAACAATACGGATAAGTATTTGATTGAATCCGCTCATAATCAAGCTCTTTACAGTTTACATCACAAAAGCTATTCAAGCCGTTTTTATAGCAACGGTCAAGTACAGGAAATCGATATAGAGGAGCTGACAGAACAATTGGAGAAAACAACTCCTTTCTGGATTCTAATTCGCAATCAAGAACGTCAGTTACTATCAGAAAAAGAGCTAGATGTATTGGAATTAGCAGATCAGAATGCAAAGAAAGGAATCTATTTTTTCTCTGGAGTCCAACAGGGGAAAAGAAAGATTGAATGAAAAAAAGACCCCTAAACAATTCAACGACAAAAACAAATCGATAGGTTCTAATTCAAAAAGCGCTATATAAATTAGGGATCTTTTTCATAGCAATTTATCATACAATATTACAAGATAATATTGGCTGTCAGCACCTTTTATATTAAAAAAAGGTTAAGGCCGTTTAGCAATGATATCGATCGGTATTTTCAGATCTCCTTTCCTTGAATATTATTCTTCTAGAGATTCATTAAGAGGAAGAAGGAACTCCTCCATCTTGTTTTTGAAACAACAACTGTCGCAAGAGTTCATTCTGTTCTTTCAATAGTCGAATCATTTCTCTTTGACTGGTCTTGTCTTCTAGAGTTCGGGTGTGATTGTAATATTTGTGCATTTGGTAATGATTTGTGGTTGTTTTTCTAAGATAGTATAATTTTGGAATCCTAAGAACAAAAAAACCGCTAGATGTAGAGTCTAGCGGTTCATAACCATAAACCAATTCTCATGAATAAAGAATTGCTGCGCAATATTAGTTCATTTCATGAAAAATACCAAATACAAAAAACCCACTCCTTTCGGAGTGGGTTTAAATTCTAAAACAGTGTTTAGAATTAGTTTATGGTAGTTACGAATATGTAGCATTTATTGTAAAAATAGCGTGATAAAAATCACAACTACTAACAAATATCTCATTTTGTTTTGTAGGCCGATTAAAAATCCGCAACGCGTATCATTATGAAGGTGTTTATAATTTCCCGAATCCCATCAACTTGTTTGCTAAATTTGGCTGTTTCAGGATCGGAGTACAATTGTTTCACACGATTAATAGCCGTTGCAACATCGTCTGCTCCAGACCAAATAAAATGGGTAAATTCTTTATTTTTTCCTAAAATTGGATAGCCCAGACCGTGTGAGTTAGTTATGTTCATTTTTTTCATCATCTTTTTAGAAAAAGGGATAAAGGCACTAGCATAAGTGGCTGGATCACTCACTTTGACTTGCCAAAATAAGATTACCTGATCATTCGACCAATCATTCTGATACCAAGCGGGCGTATTGAGCGATTGTGAAACAAAGTCTGCTGAATCGCCTATTGTTTGTGCCAGTAATTGAACAATTTGTGATTGACCAAATGAAGCCATGAAATTTTGAAGTGCCGCTTCGTCTTGGAAACAAAAGTTAACAGAATGTGTCGCTTCCCCAGTCCCATTAAATTCGAATTGAAATAAGGATTTGGTTCCCTGAATACTTTTCCCCCATTCTGTATTCATCATTTTGGTTAGGGTGCTGACAAACTTCTCGGTGTCATTGACCTGAAAATCATAAAAAGCACAGTACTGTGAAAAGGTGGCGGTGGAAAATACCAACGCAGCTAAAACGATTAATTTTTTCATTGAAAATAATTTATAGTTACAT
The DNA here is from genome assembly GCA_003533785.1 of Flavobacteriaceae bacterium. Taxonomy (GTDB): domain Bacteria; phylum Bacteroidota; class Bacteroidia; order Flavobacteriales; family Flavobacteriaceae; genus UBA11891. The sequence continues at coordinate 93,638 of DQCR01000031.1, forward strand.
TTAAATGTACAAAATAATTAGAGGGATACCTCTTTACTTTTGATTTAAATCTGCAATGCGAATAATGGGATTCTTATCTTTTGAAATTTTAGATATCTTCCATAAAATAAAAAAACCCATGAACATCTATAATAGCTCATGGGCATTTCTAATTTGTGTGGTTGAACGGCTATTTTGCTAATTCAATCTCCAGGATTTTGATACAGTTAATTGGTAACCTCGAAAGATTCACAAGTAAATTTTTCACTCACAGCTACTTGATGAACTCCGCAAGTCTTGGTTTCTACATGAAGGTTATCGCAATTCACGCAACTGTTACTTAGACTTAAATTTTCCATTTTCATTTGTGTTTAAGCCAAAGGTAACACTTGTCTTTAAAATAAAAAACGTAAAACACTGTATTTCAGTAATATGTAATTAGAATAATTTAAAATAACATCCATAACCCTACAAACTAAGAGAAAAATTCCAGCGTAAATAAACGGGTTCCTACCAGTAGTCGGATCTCAATACAAAACAGGCTACCATAAATACGTAAAAAAGAGGACAAACAAGGCCGTGAGATTGATTTTACTTTCACGAGAGGTAGTTAATTTTTAAGGGTTTAAAAATTAACTAACAACCGAGGTGTTGTGTTTAATAACTATTGCTATTTCGGTGATTTCTGTAGCAACGCCTCCAGTTCTTTCGGCGTGTTCTTCGATCAGTCCTTTGGATTCTGCATTATACACGCAAAAGACATTATCTCCAGCAACATAACTCGTTTCTTGTTGAATCATCTTTCCCTCATTGCGCATTTCTTCTAGAACAGCCTCTGAAGCTTTACCCCCTTTATTCATTTCGTGTTTTGGTATAGAAGCCGCACCTTCCATTGCTCTACGGATCAAAAATTTTTTCATTAAAAATAGTTTATGATTATGTATTAAAAATACGAAATATGGAATAAAGAGATGGTTTCATTTAAATAATATTTAGTCACAAAAAGGTTCCTGTAATAAGTTTTTGGTTCAGTCTAGAAGCGGTATTAAAATGAATTTCGATAGCAATTTTATCGTATATAAATGATTTTATTGTGATTATGGACAAATCCCCCATATAGGATAATTGACCTCACTAAGTCCAGATCCCGTTGCAAAATTATCTGGTAGAGATTCAATATTTTGAACACACCATCCCGATAAATCTTGATTGAAAAATAGGGCCTCTCGGAACATTCCATCCATGCTAGTCGCCTGGGAAGTGTTCCATCCACTAATATCTTGATTGAACGAAGAGGCTAAAGCAAAAAGATCGAGCATTTTAGTCACACTACTGGTATCCCATCCACTAATATCTTGGTTAAAGGAGGTAGCGTTTTTAAACAAACTCCCCATATTATCCACCTGAGAAACATCCCATTGACTTAGGTCTTGATTGAAATCGGAAGCATCAAAAAACATTCCATCCATATTGGTCACGTTGGAAACATCCCAAAAGCCAATATTGGCGTTAAAGGAGTTGTTGTTGAAAAAGTTGGCAAATGGATTTGAGGTTCCAGACATATTGGTCACCAAGGTGGTGCATAAATTTATGTTCCCACTGTCCAGCTGTGCTTTGATCGTGCTATTATCCACAGCCGTATAAATGGTTCCTTCAATTCTATCTTGATCGCCCACAGTGGCATTGGGACATTTACAAATTCCAGACTCAAAATACAGGTTCCCTGAATTTTGAAAGAAATCTTCAGTAGGAGAAGACATCACTTGCTTGTCTTTGCTTTCACCACAGGAGAATAGCATTTGGCACAATAAAAGGGTTAGGATTCTTTTCATAAATTTTTAATTTAAAGGCACAAGTAATATTTTGAGTAGGTCCCCCTACCTAGTCATTGGTATTGATTAAAGAAAGGATAAAAAATTGATTAAGGCCTTGATTGAGGATTTGAATTGAGTTTGAGTTTTCAATCTAGGTGCCTTATTTCAAAACTTTACCCCAAGAGACTAGCCTTAATACAAAATGTCTTTTATTTGTCTCCAACGGATTAATTTTATATTTTTTTCTATCATAAGGTTTAAAAACGCTTGATCTTGAAGAACTTTAGCGTCCAAGCCCCGCCAAGCAGCGCCATAGGCTGGGTGATCAATAGTTACTGCCTTTAATTCATCATTATCGTATCCTAAGTGAACCAGTAGAACATTCAATCCGGGTTTAATATCCTCAATCACTTCGGAGTAAAACTTTTTCCAACTTGGATAATCGATTGGAGAGTCATCTGATTTTTGATATATTTTTTCTGCCCACACCAACTTAGAAGTATCAAATTTTGAGGCGTCAATTACTTCAATAATCGATTCAAATTCCTTGGAGAGCAATATGGGCAAGTTATGTTCATGGCCTACTTCAAAATAGGCTTGAACGATATCTGGCCGCACCGTAACAGCCCCCATATGTGTGTCTAGGTGTGTTGGATCCAACCCATTGTCTACCGCATACTTAATTTGAGATTTTAGTTCTTTTTTGACATCCTGGTAGGTAGCGTTGCGTTTGATCCCTTTATTGGAGGCATAAAAGTGCCCTTGTTTATTAATCAAAGATTCTATTTCATCTTTAGATGCTATCCCAGACCATTTGTAGTTTTTCCATTCAGAAGTGAGGGTCAAATGCAATCCAAGATCATGGTTTGGGTTCGATTTAGCATATTCGGCAGCCTCTAAAAACCAAGGACAAGGAACCATAACACTACCTGATGTAATTGACTTGGTTGAAAAACCGTCAAAACTAGCGCTGTTCACAGAATGAGCTACACCAATGTCATCGGCATGGATAATTAATAATTTGGCATCTGAATCAAAACCTAGCTTTTGTGCTAAAGGTTTTTCTTTTTGGGCGACTCCAGACGCTGCGATAAATAACAAAGCAAATAGTATAAATACTTTTTTCATTTTAGTTTGTTTTCAACTAAAGCTACAAAAACGGTTTCATTTAAAGGCGACGAACCGCTTGCCTTGTGCGCTTAAATGGGATCAAGGCTCAACATCCCCTTTACAGTTTTTATTTAAATTGGGTTGAGTTATATCCTTTTTAGTTGGGATTGCAATCAACCGTCCCTACCCTATCCATAATGAAAATCAATTCATTTTCAGCAACCAATGGATATGTTATGTAAAATTTTAATTGCCCCCCTACTACAGTCAGTCGACTTTCACCAGGCCAACTAAGGGGTGAAGATGATTCCCCCAAAGCATCGTATGGTCTTTCCCAAACAATTTCATTTTGAGTGTGACTGACTAGCGTGAGCCCTTGGTCGCCTAGGGTAACCAAAGTCGTCTCACAATTGGTGCCTGCTGTTAAAAAGGTATCTCCTGAATGCATCGCAAAGACTTCACCAAAATCCCAGATTTCACCATCACAATTGGGTGTATCACAATCTGCTCCCGAAGGTTGAGATGCCCCTCTAAGAACCCAACTTATTCCGTCATAATTGTCCAAAAAAAGTAGTGTTTGGCTGTCTTCATCTATATCAGACGAACAACTAATAAACAATAATCCTAAAAAAAAGAATCGTAATTTCTTCATTGGTTTATGATTTATTATTCCGAATACATTTATCTATTAATAATTTTAAGAATATATTTCCCCCCTTTGTTTTCTATAAATTACTATTAATAGTTGTCGTGTAACAGGCTTCGCTAACTCCAACCAAATGCTTCATTTAAGATTGAAACTAAATAACTGTTTTCAGCTGATCATTCTCGTTTTGTGGTTTTTAATCCTTTTTCCAAATGATTGGTGATTCAATAATTTCATTCAGTAGTCTAAGAATCTATACTATGTTTATTGATTTTTTTTGGACTTTTTCTTAAACTGCCTCAAAACTATTTTGAAATAAAAAAAATTGTAGACTATAAAAATTATAATCCCAATAATAAACATTGCCTTATTATTCATATCACTTATTGTCCTTTCTTCTTTGTCTGATCGCTATTGAAAAGCCCAGTATAGTGACCGGCCACAATCCAACATAAATACCCTCTAGTTCGTTTCCAGTAAACCATAAATAAACCGAATAAAGAAAGCTCAAAAATGCCAATATGATAGGGTAGTATGTTTCTAAAAATTTCATGGATATAGTTATTTTTATTCTAATATAGCTATAAGGGTCTACCTACAAAAATCTGATTTGTCTTATTTCTTTTTATATAACATAAAATTAATCCTAATCGGTATAAAGAGTCCCTCGCCCTCAATGATTAATAGAGATTAACAGTGGTTATAAATAATTGTAGTTGGTTATAAATTAGAGTATTAAACAAAAAAAGACCTCCCATCTGGGAAGCCTTTCTAATTCTTGAGCCAACGATGAGATTTGAACTCACGACCTCTTCCTTACCAAGGAAACGCTCTACCCCTGAGCTA
>DQCR01000031.1:98335-98461 GCA_003533785.1 Flavobacteriaceae bacterium
GGAAACGCTCTACCCCTGAGCTACGTCGGCATAGTTTTCGCAAACATACTTCAAATATGATAGAAATTGAAGCCTTCAATGACGAAAAATAAATGGAAATAAGTAGAGCGGGAGACCGGGTTCGAA
>DQCR01000067.1 GCA_003533785.1 Flavobacteriaceae bacterium
CAGATCAATAGTGGAGGACACATCCAAGGTTGGAGGCGTAAGGTCGATAGTGGAGGATACATCCAAGGTTGGAGGCGTCAGATCAATAGTGGAGGACACATCTAATGTTGGAGGCGTTAGATCAACAGTTGTGGTGCCAGTTGTTGTTGGAGGAGGCGTTGGGGGTGCGACAATATCAAAAGTAAGACTTCCTGAAACCGAACAATTTGAATCGCCATCTGAGGCGCTTATGGTGAGGCTTCCATTTCCAGGATTTCCAGTAGTATTAACAGATAGTGAGGCGCCGCTGAGAGAAAAGCTAAGTGCATCTCCATTACTTGAACTTACTGAAAAAACAAGTGCGTCTCCATCAGCATCAGAAAAATAATCATTCAAATTGAAACTTAAAGAAACAGCTCGATCAGAAGTGGTGGTGATGGATCCAAAACCACTACTGAGGGTAGGACAGGCATTTTGAGCCAATGAAATATGGCATAGAAAAAGCCCAAATAAAAGAGGTAGGCAACGATTCATAAACATAGTTATCTACGCAAATATTACGTACAGATGAAAGTACAAAGATTAATAAACTTTATATCAGTTTTTTTCTGCTTCTGCTGTGGGACGTTGGTAGGACTGAAAAGGTTGTTTTAACAATTCTTTGATTTGATTGTTTTTGGATTCATCTGGAAATACATCCACACCATATACAATACGTTCCCGTTCGAAATCCATGTAGGTGCCAAAGGCATGATCCCAAAGGGAAAATATATTTCCGTAATTGGCATCAGTAAAGGGGAGACGGTAGTGGTGATGAATCTTGTGCATGTCTGGCGAAACAATGACATAACGCAGCCAACGATCCAACTGTTTGGGGAGTTGGATATTGGCATGATTGAATTGTGATAATACCAAAGACAATGACTGATACAACATGACTAAGCCAATGGGTGCCCCAACGAGCAAGACTCCAAGTAGCGTAAATACAAAACGCACAACGCTTTCAAGTGGGTGATGTCTGTTGGCCGTCGTAGTGTCTACTTTGTGATCGGAGTGGTGCACCAAATGAATCATCCATAAGGGTTTGATTCGATGTTCTACCCAGTGCGGAAGATAGGCACCAATCAAATCTAGTAGCATGAGTCCAATTAGGGCAAAAGCCCATACTGGGAGATCGGGTAGCCATTGTAAAACACCAAATTGGTTGGCTACTACCCAATCTGCTGAATTGAGTAAAAGAAATGCCAATATAAAATTAATAATCACTGTTGTGAGAGTGAAAAATAAATTAGGCAGGGCGTGGCGCCATTTTTTGTAATTAAATTTAAATAAGGGAACGCTTCCTTCAAGTACCCAAAATAGGGTTAAACCAGAAACAAGAATCAGGCTCCTGTGGGAGGAAGGGATCGTTTCAAAATAGTCAATTATCATCTGCATAACATCCATTTGCATGTATAAATATACCTATTTTTAAAAATCCAGCTCAACTATTATTGAATTGTCAATGGAATTACGGCTTGTTTTTTTGGTATTTATCTAGCCAGGCTAGGACATAGGCTACTTTTGTAATGAGATTACTGGGGCGTTTGGCAATATTATGACTCGCTCCAGGAAGTTCCACTAATAGTGTTGGGATTTTGCGAATTTTAAGTGCATGATACAGTTGTTTGGCTTCGCTAGGAGGAGTTCTTAAGTCCTCCATTCCCACCATCACCAAGGTGGGTGTTTGGATATTACCGACCAAGGACAAGGGTGAAAACCCCCAATAGTCTTGAAAGTTTTCCCAGGGTTGCCCAGGAAACCGAGTGTTTGCATAATTGAAATAGTTGTCTGCAACAAGGGTTTTACTGATCCAATTCATAACTGGCTTAACGACCACGGCGGCTTCAAAACGATTGTTTTTTCCAATCATCCAAGCTGTCATAATTCCACCTGCACTTCCTCCAGTCACATACAATTGGTCCTCGTGAGCCCAGCCTTTTTTAATAAGGAAATCGACACCATCCATTACGTCCTGATAGTCCTCTCCAGGATAATTGTGATGAAGTAAATTGGCAAATGTTTCTCCATAGCTCGTACTTCCTCTTGGGTTGGGGTAAAACACAATATAGCCAGCAGCTGCATACCATTGCATTTCTACTGAAAATCGAGGACCGTAGTTTGAGATAGGCCCTCCGTGATTTTCAACCAGGAGGGGGTACTTTTTTGCAGAATCGTAATTGGGTGGAAAAACGATCCATCCCTGTATATTTCTTCCGTCAAATGTTGAGGGGTAGCGAACCTCTTTTACTGTTCCTAGCTGACGGTTACTTAGAAGAGCCGTATTGAGTTTTGTTAGTGATTTGATCGATTTGTTTTTGACAAAGGCCAATTCTGCAGGCGCATGAGGAGATGAAAGGGTGTATGCGATTTCTCCTTTTTTTGAAACAGAAAAAGACCCGCCTCCGTAAGGACGTCCAATGGAGGTACCTCCTAAATGAGCAGCAAGTTGCTCTACAGAACCTTTCAAATCTAAATAAGCGATTTTGGTGTCTCCCTGTTGGTCATAGCTAATATAGAGTCCGCTGCTATTGGAACTCCATTCCAATTGAGAAATACTAGCGTCTATGGCTCCACTCAGGAGTTGATGATTGTTTCCGGTCGAATCCATGATCCATAGTTGCTTATTTTGGTAAGCTTGAACTCGGTCTTCATAACCCAGGTAGGCAATGTATTTACCATCAGGGGAAATTTTTGCCATAGCATCGGGTCCCTTCCTATTAGTCAAGGGTTTAATAGACCCAGAGGCTAGGCTCAATTCGTAGACTTCTGAATTTCGAAAATCGTGTTCCCAATCTTCATTTCGATTGGATGTAAAATAGATTTTCCCCTCACTGGGATGCCAACTAATGGGACCTCTGTGTTGGAAATCACCTTGGGTGAGTTGTTGAGCTGCCGACCCTTGAGCGTCGATTAAAAAAAGATGAGTAAATCCAGGGGCGATGTAGCCATTGCCATCCGATTCATGATACAAACGATCGGTCACTCGAGCAGCATCGGCCCATAGAGCTCCTTTGGGCTTTTCAGGCATTTCAATAAGTTCGGGTGGATCAGAAAGAACTTTCATTCGAAATGCAATGGATTTTCCATCGGGTGCCCAGCTCAGTGAAGAAGGGCTTTGATCCAATTGTGTTAAACGGGCTGTTTTACCGCTGGCCATCCAGTATAGATAAATTTCACTCCCTGTCTCGCTCTTTCTGATAAAGGCAATTCGATCCCCAGAAGGAGACCAGGCAACCCCGGATTCATTCCCATCGTAAAGAGTGAGCTTTTCATGTCTAGATCCATCGGAGCTTACCCGCCAAAGATTGCCTATGGCGGCGTCTTGCTGAATGTCTATTTGCATTCTGCGATAAACCACAGTCTTTCCATCCGGGCTTACACGAGGTTCCTGGACATACTGTAATCCAAAGACATCCATCGAAGAAAAAAAAGGTTTTCCTTCCTGTGCAAAGGAGTTACAGGCAATCCCAATTAACAAAACGACGATACAATTTCTGATATTCATAAACCATATATTTATTTTCCAATGTACTTACTTTCTCAATATCAAAAGCTGTATTAACTTCAATTATGTAATTTAAAAAAAAGATAGTTTTACCATAATAGCTGTGAAAATGCAAATCAAGCCTCTAACTAAACCGAATCATTTTGAAATCATTCAACAAATGATTGCTTCCAATTTGATTCAAAACATAGATCGCAATGCTCAAGAAAATGAGGGCTTTTTAATAGCTAACTTTACGAAAGATGCCCTGAAAAAATTTCACGAAATATGTCCTATTCTTTTGGCAATGGAAAGAAACGAAGTGCTTGGTTATGTGATTGTGGGTAATGAAAAATCAGTGGGAATTGATCCAATTATTGATGCCATGATTAAAGAGGGGAAAAATCAAGTGGAAGGAACTGATCTACCTATGTCAAATAAGCACATTTTTGTCATCCAAGCCTGTGTGAAAAAGGCCCATCGTAAAAAGGGGGTTTTTCATCAACTGTATGCATCACTTATTGCGAAATACAAGAATACCCATGGTTTAATTCTAACTGAAGTTGTATCCCATAATAAGCGCTCACTCTTAGCACATCAACGATTGGGTTTTGAAATTCTGCATTCTAGAAATAAAGAAAACTTTTCTAAATTAATGTTGTGTTTAACAATTTAGTATTATCTTTAAAACTTTGTTAAATTTATCTTAATTTATATTATTACATCACAACAAAACAAACAAAATGAAAAAAATTAAATTATTGTTTGTCACACTACTTGGCTTTGTTTCTTTTGCATTGCAAGCACAACAGGTTTCTGGTATCGTTTTAGATGAAAACGACAACCCAATCCCTGGAGTGAATGTAATTGTTGAAGGGACAGCAATTGGTACGACAACCGACTTTGATGGAAATTTTTCTATCACAGCTAATCAAGGAGATAATATAATATTTTCCTTCATAGGATATTCTTCACAAACAATTTCAGCTGATGGGCAAACTATGTCAGTTAATTTATCTCCTGACACAACTCAACTAGACGAAATTGTTATAACAGGACTTGGTTCGAGTGTAAAACGAAGTAACCTTGCCAATGCAGTCGCAACGGTTTCTACAGAGGAATTAGTTGGTAAAACAAACCAAAGTACTATTGACGGAGCTCTTTATGGAAAAGTTACCGGGGTTAACATTACGGCTTCTTCAGGTGCTCCTGGAGGTGGATTTGCACTTCGATTGCGAGGTATTTCTTCAATTAATGGAAACAATCAGCCTCTTTACATTGTTGATGGAGTATATTTGAATAATGCGGAAATTCCTTCAGGATTACGTTTTGCCTCAGGAGCAAATAGAGGCAATGAAGAGAATGCACCCAATCGTATTGCAGATTTAGATCCAAACGATATTGAGAACATCGAAATTCTAAAGGGAGCTTCTGCTGCCGCCATATATGGAACTCGTGCAAACGCAGGGGTAGTTATAATAACCACCAAAAAAGGGCGTGCAGGAAAAACTCAAATCAACCTAAATCAAAGTGTAGGTTTCAATACAATTATTAAAAAGCTCGGTATGCGCAATTGGTCAGCTTCTAGCGTAGAATCAGCTTTCGGTGCGAGCGAAGTAGCATTATATAACCAAGCTATATCAGCTGGAGGCTTAGTCGATTATGAAGATGAAATCTATGGTGAGCAGGGTTTGATCACGGATACAAAAATAAGTGCCTCAGGAGGAAGCGACAAGACAACATTCTATGTTGGTGCCTCTTACAGAGACGAAGCCGGAATAATTGAAAATACTGGTTTTGATCGTTTTTCTCTTAGAGCGAATATTGAGCACAAAATTTCTGACACTTTTGATCTTGCTGTTAATTCAAATTTTATCCAAAGTGGTTCGCAAAGAAGTTTCTCTGGAAACGAGAACCAGGGTGGACTTAGTTATGGTTATACACTAGCATATACTCGTCCATGGTTCAGAGGCTATGCCGATGCTAACGGAAATTATCCTGACAATCCTAATGCTTCAGGTAATCCCATTTTTGTCAGAGATCAAACTGTCAATGATGACATAAATAACCGTTTGATTCAAAGTGCAAAATTGACAACTAATATTTTGCGTAGTGAGGGGAGCAATTTAAAAATGATCTGGAGTGGAGGAATCGATTTCCTTGCCAATGAAACTTTTGTTTATGTCCCTGAAACTCACCAAGCACAAAGAGGTGGAGATAACGGATTTATAGGAGT
>DQCR01000061.1:0-6854 GCA_003533785.1 Flavobacteriaceae bacterium
TCTGCTGATAAAACAGATCCTCCATTAAATCCAAACCAGCCTAACCATAAAATCAAAACACCTGCAGAGGCTAGAGGAATATTGTGACCCGAAAGTATTTGTGGTTTTCCATTTTCATCAAATTTCCCGATTCGGGCCCCTAAGAAATAGATAACGATAAGAGCAGCCCATCCACCTACCGAGTGGACTAAGGTTGAACCTGCGAAGTCATAGAATCCCCACTGGTCCAAGAAACCGCCGCCCCATTTCCATGAACCGACTATCGGATAAACCAAGCCGACATAAATAAGAGAAAAAAGCATAAAAGCGGAGAGTTTAATGCGTTCAGCCACAGCTCCTGACACAATGGTAGCAGCTGTAGCAGCAAACATTCCTTGAAAAAGGAAGTCGGTCCACCAGGTATATCCTCCATCTGCGTATCCAAAATCCATACCTCCTTCAGGTGCAGCAATTCCGAATCCAGCAAAGCTGAAAATCCCCATTGAGCCGTCAGCAAAACCAGGATACATAAGATTAAATCCTCCAAGGGCGTATACAAGTAAGCCCATGGTAATGACAAAAAAGTTTTTAAATAAAATGTTGACAGTGTTTTTTTGGCGCGTAAGTCCAATTTCCAAAAATGAGAAGCCAAGGTGCATAAAAAAGACCAAGGCAGTACAGATCATCATCCATACGTTGTTTACTGTGAGTAGTGTAGTTTCCATACTAGCGTGTATTAAATATTAGTGATGTAAGGTTTTTTGTTAGTTTAAGGAAGGGCTCCCTTTTTCTCCGGTTCGAATTCGGATGGCTTCTTCCACGGGAAGAACAAATATTTTTCCATCCCCAACGTTTCCTGTAGCCCCAGATTTTACGATTGCCTCAACAGTCCGATCGGCAAATTCATCAGAGACAACTATAGAAAGAAAACGTCTTTGGATTTCAGAAGTGCTATAACTAATACCTCTGTATACATTTCCTTGCTTTTCATTTCCAACTCCGGTAACATCCCAATAGCTGAAAAAATTTACTTCGACCTCATGCAGTGCATTTTTTACATCGTCGAATTTTGACTTGCGAATGATAGCTTCAACTTTTTTCATAAGATTAAATATTTGTATCAAATGTATCCGCATCATTATAAATACCCTCTTATTGTGGGGGGTGTATTTGTAATTTTTATTAAATAACAACTTTTACCCCCAAAAAAATAGGGTCATACAAAAATAATAGTGCATTATTTTGAGAAAAATTCAAAAAAAAGGATTAGCTGTTGATTTTTAAAAGAAAATAACCCAAGCCTACGAAGAGAATTCCCAATCCCAAACTACTCAGATTATACACTATTAGATAAAAGAGTTGATTGTGCCTTAAAAGAGTTAGACTCTCATTGGAAAAAGTGGAAAAAGTAGTGAGGCCTCCACAAAACCCTGTAAGCAGAAACAGTCCTGTATTTGATCTCAGAAGATCATTTTTTATTAACCATCCGCTCAGTAATCCAATCAAAAAACAACCTAACATATTGGCGATAAACGTAGACCAAGGAAAGTTTCCCCCATTTAAAGCTGGGATTTTTGCGATAAAAAATCGAAGGCAAGCGCCTAGTCCACCACCCACAAAAACCCATAAAAGTTGTTTGATGACCATCCTACTTGACTGTAAGTAATTTGATGCTGAAAAGGAGAATCACAACAACAGCTATAGCGACTAGAACTCTCGAACTTCCCTTAAAATATTTGGGTTGTTCCGCTTTATCTTTTCGATACGACCGAATAATTACTGCAGTAAATACCACAACAAAAAATAAAGCAAAAATCAATTGTCCTACACTAAACATTGCGCTTGTTTTTTGTAAAAGTAAATAAATGAAATGGGCTGGCATAAATTGTTAACAATCCAAAACCTCCTTTTTTCATTCTCCGTACAATAAATATTATTTTCAATTTAAAATAATACTCATGATCGAAAAACCATTATCCGCAGTAGCTACTTTTCACGAAACGTATGATTTATTAACCAACGAATCTCCTACTGTAGATGTTGCAGATTCTATTAAGTCACTTCGCTATGAACTGATGAAAGAAGAAAATGAAGAATATCTTGAGGCTGTCAAAAATAATGATCTTGTTGAAATGGCAGATGCCCTGGGTGATATGCTCTACATTTTATGTGGTACTATTATCACCCATGGGATGCAACATAAAATAAGCGCTGTGTTTGAGGAGATTCAACGCTCTAATCTGAGTAAATTAGGAAAAAACGGCAAACCCATCTACAGGGAAGACGGTAAGGTGATGAAGGGTCCCAACTATTTTAAACCCAATATTGCAAAAGTGTTGGAATCTTAGCCAACTTTATACCTCCATCCGAAGGGATCTTGGGAAATATTGTATTGAATACCTGTTATCGCCTCTTTGGCTTGTGCGGCAAATGAATTTTGAATTTCTGTCAAACTGTAATCGGTACCTTCGTAAGAAAAACCATTAATTGGACTGATAACCACAGCAGTTCCACTTCCAAAAACTTCGAGAAGAATCCCTTTGTCAGCAGCTTCTATGATCTCCTGAACGCTTACAGGTCGTTCTTCCACTTGGATTCCTTGATGTTGTGCCCACTCAATGACACTTTTTCGGGTAATCCCGTCGAGGATCGTATCACTTGCAGGAGCCGTAAGTAGCCGATCTTCGATTCGAAAGAAAATATTCATTGTACCGGCTTCTTCTAAATAGGAATGAGTTGCGGAATCTGTCCAAATAATTTGTTGGAATCCTTTTTTCATGGCTTGTGAAGTAGGGTAGAACTGAGCAGCGTAATTCCCCGCTGCTTTAGCATAGCCCACCCCTCCAGAAGCGGCCCTACTGTAATTTTTTTCTATAAGTACTTTGAGTTCTCCGCCACTATAATAGGAATTTACGGGGGAACAAATAATCAAAAATTTGTATTCCAATGATGGTGAGGCTTGAACACATGCTTGGTTGGCAAATACGAAGGGACGGATATAAAGGGAGCTACCTATACCAGGCCTTACCCAATCCGAATCCAATTCAAGTAGCGTTTCCAAGCCCTCGAAAAAGTACTCCTTCGGAAATTCGGGCATTCCCAATCGAATCGACGATTTATTAATTCGGTTAAAATTTAACTCAGGACGGAACAACCAAAGTTGTCCACTATCGTCTTTATATGCTTTCATCCCTTCAAAAACTGCCTGGCCATAATGTAGGGCACTTGCTGAAGGAGCCAAGGAAATATTTTGATAGGGAACGATTTCTGGAGTTTGCCATTGTCCCTGTTTGTAATCGCAGACAAACATATGATCCGTAAAAATTTCACCAAAGGATAGTTGATCAAAATCAACGGAGGCCAAACGGGATTGTTTGGTTTGGGAGACATTAAGGCTTTTTGTTGGATTCATAAATCAAAAGTAGTTTTTTTCTAAAAATGAAGCCACTCCAAATTATATTTGTTTTTTATACATGAAATTCTATTATGAAAGAGAAAAAAATATTTATTACAGCGGACGGAACTCCTTCCCTGGCCCTTGATAGTGTAAAAGAAACCTATCACTCTCGACATGGAGCACTCCAAGAATCCCGCTATGTTTATATCGATAAAGGGTTGAAATATTGGGATTCCAATCATCCAGGCTCGAAATTTTGTTCCGTATTCGAAATGGGTTTTGGTACGGGACTCAATGCTCTACTTGCGGCAGAGTACGCTACAAATCATAAACAGTCTTTATATTTTGAATCAGTAGAAAACGATCCGCTTGCTTCATCAACTCATGCAGAGCTGGGCTATTCCTCTCTTTTTCCCGATCTAGAAAATGATGCCGCAAGGATGGAATTACTTCAAGAATATTGGGATACACCTCAAAACTTCTCCTCGTATTTTAATTATTATAAAAAAAACCAAGATTACTTTCAGTGGGACTCGGATCGAACTTTTAATGTTATTTTTTATGATGCTTTTGGGGCTCAGGCTCAATCTGAAATGTGGGAAGAAAAAGCATTGACTAGGGCAGTGGAAAAATTAACCCCAGGGGGAGTATGGGTAAGCTATTGTGCAAAAGGTAGTGTGCGTCGTACTTTACAAGCTCTGGGCTTAATCGTTGAGCGCTTGCCGGGTCCTCCTGGAAAAAGAGAAATGCTTCGGGCTAGCAAGGAGGAATAAATTACTTTTGCTCTAAAAAGCAAATGAAAATCCTTATCACGGGTGCCACTGGACTCATTGGATCCGAACTAGTACCCGCACTTCAATCCTTCGGACATCAGATACATTACTTAACCACCAGCCCAACTAAAAAAAAATATTTTACCGATGCACAATCCTTTCTTTGGAATCCTCAAAAAAACGAAATTGATTCACGCTGCTGGGAGGGTATTAGTGTCCTGATACATTTGGCTGGGGCTTCAATTTCCATCCCTTGGACGACTGCAAACAGAATTAAAATTCGCCAAAGCCGAATACAGTCAACCCAGTTATTGGTTCAAAGTTTGAAAGCAACCAAACAGACACTGGATACCGTTGTCGCTGCTTCTGGAATTGGCTTGTATCCTTCTTCATTGGATGGACTCTATAAGGAATCAGATGCTGCAGGATCTGATTTTCTATCTTCTGTAGTAAAAGATTGGGAAGACGTAGTGAATGACTTTGCCTCCTATACTTCTAAAATAATCAAATTGAGAACAGGTTTGGTTTTATCCCGCAAGGGTGGGGTACTTCCCGTCTTATCACTTCCAGTTCAAATGGGTTTGGGTGCCGCTTTTGGCTCGGGAAAGCAAGGACAGTCTTGGGTGCATATTTCAGATCTTATCCAACTGTATATTTTTGCACTAGAACTTGATGAATCGAATGTCTTCAATGCTGTGGCTCCTCAACCTGTAACTCAAAATGAATTGATAAAAATTCTAGGTTTGGTAATTAAGCGCCCTGTTTTTTTACCTAATATCCCAGCTTTTTTGATTCGTTTATTTCTTGGAGACAGAAGTGCGTTGGTCTTGGGAAGTCAATTTGTTAGTGCAGCCAAGATCCAAGAAAAAGGTTTCCTTTTTAGGTATACCACCCTCGAAATGGCATTGCGACAGTTATATTCCGCTGAAAAGTGACATAATGGCAAGTTATTTTATTTGGCAAAAATTTTGTTTAGAATATAAAAAACAGAAGCATGGCTGAAAAAAAGGCAGATTCGAAAAAAAATCCCAAAGAAAAAAAACCGAATTCTAAGACCACAGCAAAAAAAAATGACCTTGTAAAACTTACGGACGAACTGGCTCAAGAAAAAGAAAAATTTCTTCGTTTGTTTGCGGAGTTTGAAAATTATAAAAAGCGAACTTCTAAAGAGCGTATAGAATTATTTAAAACGGCAGGACAGGATGTTCTTCAAGCATTATTACCAGTGGCGGATGATTTTGATCGAGCGTTGGGTCAAATCAATGAAAAAGATAGAAACCCAGAAATAGAAGGCTTCCAATTGATTCAAAATAAATTCATGGATATTTTAAAAGCACAGGGACTTATACAAATGGAGGTTGGTCAAGGGGATTCCTTTGATGCGGAAAAACATGAAGCAATTACTCAACTACCAGCTCCCAAACCCAATCAAGAAGGTAAAATCATTGATGTTGTTGAGAAGGGGTATCAATTAGGAGATAAAATCATACGCTTTCCAAAGGTAGTGGTAGGCAAATAAGATATTATGAAACAAGATTACTACGAAGTTCTTGGAGTTGGAAAAAATGCAACTGAAGGCGAGATTAAAAAAGCCTATCGCAAACAAGCCATCAAATATCACCCCGATAAAAACCCCGGAGATCAGGAAGCCGAAGCCAAATTCAAACTAGCTGCAGAGGCATACGAAATACTGAGCGATTCCCAAAAGAAAGCGCAATACGATCAATTTGGACATGCTGCTTTCGAAAATGGAGGTTTTGGTGGGGGAGGTATGAACATGGAAGATATTTTCAGCCAGTTTGGCGATATTTTTGGGAGTGCTTTTGGTGGGGGCTTTGGGGGCTTTGGCGGAGGACAACGTCGAATGAAAGGGAGTGACCTTCGCATTCGTGTGACGCTCAGTCTAGAAGAGATCATTAATGGTGTAGAGAAGAAAATTAAAGTTAAAAGAAAAACACAAGCCCCTGGGGTACAGTTTACTACTTGTTCTACTTGTAAAGGAACGGGGCAAGTGACCCGAGTTGCTAACACTATACTGGGTCGTATGCAGACAGCAAGTCCATGCCCAAAATGTCAAGGGAGTGGTCAGATAATATCCAACCGACCTTCAGGTTCTGATGCACAAGGGATGATTCAGGAAGAAGAAACAGTAAGTATAAAAATACCATCAGGTGTTGAAGAAGGCATGCAGCTTAAAGTGAGTGGAAAAGGAAATGCAGCACCCGGGAATGGAATTTCGGGTGATCTATTAGTATTGATTCAAGAAAAACAAGATGAAAATTTTGTACGTGAAGGAAATCATTTGCACTACGATCTGTATATTAGTATTGCAGAAGCCGCCTTAGGAATTTCTAAAGAAATCGCCTTGATCGATGGGAAAGTTCGAATCAAATTAGAGTCCGGTATCCAATCAGGGAAAACCTTGCGACTCAAAAACAAAGGCATTCGAGACCTCAATGGCTACGGCAGTGGTGATTTATTGGTTCACATAAACGTGTGGACTCCAAAAGTCTTAAATCGAGAGCAAAAAAAGTTTTTTGAAAATATGATAGAGGACGACAATTTTAGACCACAGCCTGAAAAATCAGATAAATCCTTTTTTGAAAAAGTGAAAGATATGTTTGCTTAATTTGGATTTGAATCCAAAAAAGTAATATATTTGATCTAACACTAGTTTTAGTGTTATTTTTCTTTTTCATAGCAAT
>DQCR01000061.1:7168-16521 GCA_003533785.1 Flavobacteriaceae bacterium
TTCTTTTTCATAGCAATTTTTTCCCATCCTTATTACTAAGGGTGGGTTTTGTTTTTTACACTATCTTCGATAAAATATTGTTCCAATGAAATCCCTTTTAGACCTCCTTAATTATGAGTTTCATCTAGGGAAATCAGTAGTTCTCACTCCTAAAGCGGTTCTACTTGCGATTGTTTTTTATTTTTTCACATGGCTGCTACTTAAGCTTATTCGAAGGATTGTTTCTAGAGCATTGGATGAGGAAGCCCGTGTCAAGTTTAAAGGAATCTTTACCTTTTTCAACTACTTCATCTATACCATAGTTACCCTTGTAGCTTTCGATACGGTAGGGCTTAATTTGACAACAATTTTTGCTGCTTCTGCAGCTCTTTTGGTTGGAGTAGGGCTTGCATTGCAAACCTTTATTCAAGATATTATTTCAGGGGTATTCATTTTAGCGGATCAATCGGTTCATGTAGGCGATATCATTCAAGTAGACGGGCAAATTGGTAAAGTAGAGCGAATCCAATTGAGAACTACACGTGCCGTCACTCGTGACAATCGTGTGCTAATTATTCCAAATCATAAATTCATGGCTTCCATTCTCTATAATTGGACGGAAAATGGTACACTCACTCGAGAATCTGTTGCGGTAGGAGTTGCATATGCATCAGATATCAATCGTGTCAAAGAAATATTGATTGAAACAGCTAGTGAACATCCCTTAATTCTTAAGAAACCAGCACCCTTGGTGTTATTCAATGCTTTTGGTGAGAGTGCTTTGGAATTTGAATTGTTGTTCTCCATCAATCGAAGTTTTGAATCCAATATTGTGAAAAGCGATGTGCGTTTTGCTATAGACAAGGCCTTTCGTGAAAATACCATTGAAATACCCTTTCCCCAACGCGTCATTCATCAATCCAATAATACCTCTTCAAATGGCTAATATTTTATTAATAGAAGACGAAGAACCAATTCGTAGAGTGATGGTAAAGATTCTAATAGATGAGAATAAAAGCTATCAAATAACGGAAGCATCCCATGGGAAAGAGGGCTTAGAAAAGCTTACTCGAGACAATTTTGATTTGATTCTTTGCGATATTAAAATGCCGAAGATGGATGGAATGGAAGTATTACAGCAAGCAAGGAAAAAAAATATATCTACCCCATTTATTATGTTGACTGGTCATGGGAACCTAGAAACAGCTGTAGAGGCAATGAAGTTAGGTGCCTATGACTTCATTCCAAAGCCTCCAGACTTAAATCGACTGTTGACCGCTGTTCGCAATGCACTTCAGGTAAAGACGCTCGTCAAAGAAAATAAGGCGCTTAAAAAGAAAGTCGCTGAAAAATATCGTATGATTGGCGAGTCTGACTCCCTTCTCAAAATCAAAACACTAATCGATAAAGTTGCACCCACGGAAGCCCGGGTACTTATTACAGGTGAAAACGGAACAGGAAAAGAATTGGTTGCACACCAATTACATGAGAAAAGCTCACGTAGTAAAGCACCTTTTATAGAAGTGAATTGTGCAGCCATTCCTTCTGAATTGATTGAGAGCGAGTTATTTGGCCATCTCAAAGGGGCATTCACTTCGGCAGTTAAAGATCGCCCTGGGAAATTTGAAGCGGCTAACGGGGGCACTTTGTTTCTAGATGAGATAGCCGATATGAGTTTGGCAGCCCAAGCCAAGGTTCTTCGTGCTTTGCAGGAAAATAAAGTCCAGCGAGTAGGAAGTGATAAAGACATTCCCGTTGAGGTGCGAGTGATCGCTGCCACCAATAAAAACTTAAAAAAAGAAATTGAAGAAGGTCGTTTTCGTGAAGATCTTTTTCATCGATTAGCAGTTATTTTGATCGAAGTTCCTTCGTTGAGTGATCGTCTTTCAGACATCCCTATGTTGGCCAACCACTTTATGAAGCAGTTGGCTGAAGAGCAACGGATGGAGGTTAAAGCATTTTCCAAAGAAGCCATCAAAGAGCTTCAAAATTACCCCTGGTCTGGTAATATTCGTGAACTACGCAACGTTATCGAACGTCTTTTAATCCTTGGAAATAATCCTATTGAAGCAAAGGAAATCAAGCAATTTGCACCTAAATAATATTCTAATGAAAAAATTATCTTTTTTCCTAATCACATTTTCATCGTTTGTAGTAGCGCAATCAAAGAAAATTGAACAATCAATTGCTACCCTCTACGAAACGAGCTTGACAGACGGTGCTTCTTATGATTGGCTAGATCATCTTTCCAATCAAATAGGAGGTCGCTTATCCGGTTCACTCAATGCCGAAAGAGCGGTTCAATGGGGAAAAGAGGAATTGGATCAAATGGGTTTGGACCGGGTATATTTGCAAGAGGTAATGGTCCCCAAATGGGTTCGTGGCACTTTTGAGTATGCCAATATTGAAACCAGTCCAGGAAACACCATCAATGTCCCGATTTGCGCCCTTGGAGGATCTATTGCAACTCCTGCGGCTGGGATTCGTGCTGGTGTGGTCGAAGTGCAAAGTATTGATGAGTTGAAGAGCTTGGGACGCGAGGTTATACAGGGAAAAATCGTCTTTTTTAATCGCCCCATGAATCCGACTAATATTCGAACTTTTGAGGCGTATTCCGATGCAGTAGACCAACGCACCCAAGGCGCTGCTGAGGCGTCTAAATATGGAGCTGTAGCCGCTGTTGTTCGATCGATGAGTTTACGATTAGACGACTTCCCTCACACAGGGGCTACTCAATATAAAGGAATTCCCCTATCTCAACGCATTCCCGCCAGTGCTATTAGCACCAATGGAGCTGAATTATTGAGCTCGATGCTCAAGTTAAACCCGGATTTAAGATTTTTCCTCAAACAAAACTGTAAAAATTACCCTGATGTTCTATCACACAATGTTATTGGTGAAATTAAAGGAACAGAAAAACCAGAGGAAATCATCGTTGTGGGAGGACATCTCGATTCTTGGGATTTAGGGGATGGTTCGCATGACGATGGTGCTGGAATTGTCCAATCTATGGAAGTACTTCGTCTGTTTAAAAAATTAAATATTAAACCCAAACGTACACTTCGTGTGGTTCTTTTTATGAATGAAGAAAATGGATTACGAGGCGGGGAAAAATATGCCGCTGAAGCCAAACGAAAAGGGGAATCCCATTATTTCGCTTTGGAGTCGGATTCTGGAGGATTCACTCCCCGAGGGTTTTCTTTTGACTGCAGCAACGAACAATTTCAAAACCTTCTCCCTCTATTTTCTTATTTTGAGCCCTATCCCGTTAAAGAGTTTACTCAAGGAGGAAGTGGAGCCGATATCGGCCCTCTCAAAGACGGTAAAGTCATTCTAGCAGGATTACGCCCCGATTCTCAACGATACTTTGATTACCATCATGCTGCCAATGATACTTTTGATGCGATTAATAAACGTGAATTGGAACTAGGTGCTGCTGCAATGGCTGCATTAGTTTTTCTAATTGATCAGAGGTAGTCATTCAAGCTAGAGATCGAGTGAACCTTAAACGCTACACCCAGGAATTCCGGTATAATATTAAATTAGCTGTTCCTGTCATTATTGGGTTGATTGGCCATACTTTGGTTCAATTGATAGACAATATCATGGTAGGCCAGTTGGGAACAGCTGAATTAGCAGCCGTTTCTTTAGGAAACAGCTTTGTATTCATAGCCATGTCTTTGGGTATTGGATTCTCAACAGCCATAACTCCCCTTGCTGCGGAAGCCGATAGTACTGGGAATAAAACGAAAAACAACGCTCTTTTTTTCAATAGCCTAGTGTTATGTACTACGCTTGGTTTGATTTTATCACTGGTCGTATGGTTTGCAAAACCCTTGCTGTATCAGATGGGTCAGCCAGAAGAAGTGGTCGCTTTAGCATTACCCTATCTGTTTTGGGTTTCTATGTCTCTCTTTCCGCTTGTTATTTTTCAAGCATTCAAACAGTTTTGCGATGGTTTGTCATTCACTCGTCCTTCAATGTATGCTACCCTTACGGGCAATCTTGTCAATGTAATTTTAAACTATTTATTGATTTTTGGTATTGGTTTTTTTCCAGAAATGGGAGTGGAAGGAGCAGCCATAGGGACTATAGTTTCTCGATTGACAATGGTTATTTTTATATTGATCTACATGTATAAAGATTCACGATTCCAACACTTTATTACCTCCCTGTCATTTAAACGATACGAAGTAGAATACCTTAAAAAAATAACTAAGTTGGGGTTTCCCTCCGCATTACAGATGTTTTTTGAAGTTGGTTTTTTTACTGCAGCCATATGGATGTCTGGCCTATTGGGTAAAAACCCACAGGCAGCCAATCAAATCGCTCTAAATCTATCATCAATGACTTATATGGTAGCTATGGGACTCGGTGTAGCCGCCATGATTCGTGTGGGTAATCAGTTAGGGAGGAATAATTTTGTTGAACTGCGACGCATTGCAATATCCATTTTCTTATTAATTTTTCTACTTGACTTGGTGTTTTGTATAGGTTTTTTAATGTTTAATAATTGGCTACCCTATATTTATTTGGATACGGGAAATACCGCCGATCTCAAAAACAGTATAGAGGTGATTGGGTTGGCCGCTTCACTATTGATTATTTCAGCTTTTTTTCAAATATCAGATGGCTTACAAGCGGTTGTCCTTGGTGCACTTCGAGGCTTGCAGGATGTCAATATTCCAGCTGGGATTGTCTTTTTTGCCTACATAATATTTGGGTTACCCTTGTCCATATCCCTTGGATTTATTATTGATTGGGGAGTTGTGGGAATATGGATTGGTTTGCTCTCGGGGCTAACTGCATCTGCAATATTATTACTTTGGAGATTTCAGTATCTTACCAAAAAAAGAATCTTGCTCAATTCATAATTTATGGACACACTACCGAAGTATTTGATAGCTGACAATTCTTCACAACCCGAGGCCCTATATATTATCCACACCGAATACCCCCGATTCTGTCTGAATGTAGCTAACGACGCAATTTTCTGGATGGAAGATTTTCAAAAAGACGATGAAAAAGAGCTCGAGCAGCTCACCCCTGGGCTGATTGCCTCTGCATTGGCTTTTTACGATCAAGAGATGGAATCTTTAGAGTAAAAAGGGTGGATTCAATATTATTTTTTGACGAACAGCTTTTTCTTTTTCTCAACCAATTAGGTAGCCCCTCTTTTGATGCCTTTTGGCTTCTCGTCACCCACAAGGCGACTAATATAGTAGTTTACCTGCTGCTGGCACTAGCTTATGGGAAAAAACAGGGTTGGAGATCCTTTGCCTTTTTGTTTATTTGGGCCCTTTTATTGGTTGCTTTCACTGATCAGCTAACCAATGCATTCAAATATGGAGTAGGTCGTCTCCGTCCATGTCATGAACCTGGAGTAATGGAATTAATGAGATTAGTAAAACACAGTTGCGGAGGTAAATTCAGTTTTTTCTCGGGACACGCTTCCAATTCATTTGCTTTGGCAACGCTCTTCTTTCATGTATACCGTAGCATAGCACCTCGAGGAAGACTTTTCTTTTACTTTCTGGCTATTCTGATTGCATACAGCCGTATTTATGTAGGAGTTCACTACCCACTTGATATTTTATGTGGGACGATCTTCGGCCTTCTTTCAGGAACTCTTTTTTGGCGATTGGGGCGTCAATTTGGACTCAAGGAATAACAGGAAGATCAAGCCATTTAACCATTACAGACGGAGTCCATCCATTTGACGAATTTCTCCCAGGAATAATTTTTTCGAGCCTGTGAGAGCTGTTGTTGTTTTTTTTCTTTGCGTTCATTCATAGCAACTGTCAGTTTTCTTGAAAGAGCTGAACTATTTGGAGCACATACCCATCCTGTACCGTCAGATACAATGGGTTGCTTGAGTCCCGGAAGATCTGTGACCAAAAGAGGTTTCTGATAATGATAGGCTAGGGGCACAACTCCGCTTTGTGAAGCCGAACGATAGGGGAGAACTACAATATCAGCAGCACAAAAAACCAACTGGGTATAGGCTTCATCGGCAAAGCCTGGACTGAAATATAACATCTCTTTTTCGGTCAATTCACTCAATTGTTTTTGGTATTTGGATTGCGGCTCATAGAATTCCCCTACCACAGCCAATAGGATGTCTGCACTAGCAAGGGGTGCTTCTAAAAATGCACTTAAAAGTAAATCCAAACCCTTATAAGGGCGAACAAGACCGTAGAACAAGGCAATTGGTTTTTTTAAATCCCATCCCAGCGCAATTCGGGCCTGTTCCTGACCTAGATTTGGAGGAAGGTTTTCTGAAATAGGATGGAAGCCTTTAAATATATTTTCCACTCCGTCTTTTTTCATTTCTTCTGCAACCGCGGAGGAGAGTGTTATGAATCGAGTAAAGGTTTTTTTTATTTTTTGTGTTAACCAACGATCCCATGGGCGCTGTTCGTGAGGAATCCAATTATCTACCAAAGCAATACAGCTAGCTGCCGTTTTCAAACGGTTACCTAAATAACTATAACATGGTGCTAAAAAAGGGGTGTAATAACGAAAAACGACATGTTTGGGAGCTAAATTTTTGATATAGCGAACCACATTCCCCCATTGCAACGGATTGAAGGCGTGTATTTTTCTTTCTATTTGTAATTCGTCAGCAGCTTTTTTATCGGTAAACTGACTGGTCCCTGGAAAAATCCCATTCGGATAAAGTTTTTTAAAAGAAACTATCTTAACACTAAACCCTTGTTTTTGTAATCCTAGAGCCAAGTCATGATTTGTATCCGCAATACCCCCTCTATATGGATGGGCAGGACCGATGATCAAATAATCAAGTTTGAAGTCCATCGAAAGTTTCAGAGGAGGAGTGATGGAATTGACGCCCTAATAGTAGGGAACTTATCCACGTAAATAACCAGAATAGAAGACTCCCATAATATAAAATAGACACGCTTGTCTGTAATTCGCTCCCCCAAAAATAAACATATAGCATTGCAATTATGGGATAGAAATGCAGCAAAGTTTTTCCATATTGGAATCCATCCATAATAGAGGTGTAAGTAAAGATGCTAACAAGGATCAATAATCCCATATCTCGAATTATTGCATTGGATGTATTGCCAACGGCAGCAAAAAGGGATAGAAGGAGAAATGTTGTCCCTAGAAGTTGCACTAAAGCCCATCCTTTTGTAAAAGAATTCGAAGGTGGATTATATTTCACTTGGTGTTTCCAATCGGTTTGTTGTCTTGGAAATTTTATTGCTACGTCTTTGGGACGCCATCCCGTGGGCATCCACCAAATTTTAAGTTTGTCAGTCCAATTTTTTGTGTGCCACGCGTCGGTAATAAGCCCCCACAGATGTTGAAAATTTATAAAAAACGGATTCCATGACTGGCTCGGTTTAAGGGTTCCATAAACAGGAGGTTCTTCTTCCAATTCCTCTTGAAAAGTTCCAAACAGGCGGTCCCAAATACAAAAGATAGCAGCTAAATTTTTGTCGATATATATGGGGTTTATGGCGTGATGAACACGGTGTTGGGAAGGGGTAACTAGGATGTATTCCAACCAGCCCAATTTACCAATGTGCTTGGTGTGATACCAAAATTGAGCAAAGAGATGTATGGGGGCTAGTATGTTGATCACTGATGCAGGAACCCCCAAAAAGGCTGCAGGAATTAAAAATAATGCATTGAAGGCAATCAGATCCGAAATACTTTGCCGAAGGGCACAGGCCAAATTGAATTCTTCACTGCTGTGATGGATGAGGTGTTGGTTCCAGAAAATATTGATATGATGATTCAATCGATGTACCCAATACGAAGCAAAATCAATACAAATAAATGCGATAACAAAGAGTTGCCAGCTGCTCTCAAAACTGTAGACGGCTATTTTATCGACCAGCCATGGGTAGGAAATCAGGATCAAGGCAAGGCCGAGTGTGTCTTTGAGGATATTAGTAAGACCTGAACTTAAACTGGATAGGGTATCCATAAATCTATAGGTTTGTTTCCCTTTAAAATAACCGTATAAAATTTCCACTAAAATTAATACCAAAAAACCAGGTATTGCGATCAATAAAGAATTTGCATAGGCTTCCATCTCACATCTTTTCTGTTTCTATCACCCATTGCCCACTTTGAACCAATGGTTCTGCTTGTTTAAACTTAACTTGCTTGGTGCTTCCATTTGCTACATTACGAATGGTGACCCGTTCGTTACGACCTATTTTTGGCCTTTCACGAATAATGGTTTCCGCTATTTGCGATTGAGCATTGCCTGCATTGGCTCCGACTTGCCTATTGCGTTCGGCCAATTCATCCATATTATAAACTTCGTCTTTTGACATTTTATAATTGGCTTTTTGTCGCTTTTGCTGGGCCTCTGTAATTTGAGGTTCTTGTTGGGTTGGCAGACCTCCTTTAAATAAAAAAGATAAAATTTCTACATTCAAGGCAGCCAACATGTTTTTGAACAGTTCGAATGACTCAAATTTATAAATCAGTAGAGGATCTTTCTGTTCGTGAACTGCAAGCTGAACTGATTGTTTTAATTCATCCATCTTGCGTAGGTGTGTTTTCCAGCTTTCATCAATTAAAGCAAGAGAAATATTTCTTTCAAAATCACTTATGAGTTCCTTTCCTCGCGATTCGTACGCTACCTTCAGATCTGTAACGACATTGAGCGTCTTAACACCATCGGTAAAAGGAACAACGATGCGTTCGAATTTATTTCCAGGCTTTTCATATACATTTTTGATCACCGGGAAAGCTATTTTGGCATTGTTTTGAACTTTTTCTTGATACCTGGTGCTAAGTGTGTTGTATAGTTTTGGTATCAATTCTACATCAGTACTCTCTAGAAATTCTTCTTCTCCGATTGGCGAGGTGAAAGAGAAGTTCCGTATAATTTGAAATTCAAAATTCTTAAAATTATTGGAGGCCTTATTATTCAGTATTATGTCTTCACAAGTATCATAGAGCATGTTAGCAATATCCAATTGCAGACGATCGCCTTTAAGGGCATGGCGTCTACGTTTGTATATAACTTCTCTTTGCGCATTCATTACATCGTCGTATTCGAGTAATCGTTTTCGGATTCCAAAATTATTTTCTTCAACTTTTTTCTGAGCCCGTTCGATAGATTTGGTCATCATAGAGTGTTGGATGACTTCTCCTTCTTCTAAGCCCATTCGATCCATTACTTTGGCCACTCTTTCTGAACCGAAGAGACGCATCAGGTTATCTTCTAGGGAAACATAAAATTGGGAGCTGCCAGGATCTCCTTGCCGTCCCGATCGACCTCTGAGCTGACGGTCTACGCGACGGGAATCATGTCGTTCGGTTCCTATTATGGCTAAACCTCCTGCTTGTTTCACCGTTTCTGAAAGCTTAATATCAGTTCCTCT
>DQCR01000061.1:16855-42513 GCA_003533785.1 Flavobacteriaceae bacterium
CCAGCCATATTGGTAGCGATGGTTACTACCCCTGGATTTCCCGCTTCAGCCACGATATCGGCTTCTTTTTTGTGCAGCTTTGCATTAAGAACATTGTGCTTTACTTTTCGAATGGTTAGCATTTTACTAAGTAATTCTGATATTTCAACCGAAGTGGTTCCAATCAAAATTGGTCTTCCAGCCGCCGCCAATTTACTAACTTCTTCAATCACGGCATTGTACTTTTCCCGTTTGGTCTTGTAGATCAAATCGTTCTGATCGTCACGAGCAATGGGACGGTTGGTAGGAATTTCGATGACATCCAGTTGGTAGATTTCCCAAAATTCTCCAGCTTCTGTAATGGCAGTTCCAGTCATACCAGAGAGCTTTTGGTACATTCGAAAATAGTTTTGAAGGGTTACCGTCGCATAGGTCTGTGTCGCCGCTTCTATTTTGACATTCTCTTTTGCTTCAATCGCTTGGTGAAGTCCATCGGAGTAGCGCCGTCCGTCCATAATTCGTCCGGTTTGCTCATCCACAATCATTACTTTGTTTTCCATCACCACATATTCAATATCTTTTTCAAAGAGGGTGTAGGCTTTTAAAAGTTGATTCATGGTGTGAATCCTTTCCCCTTTAACATTAAATTCGGTGAAGAGTTTGTCTTTTTCCTCCGCTTCTTTCTCGGGGCTCAATTCTTGATTCTCCAATTTGGCTACAGCACTCCCAATATCAGGCAGGACAAAAAAGTTTTTGTCTTCGGAATCTCCCGATAGGGTTTCGATCCCTTTTTCTGTTAAATCAATTTGATTATTTTTCTCATCAATCACAAAATATAAGTGCGCATCAACCTTATGCATTTCCCGATTGTTGTCTTGCATGTAAAAGTTTTCCGTTTTTTGAAGGAGTTGTTTGATCCCTTCTTCGCTCAAAAACTTAATCAAAGCTTTGTTTTTGGGAAGGCCACGATGCACTTGCAACAATTGAAAACCACCCTGTTCGGTGTCTCCAGCACTAATTTTCTTTTTGGCTTCAGCCAAAACACCGGTTAAAAGAGCGCGTTGCGCTTGCACCAACTGTGATACTTTGGGTTTGAGTTGATCAAACTCGTGGCGATCGCCCTCTGGGCTAGGCCCTGAGATGATTAAGGGTGTTCTGGCATCATCAATCAATACCGAATCAACTTCATCAACGATGGCGTAGTGGTGTTTGGGTTGAACTATATCATCGCTGCTGTGTGCCATATTGTCTCGAAGATAATCGAAGCCAAATTCATTGTTGGTACCATAGGTAATATCGGCTTGGTAGGCCTTTCTTCGAGCTTCACTATTGGGCTGATGGTAGTCTATACAGTCCACTGACAAGCCGTGAAATTCAAACAATGGAGCCATCCAGGCACTGTCTCGTTTTGCGAGATAGTCGTTCACTGTCACGAGATGCACTCCTTTGCCCGTTAATGCGTTTAGGAAAACAGGAAGTGTAGCAACAAGAGTTTTTCCTTCTCCGGTTTGCATCTCTGCAATTTTTCCTTGGTGAAGCGCGATCCCACCGATCAGCTGAACGTCATAGTGAACCATATCCCAAGTAACTTCTTTGCCCGCCGCATCCCAGGAGTTGGACCATTCGGCTTGATCTCCGCTCAGACGAACATAGTCTTTATTTTGTGAAAGTTCGCGATCAAATGGACTGGCAGTGACTTTTATCGAGCTGTGGAGGGTGAACCTGCGTGCAGTTTCTTTCATCAATGCAAAGGCTTCCGGCAGAATATTATTTAGATAGTCTTGAATAGCCTCGTATGCTTGCGCATCAAGTGCATCAATTTTGTTGTAAATAGTTTCTTTTTCCTCCAAATTAGAAAGTTCGCTCAGGGCTTTCTTTTCTTCTTGAATGAGTAAATCAACATTGTTTCGAGCTTCTTGAATCCCTGATTTTAACCGATGAGTGACCGCACGAAGGGCATCATTGCTATGCGATTCCATCTCTTGTTGATACGCATTAATTTGCTTGACCAAGGGTAGGATTTTGGCGAGATCTTTTTTATTCTTATCGCCAACGAAAGTTTTTAAGACAGAATTGAGTATTCCCATTGGGTTACACTAGTTTGTTCAAATTTAAGTAAAAAAAAAGCCTCCTCAGAGACTTTTAAGGGCGAGTTGGACGAATTATTAATATTCGTCTTCGTTCCAGAGATAGTCTTCCTCTGTAGGGAAATCGGGCCATATTTCTTCAATAGACTCATATACGTCTCCTTCGTCTTCCATAGACTGCAAATTCTCTACTACTTCAAGGGGTGCTCCAGTTCGAATGGAATAGTCAATCAATTCGTCTTTGGTGGCTGGCCAAGGCGCATCACTGAGGTAGGAGGCAAGTTCTAATGTCCAATACATTGTATCTATTTTTCTGCAAAAATAAATTTTAATCAAAAAAAATCAAGAAGATCTCTTTTTTTCTTTTGGAATCCACTTGTTTTCTTCTATTTCTAAATCCTGAGTAAACTTTCGAGAGAGAACAAAAAAGTAGTCTGAAAGGCGATTCACAAAAGCAATTACGAAAGGAGAAACCCTTTCATTGGCATTGAGTTCCGTAATTTGACGTTCTGCTCTTCGACACACGCAGCGTGCTAGATGGCAATAGGAAACCAAGGGGTGTCCACCAGGGAGCACAAAATTCTTTAATGGAGGTAGTTCTAATGAAATACAATCGATTTGGTGTTCAATTTCGATTACTTGTGACTGGTCAATAGGATCTAAAAATTCAGACGGGAAATCTTCTTCCAAAACAGTACTAAGTTGAGTACCCAGAACCATCAGATGATTTTGCAGTGTCAACAAAAACTCCTGATCCAGCAAGTTCTTTGTTGTATCTCGAATGAGTCCGACCCAAGCATTGAGCTCATCAATACTTCCGTAAGCAGCCACTCGGATATGGTGTTTTTTTACACGTAAACCAGAATTAAGACTCGTAGTTCCGTCGTCACCTGTTTTCGTATATACTTTGTTTTCTTTCATCATCATCGATCACCGTTTAGTAAATGTACAACGATTAATTTATCTCGTTAGAGGATTCGTAATAAAAATCTCTGTGGCTGCTGATCGGTTTTGAAGAAAACAATTCCCCAAAAATAAAAATCCAACCGTATGGATTCACCCAAAGTCAATTCCTCCCATTGTCTTCGATAGTTGTGAATTCCCGAATACACACAGATAGAATGTGGTTTTTTTTCAACACACTCAGGAGCTGTTATATGAGACTTAAAAAATATCTGATAAGAAGTTGATGAGGCACTGTATTTCGAGAAGTACGCAAGAAGCAATTCCTTAAAATGCGCATCGAGTTGAGAGAAATGAGAAGGAGTCCAGGGATATTTTTTTATACGTTTCCATCGGCTTTTCCGAAAACAAGTCTGGTATAAATCGAAGACAAAAGGGGAGTGCAGCCCGTGCTGATTTGTGGCTCTGAAGCAAAACAATAAATAGTTTGTAAATGAGATCAAACTTTATTTTTAAGACGACCGCTTAATGCGAGTAAGAAATAAAGAACACTAATAAAGCCTGCCCATCGGGCTATAAAATCACCGTATATGGTGTAAAAGGTCAAGCCCTCGTGAAGCGGTACTTTAGCGACTAAGGCTCCTTTTTTATTATACGGGAGCTGCTCCAATAACTCGCCTTTAGGGGAAATAAATGTGGATATACCCGTATTGGCACTTCTAGCAATAGCTCTTCTGTTTTCGATAGCCCTCAATCGTGCCAAACTGAGAAGTTGTTTGTGGCCTGGCGTGTTACCCCACCAAGCATCATTGGTGATTATACTGAGAAATTGCGCTCCTTTTTGGACGTATTCAGTAACAAATGCACCATAAATAGACTCATAGCATATGATGGGTGCCGTTATCGTTCCTTTCTTGGGATGGGTAAACACCGAACGATAGGCTTGTGTAGCTCGGGAAGACATGGTTCCTCCCATATCTAAGAGAAGATTCCCAAGGAGGGGCTCTATGGTGCTTTTGTAGGGCATGGTTTCCACTCCTACTACCAGTTTTGATTTGTGATAGATTTCTATGGGCTCTTTCGGAGTCACAGCTATTGCAGAATTGTAAAAGTCAACCCACAGACCTTCCCTAATCTTATTGGCAGATCGGGTGGGGGGCGTAGCTGTTGAGTAAGCATTAAAAAATTGAATTCCAGTAATCAGTTGAGTGCTTGGATACTGGCTTTGGTTTTCCTGTATTTTTTGGAAAAATACACTCCGTTCAAAGTTT
This sequence comes from Flavobacteriaceae bacterium, assembly GCA_003533785.1. Lineage (GTDB taxonomy): Bacteria > Bacteroidota > Bacteroidia > Flavobacteriales > Flavobacteriaceae > UBA11891. Next base: position 21,096 of record DQCR01000061.1, read on the forward strand.
TTAAGTCGCTCGCCATTCCCTGCCGCGAAATAGGTCTCTGGGGTCAATACATAATCAAGCTGAGACTGATTGTAAGGCTCCATTAGGATGTTTAGTTGTTTTAAAAATTCCTCATTTGTGAATTGATACTTTTCTTCGTAGGGATCGATATTGGGTTGAGTGACTAAGACCGAGACAGAGCCTGAGGGTATCAATTCTTTTTGAAATAGAAACAGTGATAGACTTATAGGCAAAGCAATGACTATAAGAATTGGAATTAGTTTTTTTACAAGTGCGGTTTGGCCTTGGTCGACTGTCCAATTGTTAAGTTTTTCAAAAAGGAAAATATTCACTAAAAGCACCCAAAGGCTACCTCCAAATGCTCCTGTATATTCATACCATTGAATCCAATAAATCGACTCAGAAAAAACATGACCTAAATTGAGCCAAGGCCATGAAAAATCCCAACTCAAGTGAAATTTTTCAAAGGCCAACCATAATGTTATAAGAAAAAGGTAGGCAGAACGAAGAGGGAGTCTTTTTTTAGACCAATGAAAAGCTTGGAAAAGCAATGCAAAAAAAAGGCTGTTGCAGAGATTGGCAAAAAGCATCCCAAAAACAGTAGCATTGATCAACCACCAGGTTGTTCCTAGATTCCAAATCAAAAAAACAAGGTAACTCCAGCCAAAAAATCGCCAATGAGCATATTTTTTTTTGCTTTGGGCAAATGAATGTTCAACGAAAAATAGCGGTACAAAAGATCCGAAAATAAAAATGGAGAATCCGTTTACAGGCCATGCAAATACAAATAACAGGCCTGAGAAAATACTGAATAAGAGTGCTTTTTGCGCTTTCATTTTTTCGATTTTAAAAGTACCACAAATTTGTATCTAGGACTTCGAATTGGATAAAAATTTGATTGAGTTTGGCTATCTTCGCCGCTATGGAGTTACGATCCTTATTACCTAATCTTGTTACTGCTTGCAATGCCCTTTGTGGTATGTTGGGAATTTTATCCGTCTTTCAAAACCGTTTTGAATGGGCTCTATTATTTTTCTTGCTGGGAATTTTCTGTGATTTTTTGGATGGGGCTTTGGCTCGTTTATTACAGGTTACTAGTCCACTTGGCTTGCAACTAGATTCCTTAGCCGACTTGATCACCAGTGGAGTTCTACCAGGAGTGATGGTCTATCAATTATTGCGCTCACAAAGCGATGCATATTGGGAGCTGTTAGAACCCCCTTTTATCGAAGGGGGAGCACTCACGCTATCCAAAGCAGGGGTGGTTGGTGTTTTTCTCACTTTAGGAACGGCCTTTCGACTGGCTCATTTCAATGTTTCCAAAGAACAAATCAACTATTTTAGGGGTTTGGCAAGTCCGGCCAGTGCCCTTTTCTTTATGGGCTACCCTCTTTTGCTTTCGAATCCCCTTTTGGCACCGCTTTATAGCCTCCTCTCCCAGACCAATATCTTAATATTTTGGACCTTATTTTTTGTTTTTTTGATGAATAGTCCGCTCCGGATGTTTAAAATAAAATACAAAAGTACTTATGATCAAATTTACATGGGAATATTAGGGCTAGGGAGCTTGGTTTTATTCTATTTTTTTGGATGGGCCAGTTTCTCGCTTTGTGTTGTCTGGTATCTTTTACTTTGTTTGGTTAGAAATGTCCCCCTGTAGTTTATTCCACCGTAACGGATTTGGCCAAATTTCTTGGCTGATCTACATTGCACTCTCTCAATACCGCTATATAATAGGATAAAAACTGGAGTGGAAGTGTGGCGTATAGGGGCGTAAAACACTCCGAGGATTCTGGAATTTCGATACAGTAATCGGCTATTTTTTTCACACTTGTGTCACCTTTACTAACAATAGCAATTACGATTCCTTTTCTAGATTTGATTTCTTGAATATTACTTACAATTTTTTCATAATGCCCTTTCCGAGTGGCAATAACGACTACAGGCATGGCTTCGTCAATCAATGCGATAGGACCGTGTTTCATCTCAGCGGCAGGATATCCTTCTGCATGGATATAGGAGATTTCTTTGAGTTTCAATGCGCCTTCTAAAGCCACAGGAAAATTATACCCCCGACCCAGATACAAACAATTGGTCGCAGTGTGAATTATTTTTGCTATTTCTTCAACTTGTTCTTTTTCCGCAATTAGCTGCTCCATGAGCGTAGGGACTTTATCCAATTCAATGAGATGGGAACGGAGGGCTTTAGGAGATAAAGTTTCTTTAATTACAGCTAATTTAAAGGCAATTAAAGAGAGAACAGCGATTTGTGTTGTAAATGCTTTTGTAGAGGCTACACCAATCTCTGGACCAGCGTGGGTATACATCCCACTATGTGTTTCTCTAGAAATACTAGATCCCACCACATTACAAATACCATAGATAAAAGCTCCCGCTTTTTTTGCAAGTTTTAATGCAGCTAAGGTATCGGCAGTTTCTCCCGATTGCGAAATAGGAATAACGATGTCGTCTGAGTAAATAAGGGGGTTACGATATCGAAACTCCGAGGCGTACTCCACTTCAACTGGAATGCGGGCAAAAGTTTCAATTAAATATTCCCCCACTAGCCCTGCATGCCAGGAGGTGCCACAGGCTATTATAATTATTCTTCTGGCTTGGGTAAATACAGATTGATGCTCATTAAAACTACTGATTTGAATTTTTCCTTCCTCAGCGAATAAGCGCCCTCGAAGGGTATTTCGGATGGCATCGGGTTGCTCGTGTATTTCTTTGAGCATGAAATGCGGAAACCCTCCTTTTTGGATATTTTCCAAATTCCACTTCAATTCCTCTACGGTGGGCGTGCGAAGGGTATCGTTGTCAGTCTGACGAACTTGTATGTCTTTACCAGCACGGAGGATAGCCATTTCATTGTCTTCTAAATAAATAACCTCTCGCGTATGATCCAGAAAGGGGGTTGCATCCGAACCCACAAAAAAGCCCTCCTTTTCAAGTCCAATGGCTATTGGACTCCCAAGTCTTGCGACTATTAGTTCCATTGGGTTGCTGTTGTCGTGGACGACAATACCATATGCTCCAACAACTTGACTAAGAGCCATTTGTACCGCTTTACCTAGTTTGACTCCAGATGTTTTTTTAATTTCTTCAATCCAATTGACCAATACTTCTGAATCCGTTTCTGAAGTGAAATGATACCCACGCTCAATCAACTCCTTTTTTAAAACACCGTAATTCTCTATAATTCCATTGTGAATTAGAACTAAGTCCCCAGAATTGGAAACATGGGGATGGGCATTTAGTTGGTTGGGTTCACCATGAGTAGCCCAACGGGTGTGGCCCATTCCGAGCTGAGCATCAAATTTATTTTTAGTAGCCAATTCGTTTCTTAATTCTGAAACTTTTCCCACTACTTTGGTGGTTTGTCTGGTTAGTCCGTCACTGAGGAAAATTCCCGCGCTATCATAGCCCCGGTATTCAAGCCGTTGGAGTCCATTTAATACAATAGGGAGTGGATTTTTTGGTCCTAGGTAAGCAACAATTCCACACATAATTAATAACGTTTTACCATTTGAAATTCCTCTTTTAAAAACCCCATTTTTTTATAAAATGGAACGTTTTTGTCGGCTGTATTTAAAATAACCTTATAACAACCTTTTTCTATGGCCTTTTTTAAAAGTTCTTCTACTAAAAGACGCCCCAATCCTCGCCCACGATAGTCAGTACCAACAACCACATCCTCAATTTGTCCCATGATTCGATCGATTTTTTGAACGTAATGGAGTGTGGCGGTTGCTACAATTGTATCAGCTTCTACTGCGACAAGGGTATGACGGTAAGAAGGGTCAAAGTATTGCTCTGTAAACGAGTCATTGGTTGTTCTATTGAAAGCTCCGTTAATCAGTGAAAGAAGTGCTATTGTATCTTTCGGGGAAGCAGAACGAAGGAGCATGAATATGGGCTTTTCTAAAAAATGAGTTTCTTTTTACGTAATTCAAAGTTTTGACCCAAATATACCTTCCGAACCATTTCATCTTGAGCAAGAACTTCAGGGGTTCCAGCTTTGAGGATATTCCCCTCAAACATTAAATAGGTCTTGTCGGTTATGGCCAATGTCTCTTGTACATTATGGTCCGTTATTAAAATTCCAATATTTTTCCTTTTCAAAAGCGCAACAATCCGCTGAATATCTTCAACAGCTACTGGATCTACACCAGCGAAGGGCTCATCAAGAAGCACAAATTTTGGATCTGTGGCCAAAGCACGGGCAATCTCTGTTCTGCGACGCTCACCACCGGAGAGAAGATCCCCGCGATTTTTTCGGATATGCGTTAGCCCAAACTCTTCCAATAGAGACTCTGTCTTCTCTTTTTGTTGAGATTTTGTTAAGGATGTAAGTTGTAAAACCGAAAGAATATTTTCTTCAACACTCAACTTTCTAAATACCGATGCCTCTTGTGCCAAATACCCAATACCAATTTGCGCCCGCTGGTACATGGGATAGCTTGTAATCAGTTGATCGTCCAAATAGATAGTTCCCTTGTTGGGTTTGATCAACCCAACAATCATGTAGAAAGAAGTTGTTTTTCCTGCTCCATTTGGCCCCAAAAGGCCAACGATCTGGCCTTGCTCAACTTCAATGGTAATACCTTTGACAACTTTTCGTCCGCGGTAGGATTTTTCAATATTTTCGGCTCGAAGTTTCATTTCAACTTTTTTGTAAGGACGATGATTCTCTTTGTTGCCTTTTGTAAACCCATTTTGAAATCCAAATACTCACTTCGTAGAGAATTAAAATTGGGATGGTTACAATTATTTGGCTTGCAATATCTGGAGGGGTTATAATCGCTGACAAACTCAAAACAATCACCAATGCAAATTTACGATTTTTACGAAGAAAGGCAGGGGTTAATAATCCTATTTTGGTGAAAAAATAAATAAGTATGGGCAATTCAAAAATTAATCCCGAAGCCAATACTGAAGCCCTGAGCATTCCTATATAACTACTCAAATCAAAATCATTGAATACCTCTTGACTCACTGTATAGTTGCCTAAAAAATTGATGGATAAAGGAGTTACAATATAATAACCAAAAAGGACTCCAAGGAAGAATAATAGGGAAGCGACAAAAATAAACCCACGTGCATTCTTGCGTTCATTGACATGAAGTCCGGGGCTAATAAACCGCCAAAACTCATATAGAACATAAGGGAAACCAACAATAAAGCCAGCAAGAATAGAGGTCCAAAGATGGGCAGAGAATTGCCCAGCCATCGTACGAGATTGAATTCGAAAGGGCATTTCGGTGATGCAAAAACTGTTGCCTTGCCCCAATGTTTGTGAAATTTGACAGAACCACTGGTAGGTAACAAAATCTGTTTTCTTGGGACCAAAGAGAATGTAGTCAAAAATGAAACCTTTCAAAAGAAAAGCAATACTGCCAAGGATTATAACGGAGAGGGTTGCTCGAATCAAATGCCATCGCAACTCTTCTAAGTGATCCAAAAAAGTCATTTCTTTTTCAATACTCATTGGGCATCATTTTTTTCGCCATTCAGGCTTGTAGGTTCATGAGAATGGATATGAAAACTCGGTATCAATTGAAATTTTTTGCACTAAAATCGTAAGAAAAATCTTATATTGTAGATACAAATGTAGTAAACCTACAGAAGAAGAAAAAATTGCAAATGGACAGTACCGATCTGTTGCACCAACTAAAAAAGTATTTTGGTTTTTCAAAGTTTAAAGGACTTCAACAAGGGGTTGTTGAGTCTCTTTTATCAGGGAAAAATACCTTTGCCATCATGCCAACAGGCGGGGGAAAGTCCCTCTGTTACCAATTGCCAGCTCTTATTCAAGACGGAACAGCAATTGTTGTTTCCCCGCTCATCGCATTAATGAAAAATCAGGTAGACGCCATTCGAGGCATTTCATCGGAAGAAGGAATTGCGCATGTATTGAATTCATCGCTAACTAAGTCACAAACTGAGCGAGTCAAAAGCGATATTGAATCTGGAGTAACTAAATTGCTTTATGTTGCCCCTGAGTCCTTAACAAAACCCACCAATATTGCTTTTTTTAAATCCGTTACGATTTCCTTTTTAGCCATTGATGAAGCGCATTGCATCTCAGAATGGGGTCACGATTTTCGTCCCGATTACCGTTCCTTACGAATAATCATAGAACAAATTCAGACGAATATTCCTATAATTGCTCTTACAGCTACAGCCACTCCAAAAGTGCAGGAAGACATCATCAAAAATCTACAAATTGGGGATGCTAAGGTTTTTAAAGATTCATTCAACCGTCCCAACTTATATTATGAGGTTCGTTCGAAAACCGAAAATGTAGATACCGACATCATCAAGTTCATTAAAGAGAATTCTGGAAAATCAGGAATTGTGTATTGTTTGTCTCGTAAAAGGGTCGAGGAACTTGCACAGATACTTCAAGTGAATGGAGTCAACGCATTGCCCTATCACGCAGGTTTGGATTCAAAAACGCGGGCGCGGAATCAAGACATGTTTCTCAATGAATCTTGTGATGTTATTGTCGCAACAATAGCATTTGGGATGGGAATTGATAAGCCAGATGTTCGTTTTGTAATCCATCATAACATTCCAAAGAGTATTGAAAGTTATTATCAAGAAACTGGGCGTGCAGGAAGAGATGGTGGAGAAGGCCATTGTTTGGCTTTTTATAATTATAGGGATATTGAAAAACTCGAAAAATTCATGTCGGGTAAGCCTGTGGCAGAGCAAGAAATAGGTATGGCACTCCTTCAGGAAATGGTTGCTTATGCAGAAACCTCTATTTCAAGACGTAAATTCATTCTACACTATTTTGGAGAAGCGTTTGATGAAAAGACAGGAGAAGGGGGCGATATGGACGATAATGTACGGTTCCCTAAACCAAAAGTGGAAGCCCGAGATGAATTGATTCAGCTGCTCGAGATTATTCGTGATACCCATCAAAAGTATAAGTCTAAGGAAATAGTAAATGTGTTAATTGGGAAAACTAATTCACAAATAATATCCTATAAGACACACGAGAAGCCTTTTTTTGGTAGGGGTCAGGCACAATCAGATAAATTTTGGATGGCACTTATGCGACAAGCCATAGTTGCGGGTTATATTTCAAAGAAAATAGAGAATTATGGGATCCTATTTCTCAGTAATGAAGGAGAAGTATTTCTTGAGAAGCCCAGTTCATTTTTGATGTCCAAAGATCACGATCATGAGAAAAATATTTTGCAAAGTAAATCGTTTAGAGCCAATGGTGCCATTGATATTGAGTTAATGCGCTTGTTGAAATCACTGCGGAAGGAAATTGCCCACAAAAACAATCTCCCTCCTTTTGCTGTATTTCAAGAATACTCATTGGAAGACATGGCTTTGAAATACCCGATCCGAATGGAAGAACTCATCAATATTAATGGAGTAGGAGAAGGGAAGGCAAAGCGTTTTGGATCTCCATTTATTGAATTGATTGATCGTTACACCCAAGAAAATAATATCACTCGTCCCGAGGATCTAATCGTTAAGAGCACAGGGATCAACTCTTCATTGAAGCTCTACCTTATTCAAAGTGTCGATAGAAAACTCCCCCTAGATGATATTGCTGCAGCCAAGGGGATGAATATGGATAGACTCATAACTGAAATGGAGACCATCGTTTTTGCTGGGACGAAACTGGATATCAACTATTGGATTGAAGAATTGTTGGACGAAGATCAAGAAGAGGAATTGTATGATTATTTCATGGAAGCCGAATCCGACAAAATCCAAGAGGTTTTAGAGTCATTTGATGGAGATTTTGAAGAAGAGGAAATTCGACTCTATCGAATCAAATTCATTAGTGAAGTTGCCAATTGATATTTTCAATGAGAAGTACACGATTCGGGACGCTGCTTTTTTATCTTTGCCTCGTTAAAAAAAAATATTCTTATGAAAGAAGGACTTTACGCTACTATAGATACAGACAAAGGCAGCATTCAATTGGAGCTTTATTATGACAAAACCCCAGGAACTGTTGGTAATTTTGTTGGCTTGGCTGAGGGGAAGATTGCAAACGATCACAAAGACATGGGAGCGCCTTACTACGATGGACTTCAATTCCATCGGGTGATCCCCGATTTCATGATTCAAGGGGGTTGCCCTTTGGGTTCGGGAGTAGGAGGTCCAGGTTATCAATTCGACGATGAAATTCATCCAGAATTGAAACATAATGAAGCTGGCATTCTTTCAATGGCTAATGCAGGCCCAGGAACCAATGGGAGTCAGTTTTTCATTACGCATACAGCAACCGATTGGTTGGACGGCAAGCACACTGTATTTGGAAAGGTTATAGAGGGAATGGATGTGGTGAATCAAATTGCACAATCCGATGTTATCCAGACGATCCGAATCGATCGCATTGGAAAGCAAGCTGAGGAATGGGATGCGCTAGCTTCATTTGAAGAGTTTAAAAAAAGCAAAGCTAGTCGAGAAGCGGCTGCAGCGGCAGCAGAGGAAGAAAATCTTAAAGAGCACACCAAAGGAATGACTCGTACAGATAGCGGACTCTATTATAATATCCAGAAAGAGGGTACGGGGGCTACCCCTGGGTCGGGAAAAACAGTATCGGTACATTACCGCGGCATGCTGATGGACGGAACCGTATTTGACTCCTCCTATCAAAGAAATCAACCCATAGACTTTCCACTGGGGGAAGGACGTGTTATTCCCGGTTGGGACGAGGGTATTGCCTTACTCAAAAAAGGAAGTGCTGCAAAATTGGTTATCCCGAGTGAACTAGCATACGGGGCACAAGGAGCTGGTGGGGTAATCCCCCCCAATGCCACCTTGATTTTTGAAGTGGAATTGGTTGATTTTCGCTAATTATTATTCAGTACTTGGGCTCGTTTCCTGGAATCCACTTAATGTTACATCCCATACTGGGCCATTGATCCTCCAAAGGAGGTTGCATCGTTAAGAGTGCTTCCACAGCTTTTTGAAGATCGGCACCATCTACTGGGTGATCATTTCCAGGTCTTGAAGCATCAAATCTTCCTCTATAATGCAGCTTTAGGCTGTTGTCAAACAAATAAAAATCCGGAGTACAAGCGGCTTCATATGCATGGGCAATATCCTGTGTGGGATCAAATAAATAGGGAAATCCAAAATTTTTATTTTGAGCCAGCTTTGTCATTTCTATTGGGCCATCTTGGGGGTGTGTGCTTATCGAATTACTGGATATGCCAATGGAATTGATTCCTTGCTTAGACCATTGTTTAGCCTTTTCTATAACTGCCTCAAGAAGATGGATCACATAGGGACAGTGATTGCACATGAAAATAATGAGAGTGCCTTCTTTTCCCTTCAGTGATTTTAGAGTTTCCTTTCTTTGCGTGAGAACATTTTCCAGTTCGAAGGAAGGAGCTATACTTCCTAGTGGAAGCATATTTGATTCTGTCAATGCCATACTTTAAAACGTCTTAGAAAGAAAAATAGCATTTGCCAACAAACGGTTAGTGCCATACCAAAAGGCTCTAAAATTAGTGTTATCGGTAAAAATAATGACTTTACCTTCGCCCAATTCTTGGGATTGAAATGGGACAGAGTTTTTCAGAAGTGCTATTTTCTCCTCGGAAATATAACCACTCAACAAAGGTTTGTTGGTATACTGAATAGGATTATTGTAGCTGTTGGCATCGGGTTCTATAAAGAGGCTCGTGTTTCGAAAAATGGGCAGGGTATTTCCTGGAACCCCATAGTTTATCGGATGGCTTCGATCGATTTGAGTATTAAATAAAGCCCCTCCTATTTCTTGTGCACCTTCCCAATCATCTCTTTGGTCAAAGCGTATGCCTTTGGCTTGCGGATCAAATTTCTTAAAGGAGATGTCTATAAATTCATTTTCTTTCAACCATTCTACACTGTAGCGATAACCGATAAGCGTTCCTCCTTCTTCCACATATTCTTTGAGGGTGTCTTTGTAGAAGTTTAGCCGGTCACCACTGTAGCTAGGAAGAATGAAATGCGTGTATTCAGACAGATCGACAAAGGACATATCGCGAATATCAATTTTTGTTAAGGGAATATTGTATCTCGTGTCCAGCAAATGCCAGATCTCGCCTGCATCATAACTTCGAACACCATCTCCCACAAGCATTGCAATTTTTGGTAATTCTAGGGTTTCCAAAAGCCTAGAACCCAAATCGATTCCCTCCATTAAACCGGTATCTACTCCTATCACTTGAAGATGGTACTTCTCAGCCACTGATGTAATGATTTGTGTCACCATTTCTCCATTCACACTCTGGTTTTGTGCAGGGACAACATAGGTGCCATAATCAAACTGTTTTCCATTGGTAGAAAACGGTCTGAGGGTTACTTTGACCCGAATTCCACGTTCCATTAACTCGTAGATTGCGGCAGGTGTAAGATAACTGTGTGCCTCAAATAGATAGGCATAGTTCGAGGAATTCATTAATTTTCCTTGCGGAGCTTTTAGACGATTTATTTTGGGCCCAGCTATTGAGGTAGTGTTGACAAAATCGTATTTCATATTGAAGGCAAGAGGCAGCGTCCAGCCAGACACATCATAAAATAAGCTGTCTTCAAAACGGGTAAGCGTTTCAAACATACCTCGGATCAATTTATTTTTCTTCTGCTCCAAAGGAATCACATAACTTCCTTCTGGAAGATAAGTTTTCCCTTTGTGGGTGTAGGGTTTGCTAAGTTCGTGAACATCTATGTGGTGTCTTTTTAAAATCTTTGCTAACTCATAGGAAGAAACAGGGTCTTTTTCTTGACCAAAAACTATGGCTTTGAATTTGTTCTTGTCTGCTTCTTGTCTTGCATCGCTATAAAATTTTCGCATATAACTCAGGAGTTCAACTCGCATATTTTGGGCTGCTTCGAGAGTAGATAGGGCCGTAGTGAACTGATTGCGAATGGTGAAAGGAAAAGTCAATACGCCATTGTCACTGTTTTGAATATGGCCTCTGGAACTGGCTTGTTCAAAAAGAATACCAATGCTTCCATTCACATCAGGATAGGTAGATCCTTTTCCATAATAAAAATCGTCATAACTCTCTTCGGTATAGTAGAGAGAACCAATTTTGTTAAGTGCTGCGGCGTGAAAAACCCCTATTTTTTTAGTCAGCGTCTGATTCATTTTAGGAGTGAGTGGAAATACTCTGGATTGGATACCCGGTTGAAAAAAGAAAGTTTCATCGGTTCCCATTTCGTGGTGATCCGTGAGTATATTGGGCAACCATTTTGAAAAAGATTCGATTCGTGATTGAGATTCTGGAAGTTGAACAGGAAGCCAATCTCGATTTAAATCAAAGTGATAGTGATTGGTGCGTCCTCGCGGCCATACTTCATTATACTCTCGGTCGTTGTTATCGGCTGTTAGTGTTTTATTTTTATTCGTATTCGCCCAGTAGGCAAATCGTTGTAAGCCATCGGGATTATAGGATGGGTCAAAAAGGATAACTGCCTCTCTGAGGAGTTGTTCGGTTTCAGCGGCTTGACTAGCGACAAGATGATAGGCAACCATCAGCCCCGCGTTAGCTCCGCTGGGTTCGTTACCATGAACGGAAAATCCCTGATACACCACAATAGGCATTTCTTCCACCCTTAGCGATTCACTGTTGGGCGCACTCAGCTGAAGGTGTTCCTCTCGAATACGCTCTATGTCTTTGTGGTTGTCTGGATGCGTAATCGTGAGTAGGAGAAGCGGACGATCTTCGTAAGTAGCCCCTCTATTCTCTATACTCACTCGATCCGAAGAAGCTGCTAGCGTTGTCATGTATTGCACCAACTTATCGTGACTGACATGCCATTCACCCACTTCATATCCCAAGATGGAGGCAGGAGTTGGAATAGCTGGGTCGTAGGGATGATTTGCATCTAAGAAATAGTTGGCATCCAACTGTGAAAAAACAAAGGATGTGGCGACTAGGTATACAAAAAAGAATTTTTTCATTTAGACAAATTTTAATCTGACAATATAAAAAAAGCACAGCGAAAGGCTGTGCTTTTTATTTTGATTGTTTACAGTTTAAATGTCTTCAAAATTAAAATCAGTGAAACCATTGGACTCAGAACTGACGATTTGTGAGTCGTTCTCTTTGTTGAAGTCTTTTTGATGTCGTTCACTAATTACTTCTTCTCCGCGCTCGTGTACAATATAGGAAGTCATTTCCTCTAAAATTTCTTTGAAATTGTTGAAGTCTTCCTTGTAAAGATAGATTTTGTGTTTTTTATAATGATAGGATCCGTCGTCTTCAGTAAACTTTTTACTTTCAGTAATTGTCAAATAATAGTCACTGGCTTTCGTTTCTCTTACATCAAAAAAATAAGTACGTCTACCTGCTCTGAGTACTTTGGAGAAAATCTCTTCCTGATTTCCTTCAGTGCCTTTCTGCATGGTTTTTGTTTAAATTGGTTTCGGTTTATATTCAAATTTCTAAAAAAAAATTAAACAAAACAAATCATTATGCATTTTCTGTTTGTTGTTTTTGAAATAAGTCAAAATAATATCCCTTGCTTTTGAGAAGCGATTGATGGCTTCCTTCTTCCACTATTTTACCCTGATCTAGAACAATAATATGATCTGCATCGAGTACAGAAGTAAGTCGATGACTCACTATCAAGGTGGTTTTTTCAGCTCGGATTTGCTTTAGATTATTGAGGATATTTTCTTCGGTATCGGTATCCACTGCGGATAAACAATCGTCTAAGAGCAGTATTTCGGGATTTTTTATTAGGGCTCTAGCAATGGAAACGCGTTGGATTTGCCCTCCCGATAGGGTCACGCCACGTTCCCCCAAAAGGGTATCATACCCATCGGAAAAATCAATAATATTCTGGTGTACATTAGCCATTTGAGCAGCATTTTCAATTTCTTCTTGGGTAGCCTCTTGTTTCCCAAATCGAATATTATTCGCTAGGGTGTCTGAGAAAAGAAAAGGGTTTTGGGGTACAATGCCTATTAATTTCCGCAATTCTTCCAGACGAAACTGTTGAAGCGGAATACCACCAATACGTATTGTTCCTTCACTCACATCGTAGAGCCGGCTTAGTGCATCAAAGAGCGATGATTTGCCGGATCCCACAGCACCAACAATCCCCAATTTCTCGCCTGGGTTGAGGGTAAAACTAACGGTATCCAATGCCTGTATGTTGGTCTCTGGATAGCGAAGTGACACTGCTTCAAAAGAGATCGTGTAGTCTGTGATGGTGGGTGCTCCTTCACCGTCTACAATATCTGGTCGTTCTTGAAGAAAACGATTGATTCTTTTTTGGGAAGCCTCGGCTTGCTGCACAATGGAAGTCACCCAACCCACTACAGCCACTGGCCAGGTGAGCATGTTGACATAGATGATGAATTCTCCCAATACACCAATTTCAATTTGACCCTGAATATATTGATTACCCCCGACAAAAATAACGATCAAATTACTGACTCCTATGAGCAAAATCATTAAAGGAAAAAACCAAGCTTGAATACGAACCAAACTCATGTTTTTATCTTTGCTTTCTTCGGTGAGTATACCGAATTCTGAAGCCATTTTGGGTTGCAATACATAGGACTTGATGATGGAAATACCACTAAAGGACTCTTGGGTGAAGGTGGAAAGCTTGGCTAACACTTCTTGCACCAACGTACTCCGTTGGTGAATGACACTGTTGAGTTTGTAGATGATGAAGGAGAGGAGAGGAAGAGGAATGATGGTATACATAGCCAATTCGGGAGCTATACTAAACATATAAGCAATAACAATCACGAATAAGGCAATGGTGTTAATACTGTACATGATGGCGGGGCCAAAGTACATACGAACTTTACTCACGTCTTCCGAAATACGGCTCATCAAATCTCCCGTTCTGTTATTTTTATAGAATCGCTGCGTGAGTCGCTGATAGTGTTCATAGATTTCATTTTTGAGGTCAAACTCAATATAGCGGGAAACATTAATAATGGTCTGTCGCATCAGAAAAGTAAAGAAGCCAGAAAGAAGTGCCGTTCCGATAATAATGGCAATATTTTGGAGTAAGATCATTTTAACAGCCTCCAGGGTCAGGTCTTGATCAACGATATAATTCTCAATAGTGGTGAGGGAATCGCCTACCAGTCTAGGTGCAAATAAGGAAAATATTCGTGCAATGACAGTGATAATCACTCCGGTCAATAACTTGACTTGGTATTTTCGAAGGTATTTGTTGAGGTATTGTAATTCTTTCATGAAAAGGATGCGACAGCAAAGTTAATCATTTCCAAAAGGCCGTTGGAGAACAATTTTTTTTTGAATACAATATTTTCCAAGGAAAGGAGTATTTTTGCTTAAAGTTCTTTTACATGTTCACCCGAAGGCACATACGTATCAAAGTCATGCAGGCAGTCTATGCCCTTCATAAAGACCCCGAACAATCCTTCACAGCGGTTCGTAAAAAATTTGACAAACAATTGCTTGCTGCTTACGATTTGTATTTTGTAATGTATGCACTGCTTATCGCGATTCATAAAAGAGCGATTGAACGGTTTGAAATCAAAAACAAACAAGAACATCGGGAGCGTTCCACCTTGGATATAAGCCCCAATTTTGTTGAAAACAAATTCCTTCAATTTTTGGGTGCTCACCCTTTTTTAAACGAAAAAATCAAAAAAAAACGAATCAAAAATTGGGAGCTGCACTTCGACTATGTCGATCAATTAATTGAAGCTATGGAAAAGGCTCCTTTCTACACGCACTATCTTGAACAAGACACCAATTGGTCAGCTGATTGTGCTTTTGTCGTAGCATTATACAAAGAAATTATTGCGCCCAACGACACTCTTTTTGACTATTTGGAAGATCAAAACTTGAGCTGGGCCGACGACTTTTCTCTAGTGAATACCTTTATTGTCAAGCAAATTAAAAAAATCAAACCCAACCAATCTTCTTCTCTTGTATTTCCCTTTCCAGAGGATCAAAAAGAAGAAAAAGAATTTGGAAAACAACTCCTGAAAAAAACCGTCTCTAAAAGAGAGGAATTGGAGAATGAAATCGAAGGAAAAACACCCAATTGGGAAGCCGATCGGATTGCTCAATTGGATTGGGTGCTTCTTCAATTGGGAATTTCCGAGCTCTTGTATTTTGAATCAATACCTCCAAAGGTCACACTCAATGAATACTTGGAAATCGCCAAGGATTATTCGACTCCAAAAAGTAATATTTTCATTAATGGCGTTTTGGACAAGCTCGTTAAAGAATATTCTGTAACAAACCGAATGAAGAAGTCTGGAAGAGGATTGAAGGAATGACTTTTTTTTTTAATTTTGAAAAACAAAAATAAACATCAATGAAAAATTTATTTGGAATGGCCTTGGTCGCAATTTCTCTCATCTTCACTGCTTGCGGAGATTCGAATGCTGCCAAAAAAGTAAACGACGCTAATGTTGAAACTTCTGCAGCTGACGCTGCCAAAGCAGCATCAGCAGCTCCTGTTATGAGCTTTGACAAAGTGATGCATGATTTTGGAACAATTGCAGAAGGAGAGCGAGTACAAACTGTATTTTCATTTACCAATACGGGAAAATCGGATTTGATTATTGTAGATGCCCGAGGAAGTTGTGGATGTACGGTGCCAAGCTATCCCAAAAATACGCCGATTGTACCAGGAGGAACGGGTGAAATCACAGTGAGTTTTGACTCCAATAACAAGCCCAACATGCAACAAAAAACTGTAACTATCTCAGCCAACACAGAAAGCGGCCGTGAGATGCTACGAATCAAAGCCATGGTATCGCCCGACCCTGTCAAACAAGCACAGCGTAATGAGCAGGCCAGAGCCCGTCAACAAGCCAATAACTAGTCCTTAATGGAAGCATTTTCAGGACAAGCCCCTTTTTTATTGTTGATGCTGGTGGTGTTTTTTTTCTTCATCATCTTGCCACAACAACGCCGCCAAAAGAAAGAAAAAACCTTTCTCAACAATATTAAAAAAGGAAATCGCATTATCACTAAAAGTGGAATGCACGGAAAGATTGCTGAAGTCAATGACAAAGACAATACCTGTGTGATTGAAACCTTGGCTGGAAAAATCAAAATGGAGCGTTCAGGGATTTCTGTAGAAATGAGTGCCAAACTTAATCCGCCTCCAGCGAAGAAAAAATAAATATAGGATCCCGCTTCGGCGGGATTTTTTGTTATGTACAAGAACCTGATTAAACCCTTTTTGTTCCTCTTTGACCCCGAATGGGTCCATTACTTTGTATTTCGAATGATTCGATGGGTTCATTGGGTTCCAGGAATTGGGATCTCACTACGGACCTATTTCACAGTATCACATCCTTCTTTAGAACGCGAGGTTTTTGGACTCCACTTTAAGAATCCGATTGGACTTGCAGCAGGCTTCGACAAAGACGCCAAACTTTTTAAAGAGCTTTCCAATTTTGGCTTTGGTTTTATAGAAATTGGTACAGTGACCCCAAAGCCGCAGGGAGGAAACCCAAAAAAACGTCTCTTCCGTCTGCCAAAAGATGAAGGACTCATCAACCGAATGGGTTTCAATAATGAGGGGGTAGAGGCCGCTGTTCAGCGATTGAAGCAAAATAAAAAAGTATTGATTGGTGGGAACATAGGTAAAAATAAGACCACACCAAACGAATCAGCAGTTGAAGATTACCTTATTTGTTTTGACGCTTTGTTCGATCATGTAGATTATTTTGTGGTCAACGTTAGTTCCCCTAACACGCCAAACCTGCGGGCCTTGCAAGACCGAGAACCACTTACCAAATTACTCAAAACCCTACAAGACAACAACAGCCAACGCAATACTAGAAAACCCATTTTATTGAAAATTGCCCCCGATCTAAACAAAGAGCAATTGAACGACATCATCCAAATTGTAAAAGACACAAAAACAGATGGTGTGATCGCCACTAATACGACCTTGCGTCGTGATGGACTTCAGTCACATCATAAAAATGAAAGTGGTGGATTGAGCGGAAAGCCGCTTACGAATAGTAGTACAGAGGTAATTCGGTATTTGTCACGGGAAAGCCATAATGCTTTCCCAATTATTGGAGTAGGGGGGGTTCATACTCCTGAAGATGTATTGGAAAAATTACAAGCTGGCGCTTCATTGGTTCAACTCTATACCGGCTTTGTTTATGAAGGACCAGGCGTGGTGAAGCGAATGAATACTTTTTTAAAAAAATCAATTTAAACACTGCCTGAATTGGCACAGTCTTTGAATATTTTACAATAAACCAATAATGACTATAGCCAAGCTTTCTCGTCTTTTCATTTTTTTGCTTCTTACCTGTTCCTGTACCCTAACATGGGGGGACGATCCGGACGAAAATGCTGAATGTGAAGAAAGCTGTACTAATGGGATCTACTACTACAATTCCTTTTCCGTCCAAACCATAACTTTGGAAGAATTACAATCTCAAATAAACATAGAATCGGCGCTTCCATACGGTGAAACGGGCAAGTTTTATTTCTATAACAATTCCCTATTTGTGAACGAACCCCAACTAGGATTGCACCTGTTGGACGTAAGTAACCCTACCAATATTCAAAAAAATAATTTTATTCGAATCCCCGGCAATATTGATTTGTCCATTCAAAATGACAAACTGTATGCAGACTTATATTCCGCGCTCTTGGCGGTGGATATCTCCGACATAGACAATGGAAATATTCGTGTGGAGGGAACCAAAACTGCTGTATTTGATTATGACCCTTATCAAGTAGCTTGGGAACTTATTGAAGCTTATGAAGTAGACAATGATTACTATCCCCAACTAGAATATGAAGAAATGCAAGAAATAGAAGGTCTTGGAGAAACGGTTTTTATTTCTGGAGTGGAGTACAATGGCGTCGCCTGTGGGTGTAATTATTTGATTTATCAAGATTTTGTTGCTCAAGAAGCCAGCTCGGATATGGGCAATACCCCTCTTAGAAACAATGTGGGTCAAGGCGGCTCATTGGCCCGATTCAAAATCGTTGACGACTATCTCTATGCTCTTTCGCACCAAGCGATCAAAATATTTAGGATCAATGAGGACGGCTCTTTATCCAATTGGAGCTCCGTTGGTGTGGATTGGGGAATTGAAACCCTCTATCGAGTTAACGATCTGCTTTTTATTGGATCCAATACGGGCATGTTTATTTATGATATTGAAGATCCAGGCAATCCCACCTTCGTTTCCGAATACGAACACTTTAGAGCCTGCGATCCCGTTGTTGCGGAAGGCGATTACGCCTACGTTACCTTGCGCAGCACCAATGCTTGGTGTGCGAATAATGTCAACCAACTTCAAATTATTGATATCACCAATATTTTTGAACCTGTTCAAATAGGTGTATACAATATGTTTGCCCCCTACGGTCTAGCCGTCCGTGGTGACCGTATTTGGGTGTGCGATGCTGGCTCTGGAATCAAAATTGTGGATGTAAGCGATAAAACAACTCCAGTTGTTGTTCGCTTTATTGAGGGCTATGATGCCCGAGATATCATTCTTCGAAATGAAACGGCCTATGTGGTCACTACCGATGGCGTAGTGATTTACGATATTTCTGACATTGATAACCCCGTCGAACTCGGGCTACAACAATTTTAGGCAGCTAGTTCACAATAAATACTATTTTGGTGGTATGAATCGTCGTAATTTTATTGAAAAATCAACGGTATTAGGAACAGCATTAGGACTGGGAATACCTCATATAGCCATGACAACCAAACCAAAACTCAAACTAGGACTCCAACTTTTTTCGGTTCGCGATGCCATGGTGAAAAACCCTCTCGAATGTTTGCAAAAACTCAAAGCATTGGGCTATGAAGATTTTGAAACTTATGGATTTGATGCTGCAAATGGAACCCTTTATGGCTATTCAGTTGCTGACTTTAAATCGGTCCTAGAGGATTTGAATTTGACGACTACCAGTGGCCATTATGGTTTTATGGATTATATTGAAGCCTCTCCCGATTCTTTGGCCCGCTATGTCGATCAATGTATAGAAGCAGCAACTCGTCTTCAATCGTCTTACCTCACTTGGCCATTTGTGAGCCCACTTTATCGAAACGCAGAAGGATTCAAACGTTTAGCCAACCGATTGAATGAGATTGGTGCACAAGTGGCCCAAGCCGGTTTAGGTTTTGCCTATCACAACCACGGCTATGAATTTGAAAATTGGAGCGGAACTACGGGGCATCAAATTTTAATGACAGCCACCGATGCCGATTTAGTCAAACTGCAAATGGACCTCTACTGGGTAATACATTCGGGTGAATCCCCAAAAGCATTGGTAGCGGATCAACCGGGTCGATACGTGATGTGGCATATTAAAGACATGGACAAAGTAACACGGGACTACAGTGAGTTGGGCAATGGATCCATAGACTACACCGCCGAGCTTCCCGATCCCAATCAGTCAGGATTGGAATACTACTATCTGGAACAAGGGGGGAATTATGCAGTCAATTCCATGCAGAGTGCTACTGACAGCATCCGTTACTTTAAAAAAAACTTGCAATCGCTATTGTAAGCTGTTAATTAATCAAAATAGCTGAAGGATTCACCGGCCTTAATGGTCTGCAAGGTTTCATAAATTAATCGAATCACATTTTCAACATCCTCACGCTGTACCATCTCAACCGTGGTATGCATGTAGCGTAAGGGGAGCGAAATCAAAGCAGAGGCCACCCCACCATTGCTGTAGGCAAAAGCATCGGTATCGGTCCCTGTGAATCGAGAAGAAGCCAAGCGCTGGAAAGGAATTTTTTGAGCTTCCGCAGTTTCAAGTATTCGTTCTCTGAGCTTATTGTGAACGGCTGGGGCATAGGAGACTACAGGACCCTTACCAATTTCGGTGTGCCCTTCCTGTTTCTTATTGATCATGGGGGTGGTGGTATCATGGCAGACATCAGTAACGATGGCCAGGTCAGGTTTCAGCGTTTGTGTAATCATCTCCGCCCCTCGAAGACCTACTTCCTCTTGAACAGAGTTGGTAATGTACAATCCAAAAGGCAATTCGATTTTATTTTCTTTAAGTAAGCGTGCTACTTGAGCAATCATAAATCCTCCTGCTCTGTTGTCAATGGCTCGACAAACAAATTTATTCTTGTTGAGGATGTGAAATGTATCGGGATAGGTAATCACACAGCCGACATGTACACCCATTTTTTCCACTTCTTTTTTGTCTTTGGCTCCAATATCGATAAAGATGGTATCGAGCTTTGGAATTTCTTCTTTCCCAGCTTTTCGCGTGTGAATGGCAGGCCACCCAAAGACCCCTTTTACAATTCCTTTTTTGGTGTGAATATTCACCTCTTTGGAAGGGGCAATTTGATGGTCACTCCCCCCGTTGCGGATGACATAGATTAGGCCATTATCCGTAATGTAGTTGACATACCACGAGATTTCATCCGAATGCCCTTCAATAACGACGCGGTAATCGGCATCGGGGTTGATTACCCCTACGGCAGTTCCATATACATCGGTGATAAAGGTATCCACATAGGGTTTGAGGTAATCCATCCAAAGTTTTTGGCCTGCTGCTTCATAGCCTGTAGGCGCGGCGTTGTTCAAATAGGTCTCAAAAAAGGCAATCGCCTTGTCGTCTAAAATCTTCATAGTCTATTTATTGTAAGAAGCATTAAAAGTATGAATTATCCCTTTACCGATTTTCATCCCATCCCATTATTTGTACTTTTAACCCCATGAAAAAAGCACTTCTTTTGGGTTGGGGTTTGTTATCCTTTTGCGGTTGGGCACAGTCCTATCCTATGGAGGGTGATTTGATATTGATCGAAGGGGATTCGATCCCCAATGCCTCCGTTCAATTGGATGAGGTCATTCTATTCCCTCCCTTGGAATTTGCTTCCTACGATACTGCGAAGGAGTATGCAGTGCTTCGGGCACGCACCATCAGAGTCTATCCCTATGCCAAGTTGGCTGCCGATCGATTTGAAGTACTGAATGAAAGGCTATCCACTTTGAAGAAAAAACGCCAACGAAAAAAATACTTAAAACGCCTGGAGTCATTTGTCTATGATGAATTTGAAGAAGAGCTTCGAAAGCTCTCTCGCTCCCAAGGGCGCATTCTCATCAAACTGGTGCATCGCCAAACGGGTTTCACTACGCATCAACTTATCAAAGAATTGCGCAACGGATGGCGTGCATTTATTTATCAAACCACAGCTTCGCTTTTTAAGCTCAGTCTCAAACAGGAATACGACCCTGCCCAACACAAAGAAGATTACCTCATTGAAGACATTTTGCAGCGGGCCTTTGCCGATGGATTGTTGGATAGGCAAGACACTGCATTGGACTATTCCCTAGATTCGCTCTACACGCTCTGGAAAGACGATTCTCCCAAACGATTCTTTCTCAAACCGGCCAATTAAAATGGTGAGAATCAAAAAGATTTTCTATATTTAAAGTTCCCGCAAAAAATAAAATTGTTTTTATTTC
>DQCR01000071.1 GCA_003533785.1 Flavobacteriaceae bacterium
CTATAGTGAAATCGAAGTAAAAACTCGTTGGACGTTAGCGCTGGTTATATGGGCTACTTCTGTTGGGTTTATCTTGTAAATTTCAGATACACGTTCCAATACAAAACCCAAATAAGAACTTTCGTTTCTTTTGCCTCGGTGGGGAGATGGAGCCAAATAAGGTGCATCAGTCTCCAATGCCAAGCATTCCAAGGGGATTTCGGATAAGAATTGATCTATTTTTCCATTTTTAAAAGTCACTACGCCGCCTATCCCTAGTAATAAATTATTGTCGATAACGCGCTGGGCTTGTTGCAAATTCCCTGTAAAACAATGAAAAATTCCCTTGAGTTGGTTGGAATCAAAAGTTTCTAAAATCTCAAAAACTTCATCAAAAGCTTCTCGACAATGAATGACTATTGGTAAATCTCGGTCTATGGCCCATTGTATTTGTAGTGCAAAAGCCACTTGTTGTATCTTGAGGAATTTTTGATCCCAATACAAATCAATCCCAATTTCTCCCACCGCACAATAACGCTTTGTGTCTAATTCTGTTTCTACTATACTTAATTCTTTTTTGTAATCTTCTTTCACATGGGTAGGGTGCAGGCCTGCCATTAAATGGATTCGTTCTGGCCACAGTTGTTGAAGAGCTAGCATTCGCTGATAATAGTTGGAATCGATAGCTGGAATAAAAAATTGTTCTACTCCTGCAGCAATGGCTCTTTCAATCACGACCTCACGATCCTCATCAAATTGCTCAACATAGAGATGTGTATGTGAATCGATTAATTTCATACTACAAAAGTAGTATTTTCGTAACGCCGCATCGATTGTCAAGCCGGTTATTATCTATGAAGTGTATTATCCCTTTTCAAAGAATTGAAACCGATCATATTTGTTGTATGCTTGTGATTAACGGCCAACAGGGGTTTTTTCTAATTGACACAGGTGCCAGTAATAGCTGTATTGCCAAATCACGCCAAAGATTTTATGGCTTGATTGCTGATGAAGATCCTATTGAAGCAGCCAGCGCAGGATCAGAGAGATTGGAAGCTCAGAAAATGCAAAAAGTGCTTTGGGAAGACACCCAAGGAAACGTGTTGGGTTGGTTTCCAATTATGCTATTGAACCTGGAAAGCATCAATGATACACTTGCCAAACAGGGGGCACCTGCAATTGAAGGGATTCTAGGAGCAGATGTTCTAAGCCAATTGGAGGCGCAAATAAATTACGCCACTATGAGATTGTCTTTACAACTCTAGCGCTGCTTTAACATCTCCATCCATCAATAAAGCGAGTGGTTCTTCTAGAGCTTCTTTAATGGCTACTAAAAACCCAACCGATTCCTTCCCATCAATGATTCGATGATCATAGGATAAGGCCAGGTACATCATCGGACGAATTTCAACCCTACCTTCTATGGCTACAGGACGTTCAATAATATTGTGCATCCCAAGAATAGCCGATTGTGGAGGGTTGATAATGGGAGTAGACAACATGGATCCAAATACACCTCCATTGGAAATAGTGAAGTTTCCTCCTGTCATGTCGTCAACGGTGATTTGTCCCTCACGGGCTCGAATCGCCAAACGTTTTATTTCGCTTTCAATTTCTCTAAAAGTCAACTTCTCAGCATGACGAACCACGGGAACCATTAATCCTTTGGGTCCAGAAACTGCAACGCTGATGTCACAATAGTCAAATGACACTTGGTGATCGCCGTCGATCATCGAGTTTACATCGGGATAGCCTTCCAATGCACGAACTACTGCTTTGGTAAAAAAGCTCATAAAGCCCAACCCCACTCCATGCTTTTCCTTAAAGAGTTCTTTGTATTCTGCCCGCAAAGCAAAAATGGGTGCCATGTCCACTTCATTGAAGGTGGTCAACATGGCTGTATCATTTTTAACACTGACCAATCGCTCGGCTACTTTACGCCGAAGCATAGACATCTTTTTGCGTTCTTCCCCTCGTTTTCCTGGATTTGGAACTGATCCCATCGCCGCTTTTGCCACCATGGCGTCGGCTTTGGTAATGCGCCCGTCTCTTCCCGATCCTTGAATTTGAGAAGCGTCTAAACCTTTTTCTGCAATGATTTTTTTAGCGGCTGGAGAAGCTGTTCCTGTTGCATAATTGGTTGGCATAGGATCCGAAGCAACGGCAGCAGCAACAGCTGTATCTTGAGGGGGAGTGGTTGCTTGACTGGAGGACGATACTGCTTGGGCTTGGCCTTCTGTATCGATATGGCAAACCACTTGTCCTACTGCAACAGCATCCCCTTCCTCTGCCTTGAGGCTGATGGTTCCACTGACTTCAGCAGGCAATTCGAGGGTTGCTTTATCGGAGTCAACTTCCGCAATCGCTTGGTCTTTTTCTACATAGTCCCCATCTTCAACAAGCCATTGGGCAATCTCAACCTCGGTGATGGATTCTCCTGGAGAAGGAACTTTCATTTCTAATATCATGAATGACAGTATTTACTTATTTTTTCGAATTTGATTGTTTTGGGTAGCATCGAATACATATTCAATCACCTGTTGATGACGCCTGATAAAGCGTGCAGCACTTCCAGCTGCTGGTGCCCCATAGGGACGTCTAGAGGCACAACGCCAGTTTACTGCGCTGGGCAGTTGTAACAATAAATGACCCCAAGCTCCCATATTGCGGGGTTCTTCTTGCGCCCAAACAATATCCTTCGCATTGGAATATTGATTGATTGTTTCCGTTATTTCCTTTTCTGGAAGTGGAAATAATTGTTCCAAACGAATCAAAGCAACATCATCGCGTTTTCGCTCGTTTCGGACTTTATCAAGGTCATAATAAAATTTTCCCGTACAGAAGACGACTGTCTTAACCTTTTTGGCCAGCACATGACTATCTCCCACTAAGGTTTGAAAATGCCCTTGGGTAAAGTCGTCTGGAGAGGAGACCGCTTGCGGCAAACGCAATAAACTTTTGGGTGTGAAAACGATAAGAGGTTTCCGGTATTTTGCTTTGAGTTGGCGGCGAAGAAGATGGAACATATTGGCGGGAGTCGTACAATTGGCAACAAACATATTGTCCTTGGCGCACAATTGGAGGTAGCGCTCCATCCGCCCCGAAGAATGTTCTGCCCCTTGACCTTCATAGCCGTGAGGCAATAATAAAACAATCCCATTTTGAGTTTTCCATTTGTCCTCTGCCGCAGAAATGTATTGGTCGATCACAATCTGAGCGCCATTGGAAAAATCTCCAAACTGAGCTTCCCAAATGGTTAAGTTGTTGGGACTCGCCATTGCATATCCATAGTCAAAGCCCAATACTCCATATTCAGAGAGTAATGAATTATAAATCGTGAATTTCCCTTGTTCAGGGGCTATGTGATTCAACTGAATTAATTCTTCTTCCGATGATTCGGCTTTCAATACTGCATGGCGATGGGAGAAAGTTCCTCTTTCCACATCCTGACCCGAAATTCGAACCCCGTGCCCTTCCAGCAATAAGGTACCATAGGCCAATAATTCTCCCATGGCCCAGTCCAATTTTTGGATCTCAAAAAACATTTTCTTTCGATCGCCAATTAGTTTTTCAGTTTTACGCAAAAACTTATTATCTGCTGGCAATTCAGACAATGCCTTAGCCACCTGTTCCAATTGAGAGTGTGTAACAGCTGTATTGACCTTTTTTCGCATAGCGGATTCCTCCACGCGTTGCAAGCCTTCCCATTGGTCTTGCATAAAAGGTGTGATGAGGGTCTTTTCGATTTTACGAGAATCCTCCAAGTCTTCCTCGAGACTTTCTTTATAGGCGATCTCTAGCTTTTTGATGTAATCTTGATTGATGGCCCCTTCTGTCATCAATTGTTCTGCGTAAATATCTCTTGGATTTTTATGTTTGGCAATACTCTTATACAGTTGAGGTTGTGTGAATCGGGGCTCGTCGCCTTCATTGTGCCCATATTTTCGATAGCCCAACAAATCAATAAACACATCTCCACCAAAAGTCATTCGATAGTCTAAAGCAAAAAGGGTGGCATGGACTACGGCTTCGGCATCGTCTGCATTCACGTGCATCACTGGAGAGAGGGTAACCTTTCCCACGTCAGTACAATAGGTACTTGAACGGGCATCCAAATAATTGGTCGTGAATCCAATTTGGTTGTTCACAACAATATGAACGGTACCTCCTGTTCCATAGCCCTTTAATTGAGCCATTTGTACAATTTCATAGGGCAGGCCTTGTCCCGCAATAGCTGCATCTCCATGCACTAAAATGGGAAGTACTTTGGAAGTGTCTCCGTCAAACAGTTTTTCAAGTTTGGCTCGGGTAATTCCTTGAACAACTGCTCCTACCGTTTCCAAATGGGATGGATTAGGAGCAATATTCATATTGATTTGTTTGCCGGTATCAGTAGTTCGCTTAGAGGTCCATCCCAAGTGGTATTTCACATCGCCGTCAAAGACCACTTCTTCGTAGTCTTTCCCATCAAATTCACTAAAGATATCTTTAGCCGATTTACCAAAAATATTGGTCAAGGTGTTGAGGCGGCCCCGGTGAGCCATTCCCATGACAAATTCTTCCACCCCTTGTTCGGCAGCTGACTCAATCACAGCGTCTAAGGCTGGAATTAGAGATTCTCCTCCTTCCAACGAGAAACGTTTCTGACCGACGTATTTGGTATGCAAAAAGTTTTCAAAACTCACTGCCTGATTGAGCTTGTGCAGAATGTGTTTTTTTTGATCAATATTGAATTGGGGATGGTTGTTGTTGATATTCAACCGTTGCTGAATCCAATTCACTTTCTCTGGGTCGCGAATGTACATATATTCCACACCTATAGAGTCGCAGTAGATCGCTTGTAAATGTTCGATAATTTGGGCCAGTGAGGTAGGACCAATTCCCATAATCGAACCTGCATTAAAGGTAGTGTTCAGGTCGTCTTGGGTCAATCCAAAATTCTCAATGGCTAGGGTTGGCGTGTATTTTCTTCGATCGCGAACCGGATTGGTCTTGGTGAACAAATGGCCTCGTGTTCGGTACGCATCGATCAGTTTGACCACTTGAAACTCTTTGCGAACCGATTCTGGAACCTCCACCACTTCTTCAGTCAGTTGCCCGTTCTCAATCCCAAAATCAAATCCTTGAAAAAAGGCTCGCCAACTGGGCTCTACCAAGTCTGGCTCCTTTAAATACTGATCATAAAGTTCTGAAAAATAGGCGGTATGCGCCGTGTTTAAAAATGAATAGTTATCCATTTGGTCAATTCTAAATCATTGGTAAAAGTACAATTTTTCCCAACAGCCCCAGCGTTGGAATTCGAAATAACACAATTGAAGGAAGGGGAAGACGGAATTTTTCAAAAATCCATTCCCTTTTGATAAATAACCAAGAACACTTTCTGCTTTCTAGTGTTTTTTTTAGACTTTTGAATGGTGTTTGCTTTAGTCGATTGTAACAACTTTTATGCTTCTTGTGAGCGGGTATTTCAGCCTCAACTCGAAGGGCGTCCGGTTGTCATTCTTTCCAACAATGACGGCTGTGTCATTGCACGGAGCAACGAAGCCAAAGCCTTGGGCATCCCTATGGGAGCCCCTGCTTTTCAGTATAAAGAACAATTTAGACGGCACCACATTCGGGTCTTTTCGTCCAACTATGCCCTCTATGGCGACATGAGCCATCGAGTGATGAAAATACTAGAACGCTACACCCCTCAAGTAGAAATCTATAGCATTGATGAGGCCTTTTTACAGTTCAAAGGGTTTGATCGCTTTGACCTGGAAGCCGAATGCTTACGAATGAAGCTACAAGTTAAGCAGTGGACAGGAATCCCTGTGTCTGTAGGCCTAGCACCAAGCAAGGCTTTGGCCAAAATTGCTAATAAGATTGCCAAAAAATTTGCTGTGAAAACAGCAGGGGTTTACTGTATTGATACCGAAGAAAAACGGATAAAAGCACTCAAATGGACCTCCATTGGAGAAGTGTGGGGCATCGGGCGACAACACCGTCTGCGTCTAGAGGCCATAGGCGTGAAGACCGCTCTTGACTTTATTCACTTGCCCGACGACTGGATTCGGGCGCATATGAGTGTGTTGGGGCTTCGCCTAAAGAAAGATTTGCAAGGGCTTCCTTTCATTCAATTAGAAGAAATCAATCCTCCCAAAAAATCAATTGCTACCACGCGTAGCTTTGAAAATACATTGAACAACTGGAGTGATTTGGAAGAACGCATCGCTACTTTTGCCGTGAGTTGTGCCGAAAAACTACGGCAACAACAAAGCAGTTGTAGTGCCCTCTATGTCTTTCTGCGAAGCGATCCCCACAAAAAAGGGGCTACCTCCTACCGCAATAGCTGCACGGTGACTCTCCCTTATGCTTCTAATTCCAGTTTGGAGCTAAGTAAATACGCCCTGTCAGCAGCCAAAAGCATGTTTCGTAAAGGCATTGATTACAAAAAAGCGGGAGTGGTGGTACTGGGGCTTGCTCCCGCCCAAACCCGACAGCTCACCCTCTTCGAATCGCATGTGGGCAAGCACCAAGCCCTAATGCAAGCCATTGATAAAATCCATCGCCGCTATGGACCTCACCAAATGAAACTGGGGAATCAAGACCTACAACGCACTTGGAAGATGCGACAAGAACATCTTTCCAAACGCTACACCACCGCACTTAACGATATTATTAAAGTAAAATAAACATGAGCGAATCCGGTCTTTCCTTTTTCAAGCCCAATGATCAAAAACGAAAAATGCTCCATCTGGCACAAGAAGGGGTATCGGCTGGCTTTCCCTCTCCAGCAGATGATTTTAAGGAGCTCCGCATCAGTATTGATCAAGAAGTGGTTAAAAATGAAGAGGCAACTTTCTATGCACGAGTTTCAGGACAGTCCATGCAGGGTGCAGGATTGGACCATGGCGACTTGCTGGTCATCGATCGCAGCCAAGAACCCGAAAATAATGCCATTGCCGTATGTTTTATTGATGGGGAATTTACCGTCAAACGCTTGAAAGTAGAAAAAGATTGCATCTATCTGATGCCTGAAAATCCAAAGTACCAGCCCATTAAAGTGACCGAAGACAACCAACTCCAAATCTGGGGAGTGGTGACTTATGTGGTGAAGAAGGTGTAGTTTACTTCACCAACACCCGATGAAAGGTTTTGGCAAGAAAAGAAGCCAATTGTTCACTAGTAAAATCAGCGGCAGAGGATTGGGTCGCCAAAAACAATTCGGGTGGGGCTCCCACCAGCATGATACTAAGCAGAAGGAACTCATAGTTTTCATCAAACTCATAGACATTGGGTGCCTTGCGCAAATCGCGATTAATGTCTTGAATTACCGATCGTATGGTGTCGCTTTGATATGTACTTTGTCGGATCGCCGCTTGATTTTTGGTGTGGAATTGCTTCATCTGAGGAGTCGATACGAAATCCAAATAGCTTTTAAATGTACTGTATAGATAGTCATAAGTAGAATTTGCTTTTTTTCGTTTCTCCTTTACATCCTCTTGAATACGGCTGTTAATGGACTGAATCAAGGCTTCAAAAAGACTATTGACATCATCAAAATAATTGTAAAAGGTGCCACGAGCAATTCCAACGGATTGAACTATATCATTGACCGTAGTCTGTTGCAATCCCTTTTCGGAAAACAAACGAAGCCCTTCGGAGAAAAGAGCTTCTCGGATTTTCTTCTTATTGGATTCCCGAACACTCAAAACTACTACAATCGCTCAAAAATACCAGCAATCCCTTGGCCTCCTCCCACACAAGCGGTCACCATGCCATAGCGTTGCTCCCTTCGTTTCATCTCGTTAAGCAATTGAATGGTCAACTTGGCTCCTGTACAGCCCAAGGGGTGACCCATGGCTATGGCACCTCCGTTGACATTTACGGTGTCGGGGTTTAGGCCAGCTTCTTGGATGACTGCTAAAGCCTGAACTGCAAAAGCTTCATTGAGTTCTGTTTGTTCGATATCAGCAAGATTTAGTCCCGCTTGTTTCAAGGCTTTGGGTATGGCTACACAAGGACCTATTCCCATGTACAACGGATCAACACCGCCTACGGCACAAGAGGCCAATCGAGCAACCGGTTCCAAGCCCAGTGCTTTCATCTTGGCTTCACTTATCACTAGGGTAAAGGCAGCACCGTCTGATGTTTGAGAGGCATTGCCAGCAGTCACCACACCTCCCTGCTTGAAGGCCGGTCGGAGACGAGCCAAGCCCTCTATTGAAGTGTCCCTTCGAACCCCTTCATCTTGAGTCACCGTATGTGAAGTTACTTTTCGTTGCCCATTTTCAACAAATACTTCTTCCACAGTCACAGGTACTATCTCTTCTGCAAACACCCCAGAATCGATTGCTTGAGCGGCTTTCTTGTGGGAAGCCACCGAAAAAGAATCTGCGGCTTCCCGACTGATGTTATATTTTCCTGCCACCGCTTCTGCGGTGACTCCCATACTCACATGGTAGTTGATATTGTCTTGGTTGGCCTGATAGCTCGGAGATAGCTTATATCCTGTCATTGGGAGCAAACTCATACTTTCAGTACCTCCAGCAATATAAATCTCTCCAAATCCTGCATTGATTTTTCCTACAGCCATCGCAATGGACTCTAAGCCCGAGGCACAATACCGATTGATGGTGATCCCAGGCACTTCTTTCCCCAGAGCGCGAGCGGCAATCAGTCGACCCACTTGCAGTCCTTGCTCTCCTTCAGGATTGGCACAACCTACAATGACATCGTCTACTGTAGTGGGATCCAATTGAGGAACCTCACTCACCAAATGTCGAATGACATCCACGGCCAAATCGTCGGAGCGATAATTGCGAAACCCTCCTTTTTTTGCTTTTCCTACCGCTGAACGGTAGCCTTTTATGATATATGCTTCCATATTGATTAGTTTCTTAAGGGGCGATTATGCATTAAAATATGTTGAATTCGTTCTTGAGTTTTTTGGTTTCCCAGCAGGGTCAAAAATCCTTCTCGCTCAATATCCAAAAGATATTGTTCGTCCACCATTTGTGTACTAGTGAGATCTCCTCCACATATCACATGAGCAATCTGGCGGGCAATGACAACATCGTAGTCTGACATATAGCCGCCCAATTTGAACTCGTTGATGGCTGTGTGAAGGGCACTGATTCCTCCACGCCCAAGGACTTGAATATCATTTCGTACGGAAGGGGGTACATAATTGGGCGCTAACTCCAACACTTTCGCTTTGGCTTCTCCAATGTTTCGAGGTGTGTTGTAGCAAATAAAATCCCGCCCTTCTTTGAGATAATGAAGATTGAATGCTTCCGTAGCCGAAGTTGCTACGGCTGCTGTAGCAATATTTTTAAAATGGCTGATCAGCGTTGGGATCTTCACATCGCCTTCAAAAAAGGCGTCGGAAGCACGCAAGGCAAATTCTTTGGTACCCCCTCCACCAGGGATCAATCCAACTCCAACTTCTACCAAGCCTATGTAGGACTCGGCAGCATAGACACCCGCATCGCAATGCATGGATATCTCGCACCCGCCCCCGAATACATAGCCTTGAGTAGCTACTACTACAGGGATCTTCGAGGTACGGACTCTCATGTTAATGTCTTGAAAATCCTTGACCATTTGATTCAAATCGTCAAATTTATTTTGCATGGCTAGCATTCCTACATTCATCAGGTTGGCCCCTACTGAGAATTGCTTTGCGTTGTTTCCAATCACTATTCCGTTCCATTGCTCCCGCTCGGCAATTTCAATCGCTTCTACCATTGCTTTACCAATGCCTTCTCCTATGGAATTGCTTTTACTGGTAAACTCCAAACACATAACTCCATCGCCGATATCATGCACGGTGCACTCGCTGTTTTTAATAATAGGTGTCTGCCCGCGATAACTGTCTAAAATAATAAGTCCTTCCGCACTTTTCACAGGCTCAAAAGACTGACTGGACAAGCTATAACACTTTTTAGTCCCATTTTCAAATTTGTAAAATTGATCGATACCTTTGGATTGCATTTCTTTGACCCATTTAGGTACCAACCATCCACAAGACTCAATCAAATCGATTCCCACGGCTACACCCAAAAGGTCCCAATATTCAAACGGTCCATAATCCCAGACATAGCCCGCTCGCATTGCATCGTCAACCAAAAATACTTCATCGGCAATTTCGGGAACCCGTTCAGCTGTATAGGAAAGTAAAGAGGCAAAATAGTGTCGTAGGAATTGATGCTCGCGACCTTCTCCAGATATCAAAAAAGCAAATCGCTTAGACATCAAATCAATGGCTTTGGCTTCTTTGACGATTGGAAGCTTGGGCCGTGTGGTTTGAGCATAAGTTAGAGTGTCTAGATTTAATACATTAACTATAGTGCGCCCTTTGTCGTCTTTTTTCTTGGTGCGTTCGTAGAAACCTTTGCCCGACTTATTTCCAAAGAATTGATTATCAACCAAAAAACTCATGAAGTTTGGGTCTTCCTTCCCTTTCAAAGCTTCGAAAAAGGTATCATTTTGTACGTTGTCTCGAACAAAATTGGTCACTTTTTCTCCGGTATCAATACCCACTAAGTCTTGCAATTTGAAAGTGGCTGTCTTGGGTCTTCCAATCAATTCTCCAGTGATGGCATCCACCTCTTCCACTGTCATACCGTATTCTTGGGTAAGTTCCATCATACGCACTCCAGACATCACTCCAATTCTATTGGCAATAAATGCCGGTGTATCTTTACATAAGACAGTTTGTTTTCCTAGATAGATGTCGCCAAAGTCCATAAAGAAATCGATCATTTTTGGATCGCTTTCTGGAATAGGTATGATCTCTAATAGACGTAAGTAGCGCGGGGGATTGAAAAAATGTGTTCCACAAAAGTGTTTTTTAAATGCAGCCGAACGCCCTTCGGCGAGCAAATGAATAGGAATACTTGAAGTGTTGGAGCTGACCAGGCTTCCTTGTTTTCGATGGGCCTCTACCTTTTGAAAAATGGATTGTTTGATATCCAAACGTTCAACCACAACTTCTACAATCCAATCGGCATCGGAAATTTTATCAAAATTATCTTCAAAATTTCCTGTAGTGATTCTTTGGGCATAGCTTTTGTCAAACAATGCTGCGGGTTTGGATTTAATAGCTTTGGCTAGGGCCTCATTAGCCACTTTGTTACGAACATTCGGGTTGGTTTCACTGGCCTCAATATCGAAAGGAAGAATGTCTAACATGACAACTTCCATTCCAACATTCGCCAAGTGACATGCTATTCCAGAACCCATTACTCCGGAACCCAGTACGGCTACTTTTTTGATACGATAACTCATGGATTTTTTTTTGGTGTAGGCTAAAATATAAAAAATATGACACCTCGTCACTTTTTTTATTACATTTGATTTCAAATAAGTATTTTATGAATCAAGACGTATTTGACCAATTAAAACAGAGAGCCGATAATGCCAGTCCTATTGGTGGAACGCTAAAATTTGTTGTAGATGACACCATTGTATTTATCGACGGAACTGGGGCTGAAAATCAAACCACTTCAGAGGATAAAGAAGCTGATTGTAGCATTACTGTGAGTCAATCCGTATTGGAAAAACTTCGAGACGGCGAACTCAATCCGATGATGGCTGTAATGGGTGGCCAGATCAAAATTGGGGGAGATATGGGTCTCGCTATGAAAGTACAATCCCTTTTGGCCTAGGTATATTGTGCCTGCCTATCTCTTACTTGATTTCTACCAATCAAACGTTTTTAATTCTGTTTTTTCTTGATGCGGTAGTTTTTCCATTACCGTACTGAAAGAATCCCAGTTATTTGCATAAAAAGCATTCACCATTTCCAGTGCATTTTTCAATTGATTTTCAGCTTTGGCGATTAATTGTCTCTCGGTATCAGTGATCCCTTTGGGGCGTGTTCGAACGTAGTAAGCCGCTCTGTATATACGTGTCATCGCATGTGGAGTAGGGTTGCGAACAATCCCTTGCCGATTGTCTTTTTTCCCTAAAAATAAAGCCTCAAGTGCTTCTAATTTTTTTAGAATCTCAGAGGAGGTGTTGTTTAGACTATCATCTACTTCTTGTGCTTTCAATCTTTGAATAAAAGCTTTCACCTCTTTTTGGCTATTTTGAACTTGTTGAACCGCTTCTGCGGCAAGTGCGGTCATTTTCTCCAATTGGGTCAATGCTTCATATCGTACTTTAAAGGCCGCTTCTGAATCTTCCACTCTAGGGTCTAATGCTACATCAATCTTGGCTTTGGAGTGGATTGTCCCATTAGTCAATACCACGGAATAGGTCCCGGGCAAAACAGGCTTTCCACTTCTTTCCTCGTCTTCATCATCATCATCGGAATCATCGTCTTCTCGTTTTGGTCGATCCACGGCCTCTTCCGACAGGTCCCAAATCCATCGATAAATTCCTTTTTCTTTAGGTTGCTCTCGGGTCAAAGTTTTGACTAGTTCTTCATTTCTGAACAACTGCATTTCCAATTTTAATTTCTTGTCTCCATTAGAATCTGGGTTGAAATAGAAAGTAAAACGTCCCCCTTCTGGGCGATTTTCACCATTATATATTGCATCGCCTCCAAAACGAGTTCCCGAAGGCTGTTGGTAAGCAGCATGATAGGCCGTAGGAGCGTTAAACAAGACCAAGGCTTGTTCTATCAGTTTCGGGTTTTTAGCAATTTGGCGAAGGGGTTCAATATCGTCAAGTACCCAAGCAGCGCGTCCAAAGGTCCCAATGATTAAATCGGGTTCGCGCTTGTGGATCACCAGATCTTTGGTGGAAACCGTAGGGAATAAATCGGCTTTTACTTTCTCCCAACTCTTGGCTCCGTCCAACGACAGATACAAACCGTCATCCGTTCCCAAGAAAAATAAATTGGGAGACAGGGGATCTTGAATAATTGACAACGCATAGCTAGACACATCCTGTGCATCGACAATTCGTTCCCAGTTTTTACCATAGTTTGTTGTTCGATATACATAGGGGGTATAGTTGAAACGCCGGTAGTCATTGGCCACTAGGAGGGCAGCGCCTTTTTGATAGGGAGAGGCTTTAATTTGAGGAATCCAGCTTCCTTGAGGCAGTCCTTTCAGATTTTTGGTGACCTCTATCCAAGTATTTCCGCCATCCTGAGTGTAATGAACATGTCCGTCGTCCGAAGCTGTCCACAACATATTTTCTTCCAAGGGGGAGGGTTCAATAACAAGAAGGGTGCAGTGGTTTTCTGCTCCAGTGGCATCTAAGGTTAAACCACCGCTATCGCTTTGTTTTTGTTTGCTTTTATCGTTGGTGGTCAAGTCTGGTGAAATGACTTGCCAAGTGAGGCCTTCGTCTTGACTCTTATGAACGAATTGACTTCCAAAATACAGCGTTTGAGCATTGAATGGATCTTTAGCAATGGCCGCATTCCAATTGAATCGAAGTAATATATTAGGATCTGGATGCGTGGGCTTAATTGAATAATTATCTCCGGTTTCTGCATCATAACGTGAGACACTTCCTTGCTGACTCATCCCAAAACCAAATCGAGAATTGGATTCGTTGGGAACAACATCGAAGCCATCGCCAAATAAAATTTCTTGCCAGTAGGCATTTCGTATTCCTTGATCACGCCAAACATAGGCGGGTCCTTTCCAAGAGCCATTGTCTTGCATACCACCATAGACGTTATACGGATAGTCCATATCCACACTGATATGGTAGAATTGGCCAACAGGAATATTTCCTACAAAACGCCAATTTTTGCCGCGATCGCGAGTTATATTAAGTCCTCCATCGTTCCCATTAATCATAAAACTGCCATCCTTGGGGTGAATCCACCATGCGTGGTGATCGGGGTGTACTCCATTGTCTACATTATAGGCAGGCATCAACTCTTTAAAACTTTTACCTCCGTCTTCTGAAACATTAACATAGGTGAAAATCGAGTAAATTCTGTTTTCATTTTGGGGGTCCACTCGAATGTCGGAATAGTAAAAGGGGCGGTTTCCAATTTCTTCTTCCTCATTGACTAATTTCCAATGCAGTCCTCCATCGTCGGACCGATAGAATCCGTTCTTTTTTGCTTCAATCAAGGCGTAAACGCGTTGGGTATCGCTTGGGGCAATAGCCAGTCCTATTCGTCCCAATTCGCCTTCGGGAAGCCCATCTTGCTGTGTGATCTGTTTCCAATGGTCTCCACCATCATGGGTGATGAAGAGTCCGCTTCCCTTTCCTCCTGATTTGAAAAACCAAGGATCGCGTTTGTGTTCCCACAGTGCTGCAATTAACTTATTGGGATTACTGGGGTCCATTACCAAGTCTGCAGCTCCTGTTTTGAGATTCGCAAACAAAATTTTCTTCCAGTGTATTCCCCCATCCGTCGTTTTATACACCCCTCGCTCAGGATGTTCACCCCAAGGAGATCCAATGGCAGCAACATAAACGGTATTTGGGTTTTGAGGGTCTATTAGTATCCGGTGAATATGACGGGTCTTCTCAAGGCCCATGCTTTGCCAAGTTTGCCCTCCGTCTAAGGATTTGAAAATTCCATATCCGCCATTGAGGCTATTTCTAGGGTTGCCTTCTCCCGTCCCCACCCAAACTACTTCGGGATTCGATTGTTGGATAGCAATCGCACCAATTGATGCCGTAATTTGATCATTGAACAAAGAAGTCCAACGGATTCCGCCACTGGTTGATTTCCAGACCCCCCCCGAGGCAGCACCAGCGTAAATAATATCTGGATTTTGAAGGTTTACATCGATCGCTGTAATTCTTCCACTCATCCCTCCTGGCCCAATATTTCGCGGTTTCATTTCCTTCATAAGAGCCGTTGAAAACTGCCCAAAACTCAAACTGACCGTAAATAAAACACCTAACTGAATTATTCTTCTCATTTCCATCTCTTTTCATTTTACAAGCAATATACTATTCCTTGATGTAATTCAATAGGCCCCCCAATCTTTAGCTTGTTTTTTGTAAATTCAGACAAGATAAATTCCAAAAATGATTATACAACTCCCATTAAGACTTATCGCAGGAATGTTTCTTCTTTTTGTAGGCTGTTCCCCTAAAATCAAGGATACTACAAAACCCAACATCTTGTTCATTATGTCCGATGATCACGCCTACCAAGCCATTAGTGCTTACCACGATTCTCTTCTGCAAACTCCAAACATCGATCGCCTAGCAAAAGAAGGTATCCGATTTACCAATGCGAGTGTGACCAATTCCATTTGCGCGCCGTCTCGCGCTACCATCCTTACTGGAAAACACACCCATCTCCATGGAAAAGTAGATAATCGTTTTCCGTTTGACACTACCCAAACTACTTTTCCACAGCTATTTAAAAAAGCGGGATACAAAACAGCCATGTTTGGCAAACTCCATTTTGGTAATTCTCCCAAAGGAGTAGATGAATTTAAAATATTACCGGGTCAGGGACATTATATCAATCCAGATTTTATAACTACGGAACAAGACACTGTAAGAATTGAGGGTTATGCCACCGATATAATTACAGATTTGACTTTGGATTGGCTGGAAAGAGAGGCTCAGGATGACACCCCTTTTATGCTAATGTATCTTCACAAGGCACCCCACAGACCATGGTGGCCTCGTGCCGACAAATTTGCTGAATTTACTCAAAAAACCTTTCCTGAACCCGCCACTCTTTTTGATGATTACAAAGGGCGCGGGAGTGCAGCCAAAACGGCAGAAATGAATTTGTTAAAGCATATGATGTACAGCCACGATAGCAAAATCCGACCCGAACTAATCACCGCAATGGGCGATCAAGTTCAGCCATCTGTAAATGAATTCGAGAATGGGTTCTACGGCCCCTATCACCGAGCTACTCTGGAACAACGAGCCCTCTACAAACCTACCTTGGATCGTATTAATGCTGAATTTGAAACCCAATGGCCGAAAATGACAGATCAGCAAAAAATGCGATGGAAATACCAGCGTTATATGCAGGACTATTTGGCTACGATATCCTCTATTGATGACAACCTCGGAAGGGTTTTGAATTATTTGGATCAATCGGGTCTTTCAGAAAACACTATTGTTATCTATACTTCCGACCAAGGCTTTTATCTCGGAGAACACGGATGGTTTGACAAACGTTTCATTTATGATGAATCCTTCAAAACCCCTCTTATTATTCGATGGCCAAGAAAAATCCAAGGCGAACAAATTGTGACAGAGATGGTCCAAAATCTCGACTATGCTCCCACTCTATTGAACCTCGCTCAGATTGAAATTCCCAAAGACATGCAAGGAAAAAGCCTTAAACCGCTGCTGTTCTCAGAAGAAGAAGAAACCCAAAAATGGAATCGTGATGCTGTGTATTATCATTATTATGAATATCCAGCAGTTCATATGGTAAAGCGCCATTATGGCTTGGTCTCAGAAGACTACAAGCTCGCTCACTTCTATTATGATGTAGATGAATGGGAACTCTATGATCGAAAAGAAGATCCACAAGAAATAAATAATGTTATTTCGGATCCCGCATACACAGAGGTTGTCATAGAACTCAAAGAAAAGCTAGCTGAAATGCGTTTGGAATACAAAGACAGTCCAGAACTCGATCAATACTATATTGATTTATATCGACAGAATGGCTATCTCACCAATTGAGTTTGACAGCATATTTATTAACGGTAACTAAATCCCTGTTTGTTGTTTTAAAAGTATTTTTGTTAAAAAGTTTGAATGCTTAAAGCAGTTCTTTTTGATATGGACGGTGTGATTGTCAACAGTGAACCGCTCCATCGCAAAGCCTATCAAAAAATGTTTTTGGAATTTGGCATGGAAGTAAGTGATAGTATGTACGAATCTTTTACTGGGAAAGCCACTTTGTCTATATGCCAGACACTCTGCAATACCTTTTCACTTTCTTTTACCCCTGAAACACTAATGGCCGCTAAGCGGCGTCATTTTAAAACATTATTTGAAAACGATTTGGCTTTAGAACTGATCGATGGGGTATTCCAATGCATCCAAGACTATTATGAACAAGGTTTGAATTTAGTCCTTGCTTCTTCAGCTTCAATGACCAACATCAATCGTGTTTTCGATCGTTTTGATTTGGATCGTTATTTCGTGGCCAAACTCAGCGGTGCTGATTTAGCAGCTTCAAAACCACATCCAGAAATTTTTATTAAAGCTGCTCAGGCTGCTGGCTATGAACACCACGAATGCATGGTCATCGAAGACTCAACCAATGGAATCCAAGCCGCTCATGCAGCTGGAATTTATTGTGTAGCGTATCAGAGTTCTGCTTCGCACAATCAAGATTACCGATTGGCTAATTATGTCATTCGGGATTTTAAAGAGATCGCTTTTGAACGTATTTCAAGTTTTTTTCCCGCCCGTTAGTGGCGGTCTTTCCCAATAATATTCTCACAAGTTTTGACCAAGTAAAAGGTTAACATCCAAAGGTTTTTAAAAGCTTTATTTTGAGTATACCCCTTGGCGTAGCGAAAGTAAATTTGTTGGACTATACCGGCTAAGCGAAACAATCCATAGACCCGATAAAAACGAAAATCGTCAATCTCAATTCCTGTTTTTTGACTGTAGTAGTCAATGATTTGGGCTCGAGTTAACATTCCCGCCTGTTGGGTCGGTTGAAGTCTCATTGTTTTGATAAAAAAATCATCGGAAGCTTCTACCCAGTAGGCCAAACTATTTCCCAAATCCATCAGAGGATCACCAATGGCTGCCATTTCCCAATCCAGGACTCCCAAGATGTCTGACGGATTGTTGGGAGACAGAACCACATTATCCAACCGGAAATCATTGTGAATTATACAAAGGCTTTCTTTTTTTGGAAGTTGAGCATCCAACCAGCGCATGACTTTTTTACCCGAGGGAACATTCCAGGTGACTGCATTGGCATAGCGCTTATTCCAACCGTGAATTTGGCGCTCTACATAGCCCAATCCTTTTCCGAGTTGAGACAAATTCCCTTTTCGATGATCCACTTGATGAAGCTCGATTAGTTTGTCCCAGAAAGAATAACAAAGCTGTTGGACATCAGTGAGATCGTTGCGCAAACCTTGGGGCCAATTTTTTCTAAGAATAACACCCTCTATACACTCCATCAAGAAAAAGGGAGATCCCAGTACAGCTTCGTCGGGACAGAGGGCCAACATTTGGGGAACATACTTGAAGTGGGGTTTAAGACTTTTCTGCAACTCATATTCCCGAACCATATTGTGAGCCCCTTGGGCTTTTTTACCGAGAGGAGCTCTGCGGAGAATCAAGTCTTTCTCTTGATATTGAAGTCGATAGGTCCAGTTTGAAGCACCACCAGAGAATTGCGTGATTCTTGGACGACCTTTAA
This sequence comes from Flavobacteriaceae bacterium, assembly GCA_003533785.1. Lineage (GTDB taxonomy): Bacteria > Bacteroidota > Bacteroidia > Flavobacteriales > Flavobacteriaceae > UBA11891. The sequence continues at coordinate 18,269 of DQCR01000071.1, forward strand.
GCTCAGGAAATTGCTTTTGCAGCCAAGGCTGCAATCGGTCTAAATCTAATTCTTCTCCAGGCCGTTGGGGTTTTTCATGATCTTGGTTTGGCCCCATTTAAGGTTGGTATTTTTTGAACTCTTGTTTGGCAACAGTTCCAAGGTGAACCTCATCGGGACCGTCGGCCAATCGCAAGGCTCGAGCTTGCATAAAAAAACTACTCAAAGGAAAGTCATCGGAAAGCCCAGCACCTCCGTGGATTTGCATCGCCAGATCAGTAACTTCTTGAAGAACATTGGGTGCTACTACTTTGATCGCTGCAATTTCAGACAGGCTGTTTTTTACCCCATGTTGATCTATTTTCCATGCCGTGAACAACGTAAGTAGTCGAACTTGATCAATTGCAATTCGCGCCTTTGCAAAGCGTTCGGAATTACCTCCCAATCGAGCCAATGGACGGCCAAAGGCTTCTCGTGTTCCGCTCCGCAAAAGAGCCATTTCCAATGCTCGCTCTGCCGCACCAATGCAACGCATGCAGTGATGGATTCGTCCAGGACCCAATCGGCCTTGTGCAATAGCAAATCCAGAACCCAGATCCTGAATGAGGTTGGCTTTGGGTACGCGAACTTTATCAAAGATTATCTCACCGTGTCCCCCGGGAGGATCATAAGCACCGAAGGTGTTTTGCATTCGGAGGATTTTGACCCCATCGGCATCCAATGGCACCAAGACCATACTGTGCTGTTGGTGTCGTGGTGCTTCAGGATTTGTTTTTCCAAGTACTATAGCGACAGCAGCATCGGGATGGCCCAAACCCGTTGACCACCATTTTCTTCCTTCAATCACAATCTCATCTCCCTCGGGAACGATAGATGTCTCAATATTAGTTGCATCGGAAGAAGCCACTTGAGGTTCTGTCATGCAAAAAATAGATTTTATTTCCGATTGTAAAAGGGGGTGAAGCCATTTTTCTTGTTGAGCCTCGGTTCCAAAGTGATAAAGCACTTCCATATTGCCAGTATCAGGAGCATTGCAATTGAACCATTCAGCCGCATTGTAGACCCGTCCCATTTCTTCGGCCAGAGGAGCATACTCGAGAACACTCAACCCTTGTCCCCATTTGGAATCAGGCAGGAATAAATTCCATAGTCCGGCTTCTTGAGCACGTGTTTTAATTCCAGCAACCCCAGGGTAATCTGTCCATTCCTTCCATCGGGGGTGACTGTTGTTTTGTTGGTGATGCTTTAGATAGCTTTCTTCTACAGGATAGACCTCTGCTTGCATGAATTCCTTAAGACGGGACAGGTATTCTTGGGAACGTTTTGAAGGGTTGAAATCCATAATTAACCAAATATTATACGAACCATTTTTGGGCTCAATAAATTCATAAAAATCTTAAAAAAATACCAAGGCCAAAACGGTATAATCGCTGTGTTCTTCTCTTTATCAATAGCCTTAACCAGTAGACGAGATCCTTTTTCTAAAGAAATCATATAGGGAGGAGGTTTCCCAATTGAATCTGTCATTTCAGATTGGATATAACCTGGAAATAAAGTGGTGACTTTAATCGGTCGGTTGTACACCTCGATTCGTGCACCCTCTGCCAAACTTTTCAACCCCGCTTTAGTAGCTGCATATACATTAAGTGCCCCGGGGTAGCCTCGAAAGGCGGACATGGAAGAGACAGCCACTAGGTGGCCGTGATTTTGATCCCTGAAAATTTTAAGAGCCGCTTCCATCTGTGTTAATGCTGCACAAAAATTGGTCATTGCTGTTTCTCTATTAGGCCCTTCCAAGCCTTTCCCTAAAGAGCCCCCTCGACCGATTCCTGCGTTCACTATCACTCGGTCTAGCGTGCCCCCTTGGGTCTCAAAAGCAGTGCGAAAGGAATCAAAAATAGAAAAAACAGCTTCGGTGTCGTTGACATCTAAAGATGCTGTTAGTACCTCAATGGATGGATTGATCGTTAAAAGTTCCTTTTTAAGTGTTTCGAGCCTCTCTGTCCTTCGGGCACACAAAGCCAAGTGGCATCCCTGCTTAGCAAATTCTTTAGCCATACCCATTCCTAAACCCGAACTGGCCCCTGTAATCAATATGTTTTTTCGCATTCTAAATAATTGATCGTTAAAAAGATTTTATTACCCTGCATAACAAACCTCTATTGTATTTCAAATCACAATTAAGCATGGCTAAATTTTGATGAAAAAATTTTTTTTGAATAAGTAATAAGTAGGGATCCAAATGATGAAAGTATAAAATAGAGCATACAGCAGTGAGGCAAATTGCAATGAGATCCCTAAGCTACCCAAAGAAGAAACAAAAGATGTATTGGGCATAATGCCCCAAATTACATCCTCATAAAAAACCACTCTTAAGAGACTTGACAGAACATAGGCGAAAATTGCATTGGCTCCAAAATAATTTGCAAAACGCAATCTTTTGTGCTGTTCCATCACATCGCATAGATACATACAAACAATCAAAATAAGGGTTGAAATTCCTCCTACCAGTAAAGTAAAAGAAGTACTCCATAAGTTTTTATTGAGTGGAAATATGTATTGGGTGAAGTCTCCAAGGATGAACAACACGGCTGCAATCATCGTCAAACGTATCATTCGCTTGTCTAAAGAAACACTTGTTTTTAATTCATAGCCAACCCACATACCAATCATTCCTGTTACTATCGCTGGAAAAGTACTGAGTATTCCTTCTGGATCCCAAGTGCCTTGCCACATCACCCCTGGCAGATACATACGGTCTATAAAATGAGCCCAATTTTTCTCAGGAATCAATAAATCAGGGGCCCCAATTCCGGGAACCGGTATGAAGCACATCAATAGTAAATAGGCTGTCAAAATGGATATCCCAATCAGCCATTGTTGTTTTTTAGAGGTGTATAAATAGAGTATGGAACAAGCCAGATAGACCCATGCTATTCTCTGAAGTACACCCGCCCAGCGAATTTCACTAAAGTCAAAGTCATACCACAACCAAAGAAAAGTACCCACAAGGTATATCTTCACAGCGCGAATGAATACATGCTTAGTAAGCTCGGCTTTGGACTTGGATTCCAATCGTTTGCCCAAGGATAGAACGATTGAGATTCCCACGATAAACAAAAAGGTTGGGAAAATATAATCCGTGGGGGTAATCCCATTCCATTCTGCGTGTGACAATGGAGCGTAGATGTGAGTACCTGAACCTGGATTGTTGACGATAATCATAAATAAAATAGTCAACCCTCTAAGAGTGTCTACAGCGGTAATACGTTGGTTGCTTAAACTCATACTTAGTTTATTGTAATGGTTCTGCCCCCCCGTCCATTCGAATCAAATGTGCGGAGTTTAATTTTTTCTCCAGCTTCTATTTTCACTGGTTCTGTAAATAAAATCGATTGATTCGTTGGAATCTTTCCATCAGTCGTATATCTAACAGACATGCCAGGGAACTGCACGCGAACGTGTAATAATTCATCACTAATGATTGCTCCAGGCTTGGGTAAATGAAAATCCCAATCGGGATGAAGGCGATTGATCATCGGAAGGGTTCGTTGACCAAGTGTATTGGTCAATCTATTCCACTGTTTGTTCAACAGTTGTTTTTGCTTTACCATTTCTTTTTCACGAGTCCAAAATGGCTGAGGAGTCCAAGCACGCTCTGAAAAGAAAGCAAGATTAGGAAAAAAAAGTTCCTCTAGAATGGAAGAAGATCGAACCGTTTCGGTCCACAATTGAGCCTGTATCCCCAAAAAGTTATTTCGCCCTTTCTCTGATAATTTTTCCTTGCTTTCGATATAGTCTGCGGTCATGTTGTGTTTTTTATTTAGGGATAGATTCGCAAAGACATTGTCGGGATCTGTTCCCCAACTCTCTTTATAGGAAACATAACCAGACCAACTCAGTCCATTATTCTCGATATCCTTATCATCGGTCATGTCAAAATAAAATGCTGAGGAATTACTCATTACCGTTTGGAATCCTAGATTGGCAAATTTATAAATCATATCTTCTCTGCCTTCTCCCCATGAATTATTCCACACATAGGGTATGATTCCATAGTCAAATTTTTCGTCCTTTATTTTGGTCTCACTTTGAGATTTATCGGAACGTTCCAATAAAACATCCTCCCAAGCGGCCATTTGAATTTGACGCTCCTCTAAAATAGTCTTCATTCGATTCAGACTATAATTATAAACTTCGTCTATGTTTGTTATCCCTAAGTCATTATTGGACAAAAATTCATCACAAATTGGCGAGGCTTTCCATACTTGGTAGGGTAGTTCGTCGGCACCAATACTCAATCGCTCCAGCGGAATCTGCGCTGTATCATACATCACAACCATCTCATCAACCACTTTTTGAAATAAGTTGTAAAGGCCTTCGCTGCAGATGCAAATAATATTGTCATTGTATCGTTGAGCAGATCGATAGTAGCTTTCATCTTTCGGATCTGCAAGGTAGAACTCATCGGCTGCGGCTTGGTCCCCCAGGGCCACATATTTTTCATATCTGGCATCCATTGCCTTGATAGCAGCTCTTGCGTGAGAAGGGAATCCAAATTGTGGCATAACCTTAATCTCAAGCATTTGGGCGTGTTTCAAAATTGAAATAAACTCTTCTTTGGTCAAGTATCCATTTCCTGTCAGTCCACCATTGGCGCCGGAACCGTAGGCAGGAATAAGTTTTTCATTGTTTTGACTGGAGTATCCCCTCTCCGATCCAACTGAAGTGAGCTCAGGCAAACCCGGGATTTCAATTCGCCATCCTTCATCATCCGACATACGTAAGTCCAAATAGTTTAATTTGAAAAGGCTCATAAGATCGAGAACGTCTTTTATTTTATTGGCATCATGAAAATTACGAGCGATATCCAACATAAAGCCTCTATGACCATATCTCGGGACATCCTTAATTAAAACCTCTGGCCAGTCTGTTTTTTCAATTGATGCTGTATTTACAATTTGCCGAAGGGATTGGAGTGCATATACAAGACCTTGATTGTCGAAAGCCTCAATCATTATCTCCTTTTTGTCAATTTTAAGTGTATAGGCTTCTTTGATTAGGTTTTGGTTGTGCTCAATAATGAGGTTAGCTCCTGTTGTAGACCATTGAATGGGAATAGTAAAAAAACGACTGATTAGGGGCTCTATCTTCCTTTTACTTGATTTGAAAACTTCATCAATCGCAACAACCCAAAGCGAGTCTTTTGATCTAAACTCACTAGAAAAATTTTGGGTGGCGGGAGTGGGTATCACCCATCCCAACTTTTCTTTGTCAAGGTGTTTCAGACCCTCGAGGGCGGCATATCGATCAGCAGCAGTGGGGATTTGCAAGCCTTCCAATCCGGTTGCATTTTTCCAAAGAATTTCGGTTTCTATATCATAGGCTTGTCCGTTTTGAACGATGAATGCCCCCATCGGACCCATAGCCAAACGATCCATAATCCCATCCTGTTTCATGGGAATAGTGAGAGTTTGCCCAGGAGACAAAGACCATTCCTCATCAAAAGTTAAAATGAAATAATGTTCACCATTCACCCATTCAAAGTCAATCCCTTCAGGAAGTGACTTAGCATCTACAAAGCCTCTAATTTGATTCCAATGCAACTCCCAGGACCCTCCAGTGAGGGATTGATCACTCTGGTTTTCGAGCGTGAACTTTACCTGCATTTCACTCTTTAGTGGATCAAAGGATTCTACTTCAAAAATCAATTTTATAGCTTCCAATGATACTTCTGAATGGCAACTCAATAGGGTTAGAACAGCACAAAAAAGCATAAATTTTATTCTTGTTTTATTCTTGAGGACACTTTTCATAAATCGAATATGTTGGGTTTTGTTGGCATAAGATATTAATAAAGCTGGGGTTTTTTGTGTAACTTAAAACAAGAATTTTCTGAGGGGTATTTTATAAATAGTCTAAAAACAGAAACTAATGACAGAATTTCGTCTTACTCATGCGATGCGCTGGTTTGGTTTGTTAATCGGTTGGGGGTGCTGTATACTCAATTTCAGTTGTACCTCCGAACGCCAACCCAATATCGTCTTTATTCTAACCGATGATCAGGGTTATGGAGACTTAGGGGTTTATGGTGCTACAGACATCCAAACTCCGCATTTAGATCGCTTAGCCCTAGAAGGGGCCTATTTCACTTCTTATTATGCAACACAGCCCGTATGTTCTGCTTCGCGCGCCTCTATATTAACAGGCTGTTATTCTGATAGAATTGGAATATTTAATGCTTTTGGACCGGAATCAAATCTCGGCATCAATCCCGAGGAACTCACGCTGGCAGAGATGTTAAAAAACGAAGGCTATGCCACGGCAATCTTTGGTAAATGGCATTTGGGGAGTGCCCCAAAATTCAATCCTATACATCATGGTTTTGATGAATTTTACGGAATTCTTTATTCCAATGATATGTGGCCGAAACATCCTGAACAAGGAACTGTATTCAACTTTCCTAATCTTGAATTGTATGAAAATGAAACTCCGATTCAAGTATTAGAGGATCAAACTTTCCTGACGGAAGCCTTGACTTCAAAAGCAATCACCTATATACAACAACACTCCCAAGAACCCTTTTTTATTTACCTCCCCCATCCACAACCCCATGTTCCCTTGTTTGCCGCCGACGGTTATAAGAATACACAAGAAAGAGGACTATACGGCGATGTTATTGGTGAAATTGATTCCTCGGTCGGTCGGATCATTTCAACACTGAAAGAAGAAGGAATCTATGAAGACACAATAATCGTTTTTACTTCTGATAATGGCCCTTGGCTATCGTATGGAGAGCACTCGGGTTCGGCTGGAATTTTTAGAGAAGGAAAAGGAACCAATTGGGAAGGTGGACATCGGGTCCCTGGAATTGTCTCCTATCCCAAACGCATCCCTTCGGAAACCAAAATTGAGGTGGCCGCCATGGGAATAGACTGGCTTCCTACCTTAGCTGAGTTCGCCAACGCGAGCCTTCCAGAATTGAAAATTGATGGGGTCTCTTTGGTCCCCCAACTCACCCGGCAATCTAAAAAATTACCTCACGAAAATTTATTTTTTTACTATCGAACTAATGAGTTGCATGCCATACGCCACAAGAATTGGAAGTTTTATGTACCCCACACCTATCGTTCCTTAAATGGTCGCCAAGGAACCAACGACGGAAATCCCGTTCCCTATGATATGAATCAGTTGGAAACCCCTGCGCTTTTTAATTTAGAAACAGACCCCCGTGAAACCATCAACCTTGCTGATCAAGAACCAGTTCTGGTAGAAAAAATAAATAGAATAGCCGACTCCATTCGCGCTGTCCTTGGAGATCAGTTAACTGGAATAAAAGGGAAAGAAGTTCGGCCCGTTGGGCGCATCGAGTAAATTTTGAAAATCTATCAATTTAGTTGTATATCTTGGTACTAGAAAATCACACAATAAATTCATCCCGATGAAAAAAATATTTTTATTACTTGGAATTTTCTTAGTAGCGGCTTGTCAATGGAACTCAGAAAAAGAAAAAAAATCAATTGATACCGACTGGGAAATCATCAATCCCAATCCCAATAGAATTGAAGGTTGGCTTTTTCATCGGAATAATTCTGCAGACAATGGTTGGTCGATACAAGATGGAGTGATGACCTATAACCATTCGAAAAATACATCTGGCTTGGACAGTAGCTTGATGAGTCCGAAACAGTATTTAAATTTTGAAATCTCGTTTGATTGGAAAACAGAAGACTATGGTAATAGTGGTTTTCTATGGGGTGTTCGGGATATTGATAGTTTGAGTCAAACCTATTTCACGGGTCGAGAAATTCAAATCGTGGATCCAGCCGTTTATGAAAATAAGCCTAATATGCAAAAGGAAAATGCGGGAGCCTTATTTGATATGATCCCACCAAACAAAAAAGTAACTCGCCCTAGTGGTGAATGGAATTCATATTACATTCGCATTCATTACGACGATAACCTAGGTGTATTGGTGCACAACAAGGAAGAAGTACTTCGTTTTCCCCTTCGGGGTCCCCAGTGGGATTCGCTTGTAGAAAATAGCAAATTCAAGACTTGGTCACACTTTGGAAAATATGAGAAAGGCCATATCAGTTTTCAAGCCCATGAGGCCATGGATAAAAACTATCCCGGAATTACCTCCTATCGAAATATCAAAATTCGAAGTCTTAATTAAAATTCATAGCTGTGTCAATCAAAGCGAGATGTGAATAGGCTTGAGGAAAATTGCCCAGAAGCCGTTTAGTAGAAAAGTCAATATCCTCACTGAATAGACCCAGGTGATTTCCATAGGACAACAGTTCATCAAACAATTTTTGGGACTTTTCAGTTTCTCCAATTTTATAAAGACTGTTAATAAACCAAAAAGTACAGACAGTGAAAGAAGAGCTCGGCAAACCAAAATCGTCTTCATTTTTGTATCTGAACAAGAGACCTTGGTGCATCAACTCTTTTTCTATGGCATTGACTGTTTTGATGTATTTAGGATCTTTGGCGTCGATAAAATCATAATATTCCATCAACAAAACGGAAGCATCCAAATGATCGGATTGATACGATTGAGTAAAGGCTTGCATTTTTTCACTCCATGCATTTGTCATGATATCCTCGTAAATTTCATCTCTAAGAACTTCCCACTTTTGAACTGATTTATCTACTTCGATCAGTTGGGAAATTTTGATTGCTCGGTCTACCGCAACCCAACAGAGCAGTTTCGAAAAGGTAAAGTGACGGTCCTCGTGTCGGAATTCCCATATCCCTTTATCGGGATGCCTCCAATTATTTTCCACCACCCAAACAGTAGATTTAACGATGGTCCATAATTTCTCGTATTCATCGTTTTGCTCGGAAAAGCGCTCGATTTGATAATGAATGACATCCATCAATATACCATAGATATCGTTTTGTTTTTGAGTATAGGCAGCATTGCCAACCCGAACGGGTTTGGAGCCTTCATAGCCATCAAGATGATCGAGGGTTTTCTCGGTAAGAATTTTTTCACCACTGATTCCATACATGATTTGTAGTTTTTCGTTTTTATCGGGAACCAAATCGATAATGTAATTGATGAAATTCTTGACTATTTGAACATGTCCTAATTTTGCAATCACTTTTATCACCATAGAAGCGTCACGAATCCAACAAAATCGGTAATCCCAATTGCGCACTTCACCAATTGTTTCGGGAAGTGAGGTTGTGGCAGCTGCCAAGACAGCGCCTGTTTTTTCGAAAGTGAGTAATTTGAGCGTCATCGCACTTCGTAGTATAGCACTATTGTAGTTGGAGAAAGAGGGTGTTTTACTGCACCAGTTCAGCCAGTATACTTTTGTTTTTTGGTATTCCAACAGCGTATTCTCAAGAGTAGGAACTGTCAACTTCTCGTTATAGGAAACGGTTAGAAAGTGACTCTTGGTTATTTCTATCTCACTGCCTTCTAGAATGGACTGGTGATTGAGATCGCTATACAGGAATAAGCTGTCATAATCTTTGTCGTCTACGATACTTACAATGAAGTTCTTTTTTACATAACTTTTGGTTTCTCCTAAAGCATATTCCAGCCTGGGCTTGTAAACAATTCGACAACGAGGGTTCCCCTTTTTTTGCCGAAGAACTCTGCTGAGTTGGGGAGGTGCGTGATACATACTGTTGTCCTTTAGGTAGCGTGGCATGAAATCTAGGACTTCAAATGCGTGCTCTTCATTTTCAAAAAGGGTACACAGTATACTGGTGTTATTTACGTAAGTTTGAGTGATCTTATATGAATCGTCACACAGAATCTTGAAGTGCCCCCCAATGTTGGAATCAATAATCTTTCCAAAAACGGATGGGGAATCAAATTGTGGCAAACAGCACCATTCAATTGTAGAATCCTCATTAATTAGGGCTGCAGATTTACAATTTCCAATAATCCCAAAGTTTAATGTTGAATTATTGGGGAGAGGATTTTTTTTTGACATAAAATTGTAGTGAGAAGTTTAAAATATATGTGTGATGGGAAAAAATGTTATAGTTTCAAATAGGCTTCCAATTCAGATAACTAAAGTAGAGAATTCATTCAAATTTTCCGCTACTAGTGGTGGATTAGCTACTGGTTTACATTCTGTTCACCAACACAAAAACTCATTGTGGGTCGGATGGCCCGGAATCGGAAGTGATGAGATGGAGACTTCCGCTTGGGAGCCCCTTAAAGAATCGCTTGAAAAAAATCGTTATGCCCCAGTGAGTTTAACTACCAAAGAAGTTGATGAATTTTACTATGGCCTTCCTAACAAATGTTTGTGGCCTCTGTTTCATTACTTTATCGAATATTCTATTTTCAATAAATCGCACTGGGATACCTATGTTGAAATAAATAGAAAATTCAGTAATGAAGTTATAGCACTTTTGGAACCGGGAGACACCGTTTGGGTGCAGGACTATCAATTGATGCTCTGTCCCCAAATGATCAAAGAAGCCTGTCCTGGTGTAACTATTGGTTTTTTCCTACATATTCCCTTTCCTTCTTTTGAGATTTTTCGAATCTTCCCTTGGCGGGAAGCACTCCTAAAGGGTGTTCTGGGTTCTGACTTAATTGGTTTTCATACCTATGATTACGAACGGCATTTTATCAGTTCAGTCAAGCGTATTTTACGGCTCAATGTCAGTTTCAATCGTGTGAGTGTTGGATCTCGTGAAGTGGTTGTTGACACCTTTCCCATGGGGATTGATTATGAGAAATTTGAATCCGCTGCATCGGCACATCTTCAACATGGAGATACCGAAAAGTCGGAGCTGAAAAACCAATTGGAAGTTCACAAAAAATCCTCGGAAAATAGTAAACTTATATTATCTATCGACCGTTTGGATTATACAAAAGGGGTGGTTAATCGCATGAAAGCTTTTGATTTGTTCTTATCAAAATACCCCGAATATTTGGAGAAAATTCGGTTGGTGATGCTCACCGTACCCTCACGGGCCAACGTGCCTGACTATAAAAAATTGAAAAAAGAAACCGATGAAATCGTCGGTCGAATCAATGGAAAATATGCCACTGTCAACTGGACACCCATTTGGTATTACTATCGCTCCATGGCTTTTGACGACCTCATTGACCTGTACATGACCTCAGACATTGCTATGATAACGCCCGTTCGAGATGGAATGAATCTGGTGGCCAAAGAATTTGTTGCCACGCGAGTCAATGGCGATGGTGTCCTCATTTTAAGCGAAATGGCGGGAGCATCCAAAGAACTTCACGAAGCGGTACTAGTGAATCCTTTTGATCGGAATGCTATGGCCGATGCTATCAAAGATGCTATTACTATGCCGCAAGCAGAGCAAAAAATGCGTAATAAAGAAATGCAAAAAAGACTGCGGCGCTATACCGTCAATTACTGGGCTAAGGAATTTATGACTTCCTTGGGACGAGTGACTGAAGAAAAAGAACAGGGACTGGTAACTGAGTTCGCTTCGTCTGTCACCGAAGCAGTTACCCACCAATTCCACAAAGCCAAACACCGATTGTTATTATTGGATTACGACGGCACGCTCGTTCGATTCAACGAAAACCCAGAATTAGCTATCCCAGATCAGGAACTTTTACTCTTATTAAAACAACTCACCAAACTTCCCAATACAGATGTTGCTATTGTGAGTGGTCGCGATCAGAAATTTTTAATGAAGTGGTTTGGGGCACTGCCCATCATATTGGTGGCGGAGCACGGCTACTATGTTCGCCCCAAAAATAAAGAATGGGAAGCCAAAGCCAAACGGCAAAATAAATGGATGGAGGATTTAAATCCCATTTTCGATGCCTTCACCGACCGTACTCCTGGAACACATATCGAATACAAACAAAATAGCCTGGTATGGCATTATCGAAAAGCTGATCCAGAATTGGCAGCTGGGAGAGTGGTGGAACTCAAAACTGTTTTGAGTAGTCTGATCTCGGACAAACTCAGTGTCATGGACATGGACAAAGCCTTGGAGGTTGTCGAACATCAAATCAACAAAGGCAGTGCCGTTATGAACTTAGTTGATTCCGCCAAACACGATTTCATCTTTTGTGCTGGAGATGATGTCACCGATGAAAATATGTTCACCAACCTCCCCGATTCTGCCATAACGGTGAAGGTTGGGCGAAAATTAACTGAAGCGAAATACTACACTGACGGTATTGAATCTATACTATCTATTTTATCCCAGTTTATAACCCGCTGAATCGTGAGTATTGATCAAAACTTTCTGGAAAGCTTACAGAACAGCTACAATGAGATTGTATGTCTGCCAAAAGGAAGTTCTGCTTTAAATGCACGGATTCTTAGTGCACAGCAGATGCAAAAAGCTTTCGAAGCGCTTCGTGTTCAAATAAAGGGATCTGAAAATCTCCCCCATGGGAAAGGAATTGTGTTTATCTACAATCACCTTGAAAATCATCCCTACTTCACTGCGGCTGAGGGTTTTCAAATCACCTTAGATAGTCATTTTATCAGTAGCATTATCCTGCAAAAATACTATGGTCAGCCGGGGACAAGAGTTGTTCGCCATTCGTTGCCCAACGAGACCAATCACAAACTTTATTTCGATCGTTTTGACTATATCCGAGTGTATTCTAAAGAGTTCACGCCTCCCGATATCGACAAAAAAATACTTAAAAAAACAAATGCAGAATTCTATCGAATCGCCCAAGAAGAATTGTTGCAAGGTACCCATATCGCCTTTAGTCCAGAAGGCAATTCCTACTCCACAGAAGAATCTCCAGGAAAGTTTCGCAAAGGTGTTTTTCGATTGGCTTCCAGCCCAAAAGAACAACCGCTTGTTGTTCCTTTAGTAATGGTCAATTTTGACAAACTCCCATCCCAAGCAACCTATAAATGTGCGATCATGCCCCCTTTTCGAATGCAGGATTATGGGGTAACACATCCCGATAGTAAACACCTATCCAAAGCCATCGAAAAAATAAATAAAAAGTATCAAAGGTGGGTGGCGGATCTCTCCAAAGACGATTCGGACTTCAAAAGAGAAATTCAGATCCTCAAGCAAAAAGCTATAAAGAAAAAAGACGCCCGCGATTTGATTGTTTTTTATGGTAGCTCAACCTTGCGACTCTGGAAAAATGTAGCTAAAGATTTCCCTAATTGGAACACCTTGAATCTCGGATTTGGTGGAGCATTTATTCATTCCTTAGATAAATATTTTGATGTTCTTTTCTCAAAAATTCAACCCAAATCAATTGTACTTTATCTCGGTGGTAATGATCTAACTCTAGGTTACAGCTCATCAAAAATTGTAGATGAAATATTAAGCTTTATAAAACGCATTCATTCAAAGTTTCCCAAAACAGATATATACAATATATCTATAAAGCCCTCTCTAGAGCGTACTGGTCAGCTTGATAAAATAAAAATGATCAACCATCGCCTGAAAACCAGAACTGATTCGCTTGAATACTTTCATCAAATTGATTTTTATCAGTCTCTGATTTTAAACAACAAAATAAGGAAAGATCATTTTCTTCAAGACGGATTGCATCTGAATTCAAAAGGCTATGAGGTGCTTAAAAATTGCTTGAATCAAAGTCTGAGTCAATAATTAAGACAGATTTTTTAAATCCCATCATTTAGTTATTATATTACTTCAGTTTTACATTTAACATAAAGACTATTTATTTTCAAATGAGAATTATCTACCCTGTAGTTATATTTTTTTCGCTTTGTTTATTTTCTTATTCCCAGGAGAAAATAAATCATCTTGACTCAATTAATAAATATAAGCACAGAAAACCGGGGCTTGCTCTTGAATTTGGTTTAGAGTACAATAATCTAAATCAAAATAGAAATCCTGACACCCAGACACAAGAAGTCTTTTCTGCTATCGGAGAAATTCTTTTTAAAATGGGATTACATGCAAATGCATTGGATTATCTAAAACGCTCAATAAAAATTTACCAATCGCTTCCGGAGTCACAAAGAAAATTCCCTGAAGTAGATCAACCGCCTGGGGTATTACTTAATATCGGAAACATCTATTATGCTTATGGAGAATATGAAAAAGCAGATGAGTTATTCAAGCAAACAATAAGTATTTATGAAAAAATATCAGATCAACAAGCTAAGTTCTTTGGCATAAATACAGCCATGTCCAATCGTGGATTAATATTACAAGTAAATGAACAATATGATAAGGCTGAAAATATTTACAGAGATGTTTACCAAAGAAGAAAAAAATACGGTAAAACCGAAGACATTTTATATTCCATGAATGATATTTTGAGAGTTTTATTATTAAAAAATGAAATTCAAAAAGCTCAAAACATTCTAACTTCTGCTAAGAATCTTTATAAAAAAGAAATTGAATCGGGTAACGATAATCCGGTATTAAAAAGAAATATGGGATATGGTTACTTTGTTTTTGGTGCTCATTATCAATCTAAAAAAGAGCTTGAAAAAGCCATTTTTTACCTTGAAAAATCAAAAATTCAACTGGATGGTTTCCCAATTAATCTATCTGCAATAGAATCAAGAATAGCTGAATGTTTTTTGGGGTTAGAGGAGTTTGATAAGGCTGAAGATCTTGCCAATACCAATCTCAAATATTATAATCTTAATGAAAGAGAAAAAAGATATAATTACAGGGTCCTAGAGAATATATACAAACAAAAGGGACTAAATTCGAAACTTTTACAAGTTAAAGATTCATTGATATCAATTTCATCAAGATTATCGGCATTCAGTGCTATGAAATCCTTGAGTAATTTAGAAACTGAAATTCAGTTAGCAAATTCAGCAAGAAAATTAAATGAAAGTAAGATTAGATATAATACCTATATATATCTGTTAATTATACTATGCCTGATTCTAACTTTTGTTATGATAATTGTAGGGATGAATTTCAAATCTCAAAGAGTAAAACTTTCCTTAGAAAACAAATTGATTAATCAAGAGCTTGAAAAGAAAAATAGAGAAATTTTAAGTAAAACAAGTTTTATAATTCAACGTAATGAATATTTAGAGAACTTTTTAACTAAGCTTTCTAAAATTAAAAGTTCTAGCTCTAAGAGTATAATTCCAAGCATTGAAGTTGAAATTCAAAAATTGATTAATTCAGATAAATCCTATAAAGAATTCGACAAAATGTTTGTTTCCGTGTATCCAAATTTTTATGATAAATTAAATCAGTTAGGCAAATTATCTCAAACAGATTTAAGGTTAGCATCACTCATAAAAATGAATCAAAATAATTATCAGATTGTTCAAATCTCAGGCTTGTCAAAAAGAACTATTGAAAGTCAAAGATACCGTTTAAAAAAATCGCTCAACTTGGATAAAAATGATGATTTAGATTTATTTATCAAATCGATTTAATTCATCGGAGGTTTAAGTGCTAGAGTCAATAAAACTCAATTTATATACCGAATTAATACTAATCGAGTACTAAAAATCAATAATACTCCAAAACACTACTGCAATTACCCTGCATTGTTAGATTTTGAATTTAAATTCTTGATATTTTAAATTTTCTTATGACAACATCATATGGATTTAGACTTATCTTTTGAAACTAAATTCGCTCAAACCTATCCACAGTTCACAAAGAAATTGGTAACTGTTTCTGACAATCTGACTGCTAAGGAAATTAAAGTTTGTATGCTTTTAAAAATGAATTACAATTCAAATGAAATCGTAAAGTCATTAGGTATTTCTAAAAGTAATTTTTTGAACACACGCTCTTCTATAAGGAAAAAATTAAATCTTGATAGAAAAGATAATTTGATTATTTATCTGCTCAGTTTATGAATGAACAGTTGAAACAATCAGATTCGAAAGAATTGATAGCGGAATTATATTCTTTGAAAAATATTGTTTTTTCTATTTTCCTACTCATAGTATTGATTCCATCGCTACGGGCTCAAGATTCTTCAGGACCTGTACTGAGCGCATTTTCTCAGAGTGCCAATTCAGTTGATATAACCTCGGGAGGAGTAACCTTGACCATCCAAATCACTGCCACAGATTCATCTAATATTGCGAGTATATCAAGTACCCCTTCACTAACCCTTTCATCTGGAAGTACTTCAATTACCTCCGGCTATCAAAACTTTACCAACTGGTCAGAAACTTCTGCAAATTCGTCCTTGTGGTCACCCAGTAACATCTCACCTTCAGGTTGGATTGATGCTTCCGATGCATCAAGTTATAATATGAACGGCAGTAGATTATCCTCTATAACTGATAAATCGGGCAATTTTAATATGACAGTAGATGGAAATCCCACAAGATATACTAACAGTCTAAACGGCTTAAGTACATTTTCTTTTGATGGAAGCGAAAGTTTAATAAGTAGCGATCAAGACGAAGTTGCCAATAGTGGTAATCATTGGGCGATAGGGGTATTTAGATGGGATACAGTCGATAACACTAAAGATTCTTTTTGGAGTTTTGACAATTCAAACTCGAGCCGTCGTACTTACGCAATTAGCAGTAGTGATAGTAATAATTCTTGGTCTGGTGAAATAGATTACGATGGTAATAACTCTATTGTATCAGGGACTGCTAAAAATAGTTTTACAGCAAGTATAGGGCGATATACCTATACCATTATATCGGTGGTTTTTAATAAAACTGGAAATCAAATTTTTGGCAGACTCAATGGAACCACACGAACTTCAGTTCATTCTTATAACAATAGTTTGTATCAAAATGCGGATTATCGTTTGTTTAGAAATAGAGGAGGGGCAAAACCAGCAGGATGGCTGGCAGAACATTTTTTTAAAGCAGGTGTTCCAGGAACGGGAGGTACTGACATAACAGATGTAGAAAAA
>DQCR01000016.1:0-15543 GCA_003533785.1 Flavobacteriaceae bacterium
TAAGGATTTATTGATAAAATTAGTAAATATCAAACGTAAAGCCACTTATAGCTTCATGCGATAGGTAAGGAAAAATTGCATTCGATTTTGTTCCGTCAATAGCGTAGAGGAGAGTCCTTCCCCATACAAAGGTCTAGTGGAACTCTTTGTTTGACGAGCCATACTGATTCCAAATACACTTCCTCCCAAATCATAATTTAAACCTGCCGTTAAAACCTTTATTGGGTCTTGAATGCTTTTCTGAGGATCGGTTGATGTGCTATACCCCCCTTGTATTTGAATGCGTCCAGTTCGATACTCACCTCCTATACGCAAGCCTTGCTGGGACACAAAACTGCTTTTTATGGTAGTATTGAGTTGTCCAAGATAATCTCCTTGAGAATTGGTAGTGAAAGCTAGTGCACTTAGATCCGACCAACGATAATCAAAGCTCAACAATCCTTTCTTGTCAAAAACATAAGCAATACTCAAGGTAGTTTTAGCAGGAATGGTAAGCCTATATGTGGGATAGGTATTTATCACCTCATTGGGATCAACTATGGTCGTAATCAATCCCGATTCAAAAAGCCCTTCACTCGATAGTGCTTGCTGACCCTCTTCTTCCAAAGTCAACCATTGGGGACTGTGATAACTAAGTCCCAATCTAAAAGATTTAGGGAATTGGAAGATAAGTCCTATTTGGGTTGAGAATCCTGTACCAAAGGTATTAAGGATGTTCTCAAAAGAAGCGGATTGAATGGGACTATCTGGATCACTACTGCGTTCACGCAACATACTGCGTTGTTCAAAATTAATCTGATGCGTGTTCAATGCAGCCCCCAAATACAGTTTATTTTGATAGACGGCGCTAAAAGCAAAGTTGTATTTTTGGTGAGACCCACTGTATTCTGAGCTAAAATCGTGTGATACAGCACCTTGACTAATATTAGAATTGTAAAAAGTGTTGCTACCATCATTTTCATTAGAGGGATTAATTAGATAGGACTGATATCCCAAGAAAGCTTGTTGAGCTCCATATCCAAAATTGTTCCCCAAGTATTCATAAATCCCTGTGACAGTTTCGTTTTCAAAAACTTCAATATTCTCAGTTGCCAGTCCATCGGCGTAGTAAGTAAAATAATCCCCTAAGTTTTGATTAGGGTTAGTGCCCAAGGCATTAATTTTCGATCCAAAATCTGCTGTTTTTTTGAGATTGAAAGCAAAAGCAATTTTAGTCCAATCACTTTCTGGCTGAAAGTTATTCAAGGTCAAAACAATTCCAAATTGATCAATTTGAAATTGACTGAGTTCTTGTGGCGTCGTTCTTGAAAAATAGGTAGCTGAGGTTTTATTGTTGGTTATTGTACTACTGATTCCCAACTCGGAAAAATTGAATACTCCTGCACCAGCTGGATTATCAGCAATAGCTGATAGGTCCCCGCCTAAGGCACCAAAGGCTCCCGCCATTCCCGTATAACGAGAAGTCCCAGTAATGTCTTCTTGTGCCAACAATAAGGCATCTGTAATCGATTGCGACCACAGCGTATTTGAGATAACAAGAAGTATTACTGTTGGTATTACTTTCATCTTGGGGAATTAATTAGAACTGGTTAATTATTGGTGCGTCCACCGCCACTTCGTCCACCGCCACTTCGGCCTCCTCCACTGCGACCGCCACCACTTCGTCCACTGGAGCTGGGTCGAGGGCTACTAAACGATCGGCTAGGGGGACTGTAGGATCGAGAGGTATCATAGGATCGGTTAGGGGCAGTATAAGAACGAGAGGTATTATTGGATCGCTGATTCCGGTAAGAGTTTGTTCTCTTGGAGTCATTTCTATTGGTTCTAACCGTTCTTTCACCTCTACTATAGCGCGACTCGTTTGAAGACTTGGAAGTAATTCGTGGTGCTTGAATGCGTCGTCCAGAGACTGATGGTTTAGTAGGTGATGAATTAATTGAAGGGCGAATGACTTCTTGGAAGTTACCGTTACGACTGGCTCTTCCCAAATTAGCGGGGATTCTACCTAACCCAATAGAATAGAGATTTCTTCCCACATTAACCCGAACACGGCTTTTCTCCTTACTCTTACTGGATGTCTCTTTATTCTTTATTTCTTTTTTATCGCTATTGGCGAGTTGTCGATTTCTATTGTCTCGATTTCCACGGTAGCTTTTTTCTCCACGATAACTCGAAACACGACTATACCGCTGTCGGTTTCCATAGGTAAATCCTCCACCAAATCGATTGTTGTAGTTTCTAAAATAACGAGAGCGATAAGCATAAGGCGAATAAAAACGATTGGGCATAAAGGGATCATAGAATCCTCCCCAAAAGGGTGAATAAAATGAATTGAACCCGGCCCACCCCCAGTAGGGATTGGCGCCAAAGCCCCAAGAGTTAAATCCTCCCCAAGGATAATTAAACCGCCATGGATCAAAACGATTCCAAGCCCAACCACCGCCGTAGAAGTAGGGGTTAAGTGGACGGGTATTGATCAAATAAACTTCTGTTTTATTGGGTTGTGCGCCCCATGGCTGAGAAGAGGTTTGTGGACTGCTGTATCCATCTACATCTACGAATACATCATTGGAGGGAGGAGTAGAAGCATATTCGTCACTGAGGTTTTGGAAATAGTTTTCATAATAACTTCCCTTGCCCTGTACTTGGGGGGCTGTTTTTTCTTCTTGCTGAGAAATTGGCTGTCGTGCAGGCCGGTTTGGAGCTGTCCGGGTATCACTTACACGACTGTTGTAGATGCCGTCAGAATCGTAATAGGAAACCCCTTGAAAAGAACCACATTGAATGGAGAGTGCTCCGATTAGAAAAATAATTGCAAAACGCTTACTAAGGATAATTTTTCTCTCATTCATAATGCTTTCATTTAATAGAGCCACAAAAAATAGTAGTTTTGTGCCACTGAAGTTACACTAATTAATTGGCAAAAGTTGTGCCAAAAATTTTATGGCGAAAAAATTAACCTCCCGTAGTGAAGATTATTCCAAATGGTATAACGAGTTGGTCGTAATGGCTGATTTGGCGGAAAATGCTGCGGTACGAGGCTGCATGGTAATTAAGCCCTATGGTTATGCCATATGGGAAAAAATGCAAGCCGAGTTGGATAAAATGTTTAAGGCAACGGGGCATCAGAATGCGTATTTTCCTTTGTTTGTCCCCAAGAGTTTATTTGAAGCCGAAGAGAAAAATGCTGAGGGATTTGCAAAAGAATGTGCTGTTGTAACACATTATCGACTCACCGACGATCCTGATAAACCGGGTAAGTTACGTGTCGATCCCGAAGCCAAACTGGAAGAAGAATTGGTAGTACGCCCCACGAGCGAAGCCATCATTTGGAATACTTATAAGAATTGGATTCAGTCCTATCGCGACCTTCCAATCCTTCTGAATCAATGGGCCAATGTGGTTCGCTGGGAAATGCGAACCCGTTTGTTTCTACGGACGGCCGAATTTCTCTGGCAGGAGGGGCACACGGCACATGAAACAAAGAATGAAGCCATGGAAGAAACACAACAAATGAATCAAGTCTATGCTGATTTTGTTGAGAATTTTTTGGCAATTCCAGTTATCCAAGGGCTGAAATCCGCTTCCGAACGGTTTGCGGGAGCCGAAGAAACATTTTGTATCGAAGCCTTAATGCAAGATGGCAAAGCCTTGCAAGCTGGAACTTCTCATTTTTTAGGACAGAATTTTGCCAAGGCGTTTGATGTTAAATTTGCTACGAAAGAAGGCAAACTCGATTATGTTTGGGCAACCTCTTGGGGCGTTTCTACCCGACTGATGGGAGCTTTGATTATGACTCATAGTGATGACAATGGCCTGGTTTTACCACCAAAGTTAGCTCCCATTCAGGTGGCTATTGTTCCAATATACAAGACAGAAGAGCAAAGGATAGCGATTGCTCTTGTGGCAGAGAAACTAAAAGAACAGTTGAAATCAAAATCTATTTCTGTAACTTTTGACAACCGTGATAATTTTAAACCTGGGTATAAATTCAATGAATACGAAATTAAAGGCGTTCCCTTGCGCATTGCAATCGGACCCCGTGATTTGGAAAACAAACAAGTAGAATTGGCCCGACGGGATACATTAGAAAAAACAACCCTACCTTTGGATCGCGTTGTGGATCATATCCCACCGCTCTTGGAAGAAATACAGAACCAGTTGTACCAACGTGCTCAAACTTTTCGAAAAACACATACCACAATAGTAGATGATTTCTCTAGTTTTAAAGAAGTATTAAACGAAAAAGGTGGTTTTATATCCGCCCATTGGGACGGAACAGCTGAGACCGAAGAAGCAATAAAAAAAGCAACTAAAGCAACCCTTCGATGCATTCCAATGGAGGGTGAAATAGACCCTGGAATTTGTGTTTATTCTGGGAAGCCCTCGCAGCGACGTGTGCTATTTGCAAAGGCGTACTAAAATTTTGAGAACAGACTTTGGAATACGCTAGAAAAGAAGTATTTTTGCTCCGCTAAAGTTCAAAAAGGCGAAATAGTTCGACCTTGGATGATTGGCCCGTTCGTCTATCGGTTAGGACGCCAGGTTTTCATCCTGGAAAGAGGGGTTCGACTCCCCTACGGGCTACTTATAAAAAAACCATTATATGGCAAATCACAAATCGGCAGTCAAACGGATCCGATCCAACGAAAGAAAACGATTGAGAAACCGTTTTCAACACAAA
Source organism: Flavobacteriaceae bacterium (assembly GCA_003533785.1). GTDB lineage: Bacteria > Bacteroidota > Bacteroidia > Flavobacteriales > Flavobacteriaceae > UBA11891. The sequence goes on from DQCR01000016.1 coordinate 4,685, forward strand.
ACAGCTCGAAACGCTGTTCGTAAACTCCGTGCTAGTACTAGTAAAAAAGAAGCTAAAAAACTCTTTCCTGGGGTTATTTCTATGGTTGACAAACTCGCCAAGAAAAACATCATTCATGCCAACAAAGCCGCAAATTTAAAATCCAAATTGGCCAAGTTTGTTGCTACGCTGTAAATAGCGCAATAGTTCTTTTAGGATAACATGAAAAAGCCTCTACAAAGGAGGCTTTTTTTGTTCTATAAAGTTTGTAATTCACTCAGTCATCAACAAGTAACATTAGTCTTCGTTCGTTTACTAGGAATTCATTGAGATTAAAAACTCTTCATTGTTTTGTGTGCGTTTGAAACGATCATTGATGAATTCCATAGCTTCTACAGGATTCATATCGGCGAGATACTTCCGCATGATCCACATCCGTTGAATGGTGTTTTCATCGAGTAAAAGATCGTCTCTTCGAGTACTGGAAGAGACCAGATCAATGGCTGGGAAGATACGTCGGTTCGCAATTCGTCGATCCAGTTGGAGCTCCATATTACCTGTTCCCTTGAACTCTTCAAATATTACTTCGTCCATTTTCGAACCGGTTTCAGTTAGTGCTGTAGCAATAATAGAGAGAGAGCCACCGTTTTCAATTTTTCGGGCCGCACCGAAAAACCGCTTCGGTCGGTGTAGAGCGTTGGCATCAACCCCTCCTGATAGAATTTTTCCTGAAGCGGGTTGTACTGTGTTATAGGCCCTTGCCAGACGGGTAATAGAGTCTAAAAGAATTACTACATCATGACCACATTCAACCAAGCGTTTGGCTTTTTCCAATACGATATTGGCTACTTTAACATGACGATCGGCAGGCTCATCAAAGGTGGAAGCAACCACTTCACCGTCTACGTTTCGCTGCATATCAGTGACTTCCTCAGGGCGTTCGTCAATCAACAGGATTAGCTGATATACTTCAGGGTGATTGGCTGCAATGGCATTGGCAATATCTTTTAGCAGCATGGTTTTTCCAGTTTTTGGCTGGGATACAATCATACCTCGCTGTCCTTTTCCAATGGGTGAGAACAAATCGATAATTCTTGAAGAGATTGTGCTCTGCTTATCAGCCAATTTAAATTTCTCTTGAGGAAATAAAGGAGTGAGATGTTCAAATGAGACTCGATCGCGAACCACTTTAGGATCCAGACCGTTGAGATGGTCTACTTTGATAAGCGGGAAGTACTTTTCTCCTTCTTTGGGGGGACGAACTGTTCCCAATACCGTATCTCCGGTTTTCAACCCAAACAAACGAATTTGCGATTGGGAAACATAGACATCGTCTGGGGAGGAGAGATAATTGTAATCGGAAGAGCGCAGAAACCCATATCCTTCTGGCATAATTTCAAGGACACCTTCTGTTTGGATGATTCCTTTAAATTCGAAATCAGGTTCCCGATAGCGATTTCTATGATCTTTATTGTGATTGGCATCTGTGTGTTGCTTTTTAAAATGATTTCTATTTTTATTGCGACCGTTTTGATGCTTTTTATTGGAGTAATCCTTTCCCTCTTTATTTTTTGATTCTATTTCTTTAGGTTTTTCTATCGCTTTTTCGACGAATTCTTCAGTTGGTTTTGACTTTTCTTCACTCACTTTGGATGGTTCTTGGCTTGACTTGGGTTTGAGATCTTTTTCTGGACTGTTTTGGACAGGGTTGTCTTTGTTAATCACTTTTGGATTGGCTGAGATAAAATCAATGATTTGATAAATAAGATCCAACTTTTTTAGACCCGTGATTCGTTTAACGCCTAAGGCTTTAGCCATATCTTGAAGTTCGTTTAACTTCTTGCTCTTTAGCGTAGCGATTTCATACATAATAGTAAAATAATAAGAAGATTGCTGTGGAAGGGAATATAATGTAACCAGGGATTATTATTGATTACGGTTCAATAATACGAATTAAATTTCAATCCACATTCAAATAAAAGTTATTTTTGATTAAGTATGATTCAACGAATCCAAAGTTTGTATTTATTAATTATTAGCGTTCTACAGCTACTTGTTTACTTCAAAGGATTTACACCCTATCTCCAATCGAAGTTTTTGAACGCACAACAGTGGACAATTTTGTCCTGGTTGATCATTGGGCTGGTATGGTTTGTTATACTCTTATTCAAATACCGTCCTTTACAATGGAAATTAATTTTGGTAGGGCTCATTTTGATGCTTTCTAAAATTGGGATGGGTCTCTATGGCATTCGTCTTGAAAAACAATGGGACATTCATGACATGGGTCTTGTTTTAGATCTGTTCTGCATCGCCTTGTTAATTGGTTCTTATCGTGCTGTTAGAAAGGACGAATCGTTAGTGCGATCGATCGATCGTATTCGCTAGGCCTTGGCTCGATCTCCTAGTTCGGCCACCTCTAGATTTTCTATTTTATCTTGATCAATGGTAAAACGAAGTAAGGTTCGCACCTTATGAAAACCACTCTTTCCGGCTGCTCCGGGATTCATATGAAGTAATTTCCTTTTAAGATCATTTTGGACCTTCAGAATATGAGAATGCCCACAAATATATAGTTGGGGTTGAAGTTGATCCAAGAGCGTTTTGGTTGTCGCCGTATATCGCCCGGGGTATCCACCAATATGCCGAATAAAGACCTTCACTTTTTCACAATTGAAAATTTGATTTTCTGGACAAGCAGCTCGGATTTGATGTCCATCAATATTCCCGTAAACAGCACGCGTCGGTTTTGACTGTTCGAGCCTTTCTAAAAGGTCTATATGACCAATATCTCCTGCATGCCACACTTCGTCTGCCCATTGGATGTGCTTCATTATGGGGGTGTCTATATATCCATGGGTATCCGAAAGGAGGCAAATCTTAGTCATTTTTATATCTTTAGGGAACCCAAATTACAAAACCTATTTATGCCATGCAGTCATCTGTTGTATTTTCGGTCTGTACTAAGACCTTTATTTCATCTTCCCAACAAAAATCTAAAGTTATTCTCGATGAGAATCATTTGCTTTACCGGCTGAGGCGCCGTTTTATTCATCGGAAGATATATTATAAAGAAATCTATCAGGCACATATTGTTCGTATTAATCACCTCTTCTATTTCGCTTCAACTATTTTCTTATTACTTCAAGGATTGATTTATTTTGTTGCGTTTCATGAAGCTCCCCCATTATATCCTGTTTTAAGTTTTATTCTATTTCTTCTATTTTTTATCGGGATTCTTATCAACGAGAAATGTTTGTATTCGGTTCGTGTGAAGCAAATGGAAATGGAAACAGAAATTTTTCTGACTAGTAAGCGCAAAGAAGCCAAAGCATTGGTCAAAGCCATTAACGAAACCTTGGAAGAGCAACGAGAATAAAGCGATATATTTGTAAAAAAATAAATTGCGTTATTTCGTCTTCTTTGCGTATAATGGAGCAGGATACCATGGCTGGCAAAGCCAACCCAATGCCTTAACTGTTCAGCAAGAAATGGAACAAGCTTTTGAGACGTTGCTACAAGAACCTATTGCGCTCACAGCCGCAGGAAGAACAGATGCAGGGGTTCATGCTTCTTTTATGGTAGCCCATTTCGACACCAGCAATTCCCTGCCAGAAAATTTATGTTTTTTGCTCAATCAGTATTTATCTAATGCTATATCTATTAATCGTATTCAAAATGTCTCTGATTCTGCACATGCCCGTTTCGATGCCTTGTCTCGCACTTATCAATACACAATCAGCTCGGTCAAGAATCCCTTTCGTTATCCCTACCAATATTATATTAAAGGTTCCTTAGACCTTGCACAAATGAATGCTTCGGCCGCTTTACTTCTCGAATATGAAGATTTTGAGTGTTTTTCTAAAGTCAATACTGATGTTAAAACGTTCATGTGTCAAATTGAAAAGGCTCATTGGGAAAGCCTAGAAAATCAGTATATATTTACCATCAAAGCCAATCGTTTTTTGCGAAATATGGTTCGCGCCATTGTCGGCACATTAATTGAAATTGGTCAAGGCAAACGCACATTGGATTCCTTACACAAAACTCTCCGTTCAAAAGATCGCTCTCAAGCCGGATATTCTGTTCCTGCGCATGCTCTTTTCTTAACAGATATCGAATATCCTAAAACCTTATTCAAACAATATGACTCAAAAGACTAACAAAATTTTTGACCGTGATTTATTTAGTAAGTTGATGGAATTTGTTTCCACCTATCGCAGTGTTTTCTATTTTGTAATGGTAGCGGCTATTCTTCTTTCAGTATTTTCAACACTTACCCCTTATTTACTGATGATAACGGTTGATGATTACATCACACCAAAGGATTTTGATGGCATGGTATTATTGGTTGGGTTGATGCTTTTGGCTTTGTGTTTCGAGGTAGTTTTTCAATTTTTGTTTGTGTTTTATGCCAACTGGTTGGGTCAACACGTGATTCAAAAACTTCGGACACAATTGTTTCAAAAAATCATTGGTTTTAAGATGAGTTATTTCGATAATTCTGCTGTGGGCCGATTGGTCACTCGGGCAGTAAATGACATCGAAACAATTGCAAGCATTTTTTCTCAAGGCTTGTTTATGATTATTGCCGATTTGCTGAAAATGTTTTTAGTCATCGGGGTTATGCTTTATGTAGACTGGCAACTTTCTTTAATTGTTTTCTCCATACTTCCTATTATTTTGTACGCTACTCGTCTTTTTCAAAAGTCAATGAAAAAAGCTTTTGAGGAAGTTCGACTGCAAGTCGCGAACTTGAATACTTTTGTCCAGGAACGGATTAGTGGGATGCAGATTGTTCAATTGTTTCACAGAGAATATCAGGAATATAAAACGTTTGTCTCTATTAATAAAGAACACAAAAAGGCTTGGTTAAAAACGGTCTGGTTCAATTCAATTTTCTTTCCTGTTGCAGAAATATCCTCTTCGGTAACTATAGGATTGTTGGTTTGGTATGGAGGGGTCAGTGTCGCTACTGGAGGCGATATCTCCCTTGGAACTATTTTTTTATTTATTCAAATGTCACAAATGCTTTTCCGACCGCTACGGCAGATTGCAGATAAGTTCAATACCCTTCAAATGGGAATGGTTGCTGCAGAGCGGGTCTTTACAATTCTTGAGAAAGAAGCACACATTCAGGATGAGGGGCATATTGAAAAGAATCATGTAGAAGGGGCTATATCATTTACGGATGTTCACTTTTCATACACACCCAAAGAGGAAGTTTTACACGGAATATCCTTTAATATTCAACCTGGTGAGACGGTTGCAATTGTTGGGGCTACGGGGGCTGGAAAATCTACTTTGATAAATTTATTGTCTCGATTTTATGAGATCAATTCTGGAACCATAACTATTGATGCTATTCCCATTCAGGACTATCGATTAGAAAACCTCCGGGGACACGTAGGGGTTGTATTGCAAGATGTCTTTTTATTTGCCGACACCATTTTAAAAAATATCATACTTCAAAACACTTCAATTACAGAATCTCAAGTAGCCAGTGCCGCTAAAGCGATAGGGGTTCACGAATTCATACAGAGTTTGCCAGGGGGGTATCAATACAATGTGAAGGAGCGAGGTGTTATGTTATCTGCCGGACAGCGGCAATTAATTGCTTTTTTGAGAGCCTATATGGCAGAGCCTAGTATCCTAATCTTGGACGAGGCAACAGCTTCAATCGATTCACATTCGGAAGAGCTGATTCAAAAAGCCACTCAAAAAATTACCCGAGACAAGACCTCTTTAATTATTGCCCATCGATTGGCAACCATCAAAAATGCTGATCGTATTATTGTTATGGACAAAGGGAATATTGTGGAAGTAGGAACTCACAAAGAGTTGCTTAGAATACCCAAGGGATTCTATGCTCAATTGCATAAAGTTCAATTCATGGAAGTAGAAGAGACCCTCTAGCTGATAAGATCAGCTTGAATAATTTGCTTGAGGTCCTCAAGGTCTTGGAAGTTCACAAATGCTCCATCTTTAATATAGGAAATGGATCCTCTTTGTTCTGAAATAACCAAAACCACAGCATCTGTTTTTTCGGAAACGCCCAAGGCTGCTCGGTGTCGAAGGCCAAAGCGGACCGGTACCTCAGTAGATTCGGTCACAGGAAGTATAACTCGAGTGGCGGTGATGGAATTGTCTTTAACAATAATAGCTCCATCGTGTAATGGACCGTTCTTGAAAAAAATAGATCCCAAAATATTTTGAGAGAGATCTATCTTAGCTGGTTCTCCAGTTTCTTTAAGAAAATCCAAACTAGTATTTCTTTCAAGGACAATGATAGCTCCTGTTTTTTCATTGGCCATGCTTTGGCAGGCACGAAGCAATTCAGATACCCTCAGACCACTTTTTTGACCTTGCCGTTGATCTAGAAAGTTGAAATAACGAACCACATTGCGACGGGTGGCAAAATTAGTAGAACCAATAAGCAGGAGGAATTTTCGTATTTCTTGTTGAAACACCACAATCAAGGCAAAGAAACCCACACTGATAAAGTTACCAAGAATGTTGCTTAGAACATCCATATGAAGTGCATCAGTGAGTTTATAAATCAAATAGATAATTACAATACCCACAAAAATATTAATGGCAACTGTTCCACGGACCAAGCGATATAAGTAGAAAAGAAGCAACGCCACCAAAAAAATATCCAGGACGTCTATAAATGTAATCTCTAAAAAATCAAATCGATTCAAGGAGGAGGCTTTTGGTAAAAATAAGAAACTAATTAAGGGCTTGCAACAATTCCACTACCTCAACAGCTTCACTAACATCGTGTACCCTCAATATATGTGCTCCTTGTTGCAAGGCAAAGGTGTGTAAGCTAGTGGTCCCATTAAGTGCTCTTTCTGGAGAAATATTCAATTTTTTATAGATCATTGATTTCCTTGAAACGCCAACCATAATTGGACATTTTAGAGAATGATACTGATGCAAATTTTTTAAAATCTCATAGTTGTGTTCCAAACTTTTGCCAAATCCAAACCCGGGATCGAGTATGATGTCATTTACTCCCTTTTGATGAAGCAGCGCTGTTTTTTCAGCAAAAAAAGACAATTGTTCTTCCACGATCGAATGGTATTTGGGTTCTTCTTGCATGGTTTTGGGAGTTCCCCGCATGTGCATGCAGACATAGGGAACTTGATAGTTGGCAATTATTTGATGCAATTTGTTATCGATGCTTCCTCCAGAGATATCATTAATTAGTGCGACTCCTTTATCTAAGGCACTTCTTGCAATACTGCTGTGATAGGTGTCTACGGAAAACAATGTATTGGGAAAAATTTTTAAAAGTTCGTTCAGGATTGGAAACATCCGTTGGCTTTCTTGCTCAACGGTTAAAAGTTCTGCCCCCGGTCGGCTACTGGCTGCTCCAATATCAATAAAAGTCGCCCCTTCTTGTAGCATTTTTTCAGTTTGCTTGACCGCTAGATCTATGGAATTAAATTGCCCTCCATCATAGAAAGAATCTGGTGTTAGATTTAATATTCCCATTATTTTTGGGACAGATAGATCAACAAGCTTGCCCTGACAATTGAGTGTCATACTACTGGTTAAAATTTTCTAAGAATTGCATAGTTGGGAGAAAATTTTGTCGAAATTTACAGCAAATTCGGTCACGGATGACGAAGACAGAGGAAGAATACAAAAAAATTATTGCACAAAGTAGGGGTCTTTTTTCAAAAAAAATGAAAGATTATGGGAGCGCCTGGCGAATCCTTCGATTGGCTTCTCTGACCGATCAAATATTTATTAAAGCTCAGCGAATTCGGTCCATCCAACGAAACCAAGCCCAAAAGATAGAAGAAGGTCAAGCTTCAGAATTTATTGGAATTATTAACTATTCCCTGATGGCTTTGATTCAAATCGAGCTGGGAATTGCGGAACAACCCGATCTCGATATGGACGAAGCACTGTCTCGATATGATGAAAAAATAAAAACAACATTCACGCTGATGCAGGATAAAAATCACGACTATGGAGAGGCCTGGCGTGATATGCGTGTGAGTTCTCTTACCGATTTGATTCTTCAGAAATTGTTGCGAGTCAAGCAAATAGAGGACAATCAGGGTAAAACATTGGTCAGTGAAGGAATTGATGCCAATTATCAAGACATCATCAATTATGCTGTCTTTGCCTTGATTCATTTGGAATTCAAATCATAAATGGGAGCCTTTATACTTTCCAAAATTTTCAATAGTATTCTAACACTGTTTGGTGTTTCTAGTTTGGTTTTTTTAATATTTAGTGTTCTTCCTGGGGATCCGGCACAAATGATGTTGGATCAAAATGAAGGAAGTGTGCAACTCGAAATTTTAAAGAAGAAGTATGGTTTTGATTTGCCGATTCACCAGCAGTATCTCTACTATTTAAATGATTTGTCCCCCCTGTCTATCCATTCAAACAAAATATCGCATTTCACTTATTTTTCTCCCGGAGAACAATCGGGTTTTCCGTTGTTAAAACTACAGCAATATCAAATGGTCCTGAAATGGCCTTATTTACGAACATCCTACCAAAAACAAGGAAAACCAGTATCAGAAGTGATAGCCGAAACCCTTCCCAATACCTTTATTTTGGCCTTGGCCTCGATTTGTATTGCTATAGCTGTGGGTCTTTTTTTAGGAATTTTAGCCATGCGGTATAAAGATACCTTGTGGGATCAGATAATATTATTCGGGAGCACACTAGGAATGAGTGTTCCTTCTTTTTTAAGTGCCATATTATTTTCTTGGCTTTTTGGATATGTATTTCATTCTTGGACGCAGTTGAATATGACTGGAAGTCTTTTTGAAATAGACGACTTTGGAATGGGCCGTCGGATTCAATGGAAAAATCTTATTCTTCCTTCGATAGTTCTAGGAATACGACCTATTGCTGTTATCACCCAATTGATTCGAAGTAGCTTACTCGAAGTGCTTTCACAAGAATACATCAAAACCGCTTATGCGAAAGGACTTTCCACTACGCAAGTCTTGTATAAGCACGCCTTAAATAACGCACTGAATCCAGTTATTACCGCACTTTCAGGCTGGTTTGCCTCAATGCTTGCTGGCGCTGTTTTTGTGGAATATATTTTTGGATGGAAAGGTCTTGGAAAAGAAATAGTAACGGCTCTAAACTTTTTAGATATTCCTGTATTGATGGGGGCTGTTCTCACTATTGCTTGTTTATTTATTCTAATCAACATACTTGTAGATCTTGTTTACACACTTTTAGATCCACAAGTCAAACTAAATTAATCTTATGAGACAAAAAATTGTAGCTGGTAATTGGAAAATGAACAAAGATGTTCATGAATCTATGGAATTGCTTAGAGCCATACAATCGGCCCCTATACCAGAAGCGGTTCGAGTAATGATTGCTCCCCCCACACTTTTCCTAGATCGAATGGCTGAGGCTACACAAGGCCATCCGTTGCAAGTGGTGTCACAAAACATGAATGCGGCTGCATCGGGAGCTTTTACTGGTGAAATTTCGGCAGAGATGTTAAAAAGTATTTCAATACAAGCCACACTCCTTGGGCATTCTGAGCGGAGAGCTTATTATAATGAAACCAATGAAAGTTTGACCAAGAAAGTTAAAACAGCCCAAGAAAATGGAATCGAAATCATATTCTGTTTTGGAGAAGAGCTAGCGGATAGAAAGAGTAATAAGCATTTTGAAGTGGTCGCTGAGCAGTTGGAAACAGGCTTATTTTCCACTGAGGCATTGGATTGGAAAAATATTATTTTGGCTTATGAACCCGTCTGGGCCATAGGCACGGGAGAAACAGCATCTCCACAACAAGCACAAGAAATGCATGCCTTCATTCGAAGTCAAATCCAAAAGCGTTTTGGTGGTGCTATTGCTGAAGCCACCAGCATACTCTACGGTGGTAGTGTAAAGCCATCTAATGCTGTGGAATTATTCTCCCAAGCAGATGTTGATGGAGGATTGATTGGAGGAGCGTCACTACAAGCTGAAGACTTTCTAGCCATAGTGAACGCGATATAACGGCTATGGGGACTCCTTATTTGGCAATTCATTTTACCCTAATTCCTAGGGATCCGTATACGGAGATTTTAATTGCAGAATTAGCCGAGTATCCTTTTGAGAGCTTTGAGGAAACGGAGAACGGATTGATAGCCTATATCCCTGAAAATGTGGCAAACTTGATAGTTATAGAATCCCTACCCCTGAGAAATAATCCAGATGTCGCTATGGATTACAGCATTCAAACTCTAGCTCCTCAAAACTGGAATGAAGAATGGGAGCGAGACTTTCCAGCAGTAGTCATAGATGAACGTTGTAGAATTCGAGCACCATTTCACGAAGCCAAAGGCTACCCCTTGGAATTGATTATATATCCTAAAATGAGCTTTGGAACAGGTCATCATCCTACGACTTATTTGATGATTTCTTATCTGTTGGATTTAGAATGTGCTGGAATCAATGTATTGGATATGGGGTGTGGAACAGGTATTTTGGGAATTGCTGCATTGCAGATGGGCGCTAAACAGGTGACGGCCGTGGATACCGAACTATGGTGTGTTCAAAATACTTTAGAAAATGCGAGACTAAATCAGTGCACTTCGCTAGAGGCAGTTCAGCAGAACACAGTGCCTAAAGGGAAGATTCCTTTTGATCTCATTCTTGCCAATATTAACAGAAATATATTAGTGCAACAGATGGAAGACTATTTGGATGTTCTCAAAGAGAAAGGGAGTATTCTGCTAAGCGGTTTTTACCCATCCGATTTAAAGCTCATTTCTACACAAATGACTACATTGGGATTTCGTATAAATAGCACGAGAGAAAAAGATGAATGGATGGCCGTACTTTTTGATTCGATTCGCTGAAGAAGAACCGTCTTCTGAGCCAAATCTCGA
>DQCR01000016.1:15952-18224 GCA_003533785.1 Flavobacteriaceae bacterium
CATGTAATTGAAACCTTAGTGCGCGTGTGTGAACACAATCCACTACAAGCGGAACAATGTGCTCTATTGGTTCATAATACAGGGAAGTGTGTTGTGAAAACAGGTCCCTACTCGGACTTAGAACCCCGTTGTACATTGCTGCTGGAAGCAGGCTTAAGTGCCGAAATCCTGTAGGCCCAGCGCAATATATAATCTGACCAATTTATTGTATGTTAGTCCCTAAAAAAGTTCTATCAATAAAACTGTTGTATTTGTAGGTTTTTTTATTGCACTGACCAGCACCATGGCAGCGCAAAATAAAATTGAAATGAATCAAACTATTTTTCAGTTCACGGTGACCGATATCAATGGAGATTCTTTTGATTTTTGTTCCCTTGAAGGGAAGAAAATCATGATAGTTAATACGGCATCGGATTGTGGTCTAACACCACAATATGAAGCCCTGCAATCTCTGTATGAAAAATACCAAAATGTAAATTTTGTGATTGTGGGCTTTCCTGCCAATAATTTTTTAGCCCAAGAACCGGGTACTAATGAAGAGATTCGTGCCTTCTGTAAAGCCAATTATGGCGTTAGTTTTCCAATGATGGGAAAAATTTCAGTGATTGGAAAAAACATGCACCCACTCTACAAATTCTTAACTTCATCTTCTGAAAATGGAGTCATGGACTCCAAAGTAACTTGGAATTTTCAAAAGTTTTTGATTAATTCAGAGGGTATATTAGAGAAAGTAATTGCACCCAGAACCAAGCCAAATGACCCAGAAGTGATTCAATGGATAGAAAAGAATGAAAGCTAAAAGTGATATAAAAACTATTTGTGTTCACGAAGGAGAACTGAAGGACAGGCGCTACAAAGGAGTAGTTTCTCCGTTATACCTTTCTTCTGCCTATGCCTTTGATGGAGTCGATGAAAAACGCTATCCTAGGTATTTTAATACCCCTAACCAAGAAGCGCTTGCTCAAAAGCTCGCCGCACTAGAAGGAGGGGAGTCTGCATTGATTTTTGGATCAGGTATGGCAGCGATCAGTACCGCTTTGTTGTCTCAATTAAAACAAGGGGATCATGTTGTCTTTCAGAATGATATTTATGGGGGTACGCGAAACTTTATCAAAAGGGAGTTCCCCCGCCTTGGCATTGAATACAGCTTCACAGAAGGATTAACTGTTGAGAATTTTGCTTCTTTAATCCATTCCCATACCAAGGGATTGTATTTGGAGTCTCCCAGCAATCCGCTTTTAAAATTGGTGGATTTAGAGAGCGTGGCCCAAATGGCACAAAACCATGGGGTATGGACCATGATTGATAATACTTTTGCCAGTCCGGTTAATCAAAACCCTTTAGCATTGGGAATTGATATTGTTCTTCACAGTGCTACTAAGTATTTGGGAGGACATTCCGATATATCTGCGGGTGTTGTTGTTTCTTCGAAAGCGGTTATGCAGTCCGTCATTAATTCGGCTCGCAACTATGGGGGTAATTTAAGTGAAATGATGGTTTGGTTGTTGGAGAGGAGCATCAAGACCTTAGCGCTTCGTGTCCATGCACAAAATGAAAATGCCCTTCAAATGGCCCAATTCTTAGACCAGCACCCCCTGGTAACGGCCGTTCATTATCCAGGGCTTAAAAACCATCCAGACCATATATTAGCACAAAAGCAAATGAATGGTTTCGGCGGAATGTTATCCTTTGAACTCCATTCAGAGGTAGACACCTTGCGCTTTTGTGAGCATTTAGAAATGATAAAACCTGCCATGAGTTTGGCTGGTGTAGAGAGTACTGTGATTGTCCCGCGACTGGCTTCACACGCTCTTCTAACCGAGGAGGAACGATTGGAGCAGGGGATTGGAGCGTCGTTGATTCGGTTTTCAAGTGGAATAGAGGCACAAGAAGACTTGCAACAGGATATTAATCAAGCCATTTGTAAATCAAAAAATGAAAATTGACATACTCGCTTTCGGAGCACATCCCGACGACGTGGAATTAGGAGCTGGAGGAACCCTCTGTAAAGCTGTTGCTTTGGGGCAAAAAGTGGTTATTATCGATCTGACTCAAGGCGAATTAGGAACCCGGGGAAGTGCCCAGCAACGTGCTATGGAAGCTGAAAAAGCAGCAACAATTATTGGAGCACTTGCACGTGAAAACCTTTCCTTGGCCGATGGCTTTTTTGAAAACTCTAAGGAGAATCAACTCAAGGTTATTCGTAAGATTCGGCAATACCAACCCGAAGTGGTTTTTTGCAATGCCATTAGAGATCGACATATTGACCACG
>DQCR01000051.1 GCA_003533785.1 Flavobacteriaceae bacterium
AAAACGCTGGGTACAAAGCGGGATCAGAGGTGATGATCGCTTTGGACTGTGCTGCTGCGGAGTTTTACAAAGAGGGGGTTTACGACTACACCCTTTTCGAAGGAGACAAAGGAGTTAAGCGCAATTCGGAAGAACAAGCTAGTTATTTAGCTAATTTGGCATCACAATATCCGATCATTTCTATAGAAGACGGTATGGATGAGAATGATTGGGAAGGATGGAAATTCCTTACCGAAAAAGCAGGAGGTAACGTACAACTGGTAGGAGATGATTTATTTGTAACCAATGTAGAACGCCTCGGCAAAGGAATTGAGCAACATATTGCCAATTCGATTTTAATTAAAGTAAATCAGATTGGAACCCTCTCTGAAACCATAGCTGCCGTAGAAATGGCACACAGAGCAGGATATACCTCAGTGATGTCACACAGATCGGGAGAAACTGAAGACAATACCATTGCGGATTTGGCCGTAGCGCTAAATACAGGTCAAATCAAAACCGGATCTGCTTCGAGAAGCGACCGTATGGCCAAATACAACCAACTCCTAAGAATTGAAGAAGAGTTAGGTGAATTAGCTTATTTCCCAGGAAAAAGAGCTTTTAAACATGAAATGAAGTAAAAGGTTTTTATAGTTAAAAACGTTCCAAAATTAAAGATTAGAAAAGATGAGTGAAAAGGTAAAGTTGACTTACAAAGACAAAGAATATGAATTTCCTTTACTAGAGGGTACTGAAGAGGAAAAAGGGATTGATATTAAAACCCTTCGTGCTCAAACAGGTCTAGTCACCTACGATCCTGGATATAAAAATACAGGCTCCTGTAAAAGTGAGATTACATTTTTGGATGGAGAAGAAGGGATTTTGCGTTACCGAGGATATTCTATTGAAGATCTTTGTGAAAAAGCGAGTTTTCTTGAAGTTGCTTACTTGTTGATTTTTGGAAATTTACCTACGGCAAAAGAATTAGCACTTCTCAATACAGAAATCAGAAAGGAATCTTTGGTAGATGAGGACTTAAAATCAATTTTAAAAAGTTTCCCAAAATCCGCACACCCTATGGGGGTTTTATCTTCTTTAACTTCAGGATTAATTGCATTCAATCCCAGTTCGGTGGATATTGCTTCCGAGTCAGACTTGCGTGAAGCAATTATTATGTTATTGGCGAAATTTCCTATTTTATCTTCTTGGACTCACCGTAAAGTAAAGGGACTTCCATTGAATTATGCCAACACCTCACTTTCTTATGAAGACAACATCGCTCATATGTTGTTCAAGCTTCCACACCAGGACTATGAAGCGAGCCCTGTGGTTGTCAGTGCATTGAATAAATTGTTAATTCTACACGCAGATCACGAGCAAAATTGTTCTACTTCTACGGTGCGTATCGTTGGTTCCTCTCATGCGGGGCTCTTTGCCTCTGTTTCTGCGGGCATCTCTGCACTTTGGGGACCACTTCACGGAGGGGCTAACCAAGCCGTCATTGAAATGCTAGAAGCAATCAAAGCAGATGGGGGCGATACCAAAAAGTACATGCAAAAAGCTAAGGACAAAAACGATCCCTTTCGCTTAATGGGCTTTGGACACCGCGTTTATAAAAACTTTGATCCCAGAGCACGAATTATCAAAAAAGCCGCGGATGAAGTTTTGAATGAATTAGGAATAAATGACCCCGTACTTGATATTGCAAAAGGACTTGAAGAAGAGGCGTTGAGTGATCCTTATTTTATTGATCGCAAGTTGTATCCCAATGTGGACTTCTATTCTGGGATTATTTATCGCGCTTTGGGAATACCCACCGAAATGTTTACTGTCATGTTTGCTTTGGGAAGGCTTCCCGGTTGGATTGCACAGTGGTCTGAGATGCGAAAAAACAACGAACCGATCGGAAGACCACGTCAAATTTATACAGGAGAAAATCACCGTACGATTTAACGACCTTATAAGTCCTCTAAAGAAGGAGGTAAGTTTTCAATTTTTTGTGCATTAATTTTATTGAAGAATTTATGAATTGCTTCATTGTCTGCAATCACTTTGATAAAATGGTGGTCCTTATAAACACTGTATTCTTGTGCCTTTCCCTTGTAGATTTTTAACTTGTAAAAAGGAATGATCAAACCATAAGTTTCCAAGAGACTGCGAAAGCGAACAATGATCCCGTTGGGACGCAATTCAATATTACAACTGTTAATATTGTGATCTAAAATCAATAAGTTGTGAATGTCGATCGATGCACTACTGACAATTAATTTTTGGGAACCAATTCCACCCATTTTCCATCGCTTCTGGAGCGAAAAGGGTTTGCCTACACTTTCTTCGATCTGTTTTTTTTGTGCAGGATCGTTGTATGATATATTCAATAGCATTTTTATAAAGATAAGCCATAAAACTAGGGCGACATAATCTATGGAGAATAATTATCTTTGTCGCCAAATTGTACTATGAGTATAGATTATAACCAACACTTCACGGACTCTGTAAGCCGTTTTCTCAATTCTGAATTTCAAGTGACAGTCGCTAGCTTTGAATTTCAACAGACCCGTAAAGAATTTGAGGGGGACATAACTTTGTTGGTATTTCCTCTATTGCGGTACATAAAGACGAATCCAGAGAAATTAGCAGAAACTATAGGTTCTTATCTTGAAAAAAATGACAAAGCCGTAGTGGGTTATAATGTGGTGAAAGGGTTTTTGAATTTAAGTTTGAGTGATGCCTTCTACCTAAAACAATTTCAAACCCTTTTTCAGCAAGAAGATTACGGTCACCAACCTCAAAAAAAAGATGGACCTACGCTCATGGTCGAATTCTCTTCGCCCAATACAAACAAACCGCTTCATTTGGGGCATATTCGAAATAATATCTTGGGCTACTCGGTTTCTAAAATTCTTGAAGCCAATGGGAATCGAGTGGTAAAAACTCAAATCATCAACGACCGGGGAATACATATTTGTAAATCCATGCTGGCCTGGAAAAAATTTGGAGCGGGTAAAACACCAGAACTCACTGGTATTAAAGGAGATCAATTGGTAGGCAAGTATTACGTTATTTTTGATGCGGAATACAAAAAAGAAATTGCGGAGCTCATATCCAAGGGATCTTCAGAAGAACAAGCCAAACAAGAAGCCCCACTTTTATTGGAAGCACAAGAGCTTCTACGACTATGGGAAGCAGGCGATAAAGAGGTTCGAGACTTGTGGGAAACTATGAACCAGTGGGTGTATCGGGGTTTTGAGGATACTTACAAAAATTTAGGGGTTTCTTTTGATTCCTATTATTATGAAAGTGATACCTATTTACTCGGAAAAAAAATCATTGATCAAGGACTAAAAGCGGGTGTTTTTTACAAAAAAGAAGACGGTTCGGTTTGGATTGATCTAACCCAGGAGGGGTTGGATGAAAAATTACTACTTCGTTCAGACGGGACTTCGGTTTATATGACCCAAGATTTGGGTACTGCTTTAAGTCGACTGGAAGACGAGCCTGGATTAAAGGGAATGGTCTACACCGTTGGGAATGAACAAGATTATCATTTTAAGGTGTTGTTTTTAATCTTAAAGAAACTGGGTTTTGATTGGGCAGAAGCACTATATCATCTGAGTTATGGAATGGTCGATTTACCTAGTGGTAAAATGAAAAGTCGAGAAGGAACTGTAGTCGATGCCGATGAGTTGATGGCCGATATGGCAGCTCAAGCAAAAACCATTTCCGAAGCCGTAGGAAAACTAGAAACACTTTCTGAAACGGAAAAAGAAGGCTTGTATCACACCCTAGCTATGGGTGCATTAAAATACTTTATCCTAAAAGTTGATCCAAAAAAGAGAATCCTCTTTGACCCTGAAGCTTCAATTGATTTCAACGGCAATACAGGTCCTTTTATTCAATATACCCATGCACGTATTAAAACGCTTATTCAAAAAGCGGCAATGGAAATAGAGGATATTGACTTGAACTTGGAGTTGGCTTCCAAAGAACGCGAACTCATCAAACAGTTGGGACGTTATCCAGAGGTTGTGGTACTGGCAGCGGAACAATACAGTCCAGCGCTTATCGCAAATTATCTTTACGACCTTGTGAAAAGTTACAACACCTTTTACCAAAACATTACCGTATTGGGTAGTGAAAACCCGAAACAGAAAAACTTTAGAGTGGCCCTTTCAAAGAAAGTAGCAGAGGTGATTGCTAATGCTTCTGGTTTATTAGGGATGGAAGTACCTAATCGTATGTAAAAAAAAATCGCTCCGAGGAGCGATTTTAATCTTTTACATAGCATTTTTTTCCTGTAAAGGAATTCTTATTTTGACTGAACGGCTAAGTTATAAACTACTAAACCAAATCCAATCTTGTTGATCGCATCCCCAACGTTGTAAACAACATCCATAGGAAGACCACCAAAAATTCCGCTGTACCATCCTTCGGTTCCAGCCATATATCCAATAGGATAAATTGCCCAACCTACAAGTACGAACCAGCAAAGTGTTTTGTGAGCTGACTGAACCGCACCACCTGCTGAAGCAGCTAGTTTAGAAGCGCTACCTAACCAGATTTCGTAAACAATCCAGAAGTATGCAAGACCTGAAACAAGACCCCAAACTGCAGGACCTGAACCTGTTGTGTAGACAGCTTCTCCAAAGTAACCAGTAACTAACATCACAGCAGAAGCGAAAATCATTTTCCACATCAATTGTTTTGTTGCTCCAGCTGCTCTAAGGATCAGATAGAATTCAACACACATTAATGGCACAGTAAGCACCCAGTCAACATATCTAAAGAATGTTGGAGAGGTGGCATTTGTTGCCCAGTAGTCACGCATGTACCAGTAGTGTACTGCTGCAATGAACGTAATTAAACCTGACACCAAAATAGAAGTTTTCCATTTGTTGTCAAATGAGTTCATTGAAAGAAAGAAGAACGCTGATGCTGCCATCATCGCCATACAACCTACGAAGAACGTGAATCCAACGTAGTCATCTGTGGCCATCGCTGGCGCTACAGTCATTAAGCTTAGAATTTTTTCCATGATTAAATCAATTATTTATTTTTGTTTAGGTAAATTTAGAAAAAATTAAACTTATTTACTTTATTTTTCTTTAAATATTTTTTTTGGACCCGATAACTTCTTCATTTACAATATTTAAAAAGCTGAATTTTTCTCATTTAATCACCCTTGTTTGTGTGATTTTAGCTTTTTTTAGCCCCGAAATCTTTCAAAATGCTTTCGCAGTCTTCGGAATTCTAACCGTTGGAGTTCTTCATGGTGCCAATGATCTAAAAATTCTAGC
>DQCR01000047.1 GCA_003533785.1 Flavobacteriaceae bacterium
AAGGTTGTAAACAAAAGAAGGATTACTGGACCTATGATGTTTTCAATTGTAAACATTACTTTATATTATTCCATTATATTCTTTATTATCAGCATCTTATGAGATATAATTAATTAATATATTTAATAAATAACTGTTTTTTAATTCTAATATTTATTTGGTATTTTTTGTATATTGACTGTACAAACATAATTGTTTACAATGTTAAACGTTTCCAGTATTGTCGCTAGAATTGAAGATTTAAGAGAACAAGAAGGGCTTAGTGCTGCAGCATTTGCTCAGAAAATAAACATTCCTCGTTCTTCTCTATCCCATCTTGTTTCAGGAAGAAATAAACCCTCACTCGATTTGTTGATTAAAATCACAAGCGAATTTCCTGACATCTCATTAGATTACCTGGTCTATGGTACTATGGACCCTTCCCTAACCCCCCCTATCATTCCAAACCCAATTGAAGAGTTGCAATCAACTGCAGAAGGTATTCCTTTACCACCCCAACAGGCTTCTATTCCATTTAATAAAGATCCTGCTGCGCAGGAATTGTCTAAACCCGAGAAGAAAACACCAACTCAAGTTCTACTCTTATATGCTGATGGGAGCTTTGAGAAATATTCTTCAAATTCTTAGTACTTTCATCCCCATGAAAAATGCCTCGTGGGTTTTAACTTTATTACTTCTCAGTAGTTGTTATTCTGTAGAACGTAATTGCCTCTATTTTCATGAGGGCCGCTTTCGTTTTATAAGCCTAGTGGCGGGCGAAATGCAAGAGTCTATTTTTGAGAGAAAAGGAAACTTGGAAATCGAAGAATACAAAGGCAAAAAAGACTCTGCAACAATTAGATGGGTCAATGACTGTGAATGTATTCTCACCAAATTGAATCCAACCAATAATCAAGACAAACGCCCCATCCAAATGAAAATATTAAGGACTAAAGATTCTACTTCATACACCTTTGAGTATGCTTTAGTTGGAGACGCCAAGAACAAGCAACGAGGGACAATAGAAAAAATCAATTAATATGTCCCTATTAAGTCCCGAGTCACTTTCAGCACTTCTTGCACTCACTTTTTTGGAGATCGTCTTGGGTATAGACAACATACTTTTCATCACTCTTCTATCCAACAAACTTGATGCGAAAAACAGAAAGCAAGCCATCCGAATCGGGTTGATCTTGGCTATGGGGCTTCGAATACTTCTTTTACTTGGCCTAACATTATTTATAGAAATGCAAGAGCCCTTATTTTCATTTCAGCATCCATTGGTAAGTCTATCACCCACCGGGCAGAGCCTTATATTATTCTTGGGGGGGCTGTTCTTAATTTATAAAGCTACAAAGGAAATTTATGAACGTGTTGAACTGCCAGATGATGTACAAAAAACCCATCGCCAAAGGAGCTCGCTTTCTTTGTCAAAAGCCATCATTCAGATAACTGCTATCAATTTCGTTTTTTCTTTTGATTCTATACTCACGGCTGTTGGGATGACCAATGGACTTGAGCATGCGGTTTTAATTATGGGAGTGGCCATAGTTGTATCGGTACTTATTATGATGCTTTTTGCCGGTCCTGTTGGAGGTTTTGTTAGTAAACATCCTTCTTTACAAGTGCTTGGAATGGCTTTTTTACTATTAATTGGCTTTATGTTAGTTACTGAAGCCGCTCATTTGTCCCATGCTCAGTTTTTGAATCGAAAAATAGGCAGTATCCCAAAAGGATATCTGTATTTTGCTATTGCTTTTTCTTTGGTCGTAGAGTTTGTGAATATGAGGATTCGTTCCCGAGTTCGATCCTAGAGATCCAACTTAATTTGACTTTGGTCATCATCACCCTCTACCTCAACATCTATGCTTTCAAGAGGTTCAGGAGGCGCTATTTCATAAGGCAAACTTTCGTGCAAGCTAACCTTCTTTATTTTTTTCGCTCCCAATTGATTCCCCAACGCTTTGTATCCTTTAATGCTGATAAACTCTTCGGCATCTAACATAAGTGGATCTGGTACTTCTTTCCCTTTGGGTTTGACATACTCAATACGCAATACAGGACGCCATTCTGAACATACAAATAGAAGACGGCCTCCCGCCTTGATAAAAACATCGACCTTGTCTGGCGTTTCTATCAAAAACCGTTTGAGGAAATACCGTTCTTTTTCTGAATCAAAATAAACCGCCGTCAATGGTTTTTCTGGGATCCATTTTTCTAATAGCAAAGGCGTATTTTCAAAATGTAAGGTTAAATCGGGATTGACCGCTTTGGATTCACCTCGTTCATTAACGACCAAAAGTTTGTCATTTCCACTAAAAGCACCCACTCTATTACCTCGCTCATCCGTGTTTAATCTCCCTATTGCCGTATCAAACCAAAGACCTCTTGGCTTTAATGTGGATACTCCTTTTTCTTTAAGTTCGATTCTACGGATGCCATATTTAGTCACAATATTACCACGAACTGCACGCCCCTTGACTTGAAGGTCTGCAAAATCCAAATCCCACTTCAGTTTTTTAATATTTCCGTTGTTGCGAAGATTAATACTGACAACCTCTGCCTCACCATTGGGGTTTGCTGTGAAATAAAGAATTTCGGAACCTGTTTTGCCTTGCGTTAAATTGTATTTTTTATCCCTAGTAATTCCTGTTACGGCAAAACGCTTGATGAAAGAGGTGCCTCTTTTACCATCTCTGTAAATCATATTATATATTGTTCTGCTGTCTTTTCTCTTAAATACAGATACATGGATAATGTCTTTCTCAACAAATACCTTACTATCAACTTTCATCACCATCATATGACCGTCTTTTGTGAAAGCGATAACATCATCAATATCAGCACAATCACAAACGTATTCATCCTTGCGAAGTGAAGTGCCTATAAAGCCTTCTTCTCGGTTTACATATAATTTTTGATTTCGTACAACAACTTTTTTGGCATCAACATCATCAAATATTTTGATGTCTGTTTTTCGCTCTTTGCCCTTACCATAAGTCTTTTGTAGCCCTTCGAAATAAGCAATAGCATAGGGGATCAAATGATTCAAATGATCTTTCACTCGGGCTATATCATCTTCTAAAGATTCAATTTTTTGTTGGGCTTTGTCAATATCAAATTTGGAAATTCGCTTAATTTTGATTTCTGTCAAACGGATAATATCCTCCTGAACCACGGGTCTTTTAAGATGACCCGCGTGGGGTTGTAGTCCTGCTTCAATGGCTTGCAGAACGCCCTCCCAGCTCTCCACTTCTTCTATATCACGATAAATTCTATTCTCTATGAAAATGCGTTCTAGTGAAGCATAGTGCCATTGATTTTCGAGTTCAGATAGTTCAACTTCTAATTCTTTTTTAAGGAGCAATACAGTGTTGTCCGTGGAAATCTTCAACATCTCCGACACGCCAATAAAATGTGGTTTATTTTCAATGATTATACAACCAAGCGGTGAAACAGAGTTTTCACAAGAAGTAAAAGCGTATAGGGCATCAATGGTTTTATCGGGTGAAATTCCGTTGGGAAGATGAACAAGAATTTCTACATGAGCCGCTGTATTATCTTCAATTTTCCGAATCTTTATTTTACCTTTTTCATTCGCTTTGAGAATGCTATCAATAAGACTGGTTGTGGTGGTTCCAAAGGGAATTTCTGATATAACAAGCGTATTTTTGTCTTGTTGCTGAATACGGGCTCGTACCCTTACTTTTCCTCCTCGGTTGCCGTCATTGTATTGTTGAACATCCATTATTCCTCCCGTCATAAAATCAGGATAGATTTTAAAGGCTTTGCCCTTGAGGTGCTGAATGGAGGCTTTGATTAATTCATTGAAGTTGTGCGGTAGAATTTTGGTGGACAAGCCCACAGCAATTCCTTCGGCGCCTTGAGCCAAAAGCAATGGGAATTTGATGGGTAAATTGACAGGCTCTTTTTTACGTCCGTCATAGGACAGTTGCCAATCCGTAACTTTTGGACTAAATACAACTTCCAGAGCAAATTTTGACAAGCGGGCTTCAATATATCGTGAGGCAGCAGCACGATCACCAGTAAGTATGTTACCCCAATTCCCTTGCATGTCAATTAACAGTTCCTTTTGTCCGATCTGAACCATTGCATCACTGATACTCGCATCACCGTGAGGATGATACTGCATG
>DQCR01000032.1 GCA_003533785.1 Flavobacteriaceae bacterium
GCGTTTTGAAATAAAACCAAAATCCCTTCTAAACTGGAAAAATCTGCCTCTGCTAGTCCTCCGGATACGATAATAAAATAGGAGTAAAAGAAGCTAATCCCCAAGGGAATCCACGGAAACGAAATCAAGGGTTTTGAAACGGTGCTTTTTGGGAAAAAAAGAATCGCTGCCCAGGCAATCAAAATTGCCGTATTACACAGATTGAAAAAAAGAACAGTCATAAAAATGAAATTAATCGTTAAAGCCAAAATAGTATTTTTAAATTTGGAACTGAGATAATGCTGCTATTTAAAAACATCAAGGGGGATCGTATTGATCCTGTAAACCATACCCTGGAGGTAATTAAAAACTATCCTTATGCGGAAATTCATATTGGTACCGATTCTCAAAACATCAACAAAGAAACCCGCTATACCACTGTAATCGCCTACCGGTTGGGTACTAGGGGAGTACATTATATTTTTAGTAAAAGCAACACGAAGATTATCCGAGACATGTGGACCCGCCTTTGGAAAGAAGCGGAATTCAGTATCGATCTGGCGGAATGGTTGACCCAAAAAATACCGCTCAAAGTTCAAATTGACATGGACTATAATGGAGACGAAAGCTTTCAGTCTCACAAGTTAATTTCTGCAGCAAAAGGCTGGGCTAACTCACTGGGCTACAAGGTGAACGTAAAACCCAATAACCAAATTGCAACCCGCGCCGCGGATTATCATTGTAAATAAACTAAGGGGTTCGAAACACTTGGGTGAAATAAGCAATACTGTCTTTTGTAAAGGCTACGCCCACACCCAACTCTTCAAAATTGCCAATCATATTCGCATAATGTCCCGGTGAGTTTCTCCACCCTTCTACAACACAATCCGAAATGGCCTCCACAGAACGCGTATCTCCACAGCCGTTGACATTTTCAAACCAAGGAACCTGTCCAATATTTTCTGCAATGCGTGACCATCCAAAGTTTAGATCGTCTGCTCGGTCTGAAGGGGATTTGTTTTCATGATCTACGTGATCAAAAAAATTGAATGTTATCATATTCTCACTGTGCAACACTGCCAGTTGATCCATCTCATCATTTTGAGTCAAATCTGTCAATCCATTTGCTCTTCGTATTGCATTGGTCTTAATTAAAATTTGCTCTGCGATTTGCTCTTTTGTATTTAAGGTGGACAAGGTTTCCTCGTCTGCGTCTTTGGTGCAGGATAGTAAAGAAATCATGAAAAAAAACAATAGCATTCTTTGAAAAGCATTTAAAACATTCATAAGAAAGTGTTTTGTACAAAAATACAAATTTAGTCTATCTTTAATTCGGATATATTAAACTTTTACTCATGCGTTTTGCGATCATCGCTCCCCCAGTACCCACACAAAAATGGAAGGAGAATTTTGAACGAATTGCTCCCCATATTCCGCTGTTGATTGGTTTGGAAACAGAACATCCCGAGGATGTGGTTTGCGTCATGGTTTGGAAGCAACCCAAAGGGGCGCTGACTCGCTTTAAAAATTTAAAACTAATCTTTTCTATGGGTGCAGGAGTGGATCATGTACTCTCCGATGAAACCATTCCAAAGCACATTCCGGTTTGCCGAGTTGTGGATCCACAAATGGCCTTCTCCATGAGCAATTACATCCTTATGGCGCTTTTAAATCACCACCGCTCATGGTATGAGTTTCAAGCCGCACAACAAAACAAACACTGGGCGCAATTTGAGTTTATAGAACGCTCTGTTAAGGTAGGCGTATTGGGAATCGGGCATTTGGGTAGGGATGCTGCCAATAAAATTCATCATTTGGGTTTTCCTGTAATAGGATATTCTAATTCGCCTAAAGAAACCGCTTTTCCCTCCTACTCTGGGGATCAGTTTGAGGACTTTATCAGCCAAATCAATGTCCTGGTATGTACCATTCCCTACACCCCAAAAACACATGGCTTGTTGAATTATCAACTCTTTGAAAAGTTTAAAGAACCTACCTACCTCATCAATGTTTCCAGGGGAGCTGTTCAAGTTGAAAAAGATATCGTAAAAGCCTTAAATACGGGACTCCTTTCGGGTGCATTCTTAGATGTTTTTGAAGAAGAACCGCTTCCTAAATCAAGTCCGCTGTGGGCACACCCCAAGGTAAAAATCACTCCTCATATTGCTAGTTTGACCTATCCCAAAGAGAGCACCTACCAAGTGTTGGACTGTTTTGATCGCCTTGAAAAAGGATTGCCATTACACCAGCAAGTGAGCCGCGAAAAAATGTATTAATCTTTTAAAAGAAGTTCTGAAATACCTGTTACTCCAAAGCGAACTGGATCTGTTACTTCAATCCCCGTCTTCTCACTAAGGTCACTGATAAACTGTTGGGCTTGCGCTTCGGGCAATGTACTGGTGTTGGCACATATCCCGATTACTTTTGCCTGCGGATAAGTCCCCACTACTGTCGCGAGCGCTTCGTTTAGCGCGATAAATTCATTCAGGTCTGGAACAGCAATATGCTCTGGGCTTCGCAAGGTTTTCTTATCTGCACGAATACATAAGACCAAGTGGGTAGGACAACTTCCGCGCATCAGAGGAAGGGTTGCAGAACTCCCTGGATGTAATAAAGATCCCTGACCTTCTACAATTACGATTTCATTTTCAGCTGCTTCCATTACAATTTGCTCTACCGCACCACAGGCATGATCTAATTTATAGGCATCCAAGGGGATCCCTTTCCCCATAAGAGTAATTCCTATTTGACCCGTAGCAATAAAACCTACATTTACTTCTCGTTTCAAAAGATCATCGTATAATTCTAAGCCTGAAGTCATCTTTCCTACCGCCATATCGGTACCGATAAAGAGGACGCGTTTATTTGTCAATGAGGCTGCTTTTCCTGTAGCAATAGCAGGGATAAATTGAGGAACTCGAACATCCCAAATCCATTGAGTTTCTGGATTTTTTATTTGAGTTCCCCATCTAGGCGCTAACAAGTCGTGAAGACCGTTTACAATGCTCAAGCCTGCTTCAAGCGCTTCTACAATAATTGAATTCCACGACTCTGGGATTCTCCCGCCAGAAGGGGCGATGCCCAAAATTAAAACTTCAGCACCCTGCTCGATAGCGGCTTCGAGGTTTTTTAAAATAGGAACTTCTCTTTGAAGGTTCATGAAATCTCGCATGGATTGGCCTGCATACGTTTTATCTACTACCCCAACTATAGGGTTTTTTAAATAGCGCACCACACCCATACCCATTTTACCATAATCACTATCGATATGGTCTTCCATGTAGACGGCAACTTTTAACTTAGGATCTAACATAAAATTCTTTTTTTAGTTCTGCCCCGTGTCCGGGAATTCCGAGAGGGAGGGTCACCCCGTCCACCATAGGTGCCCCTTGAGAAGGATCGGGAGCCAGGTTGTAATGAGAGTCCAAATCGATATGATCAATCCCACCCGTTAAAGCAGCTGCAGCAGCAATTGCTACAGAAGATTCACTCATACACCCAATCATGGTTTTTAAACCATGAGCACGTGCCGTGGAAATAATCCGTAACGCCTCTGTAATTCCGCCACACTTCATTAATTTCATATTAACCCCATCCACATGAGCGGCAAAACCGGGGATGTTCTCTGAAAATCGACAAGACTCATCTAGGTAAATAGGTAGTGGTCGGTTTTCATAAAGTTCTTTTAATCGATCTTCTTCTCCTTCTTTTAAGGGCTGTTCAATATAGTCTACTTTTCTGTCGGCCAGCCATTGCATCATCTGTTTTGCCGCTCCAACATCCCAGCCTCCGTTTGCATCTACACGAATTTTTACATCGTACTTCCGGGTGCTTTCAAGTACTTGTTGGAACATGGCTTTGTCTGCCTCTATACCTTCGGGTGATCCCAACTTGATTTTTAAAGACCTTACTGTGGTTCCATCCAAAAGAAGGGGAATTCGTTCTTTGACCACCTCCGGCGGGTTGATTCCTAAAGTCACCGAGGTGGGAGTATGGGGTCTTGGAAAACCCAGCATTTGAAACAAAGGCATGCCTGCTTTTTTGGCTGTCCAATCCCAAAGCGCGGTATCCAACCCTACATAGGCACAGGGGGGAACTTCCAGCACTCTTGCCCGATCGTATAGCGCCTGAATCGATACGCCATCTATT
>DQCR01000040.1:0-11224 GCA_003533785.1 Flavobacteriaceae bacterium
AACCCAATAAATATCATTCGTTTGGCAGGAGTCTTCTTCATCATTGGCGGTGTTTTTTCCTTATTTGTGACAGAGAAAGAAAACGAGGAATAGGATTTTGTCCAACACTTTTCATTTAGGGCCAAATTTCTTTGCTACTTTTGAATTAGAATCATAGCTATGAATGAGAATCAACAAAGACGACAAGCGCTCGTCTACCATGCCAAACCCACCCCTGGGAAAATTGCGGTAGTCCCTACTAAGCGTTACCAAACACAACGAGATTTGGCGTTGGCCTACTCTCCTGGAGTAGCTATTCCTTGTCAGGAAATTGAAAAGGAAGTCAACAACGTCTACAAATACACCAACAAAGGGAATCTAGTGGCAGTGATTTCCAATGGTACGGCTGTACTGGGATTGGGAGATATTGGTCCCAATGCCTCCAAGCCGGTTATGGAAGGAAAGGGGCTGTTGTTCAAGATCTTTGCAGATATCGATGTCTTCGATATTGAAATTGATGCCAACGATCCAGAAGAGTTTATCAATACGGTTAAAGCCATTGCCCCAACATTTGGGGGAATCAACCTGGAAGACATCAAAGCCCCAGAAGCCTTTGAAATTGAAAAAAGATTAAAGGAAGAGCTGGACATCCCTGTTATGCACGACGATCAGCATGGAACGGCTATAATCTCCTGTGCTGCATTACTTAACGCTTTGGAATTGGTTGATAAAAAAATAGAAGAGGTCACGATAGTTGTCTCTGGGGCTGGTGCAGCTGCTATCTCCTGTACCCGACTCTACCAGTCTTTTGGTGCTCGTGCGGAAAACATAGTAATGACCGACAGCAAAGGGGTTATTCGAAAAGACAGAGCGGATCTAACCCAAGAAAAAGCGGAGTTTGCCACAGCAAATAATCTTAACACCCTTGATGAAGCATTAGCTGGCGCAGATGTATTTATTGGTCTCTCACTAGGGAATATTGTTTCGGAGCAAATGTTACGCGACATGGCTCCAAAACCCATTGTTTTTGCAATGGCCAATCCCGACCCTGAAATTAATTATGACCTAGCTTGTTCCGTTCGAGACGATTTGATTATGGCTACAGGCCGATCCGATCATCCCAATCAGGTGAATAATGTACTTGGTTTCCCATTCATCTTCCGTGGAGCACTGGATGTGCGAGCAACTGCGATCAATGAAGCGATGAAAAAGGCAGCCGTCAAAGCCTTGGCGCAATTGGCTAAAGAACCTGTCCCAGAACAAGTAAATGTAGCTTATGACCAAACCCGTTTGAGTTTTGGCAAAGACTATATCATTCCCAAGCCTTTTGATCCCCGTTTGATTGTGGAAATCCCACTGGAAGTGGCAAAAGCGGCGATGGAATCGGGGGTAGCAACTGCCCCTATTGAGGACTGGGATCGCTATAAAGATACCCTTCAAAAACGCCTTGGGAATGACCAGAAACTGGTGCGTTTGCTTCACAATCGTGCTAAAATAGATCCCCAAACTGTAGTTTTTACAGAAGCAGACCAATTGGATGTTTTAAAAGCGGCTCAGATCGTTTTGGAAGAGAAAATTGCCATTCCTGTTTTGCTAGGTCGAAAGAAAACCATCAAAAAACTGATGGACACAATAGAATTCGATGAGGAAGTCGCCATAATCGATCCCAAAGCAGATGATCAAAAAGAAAATAGAGACCGTTATGCACAGCTTTTTTGGGAAGATCAAAAGAGAAAAGGGAAAACGCTTTACGATGCGAAACGGTTGATGCGAGAGCGGAACTATTTTGGTTCCATGATGGTAAAGAATAGAGATGTGGACGCCATGATCTCAGGTTATTCAAGAAATTATCCCCAAGTAGTGAAACCCATACTGGAAACCTTAGGCACGGCCAAGGGCATCAGAAGGGTCGCCGCTACAAATCTAATGTTGACACAAAGAGGGCCCTTATTTCTTTCCGATACCTCAATAAATATAAATCCTTCAGCTAAAGAATTGGCTAAAATTGCGCAAATGACAGCCCAGACCGCCAAAATGTTTGGATTGACACCAGCCATCGCACTTTTGTCATTTTCTAACTTTGGATCTAATGATTCCGAAGAAGCTAAAAAAGTTTCCGAGGCCGTTGCCTATCTCCATCGTTACTATCCCGATATGGTAGTCGACGGGCCTTTGCAATCTGATTTTGCTTTAAACCCTGAGATGATGGAAAAGAGCTTTTCTTTTTCTCGACTCAAAAACACTCGGGTGAACACCTTAGTCTTTCCCAACTTAGACGCGGCAAACATCACCTACAAATTAATGAAAGAACTGAATGGAGTCTTGTCTATAGGGCCGATCATGATGGGACTGGCATTTCCCGTGCATACCCTCCAGCTGGGTGCATCGGTAGAAGAAATCGTAAACATGACAGCGGTGGCAGTAGTGGACGCACAACAAAAAAAGGGTACGCTATGATCACCCAGATTCAAGGAAAATTAGTCGAAAAATACCCCACCCATGTCGTTGTTGACTGTAATGGCATAGGGTATGAGGTTCATATTTCTTTACACACCTTTGGGCAATTGCCCAGCGAAGAAGCCATCAAGCTCTACACCCATTTATTGATCCGAGAAGATGCACACACGCTCTATGGTTTTGCGAGTCATAGTGAACGTGCCTTATTCCGCTTATTGATTGGGGTATCGGGGATTGGTGCCAGTACAGCCAGGACCATGCTATCTTCTCTGGAGCCCTTGCAAATCCAAAAGGCCATACTCACAGAAGACGTACCCACGATACAGTCCATCAAAGGCATCGGATTAAAGACCGCCCAACGTGTAATTATTGAGCTTTTAGACAAGATCAAAACCCTTCCAGAAATGGAGCAAATAGAGGCTATTTCAGGCAATACAATCAAAGAAGAAGCGTTATCAGCATTAGAGGTTCTTGGTTATCCAAGACGCTCTAGTGAAAAAGTGATTGATAACCTCATTCAAAGCCAACCAGACACATCGGTAGAAATGCTTATAAAAGCCGCTTTGAATAAATTGTAAAACACATTGCATACCGGGAGGAAGCGCCTACATCTTAACCCCACTTTTACGCTCGTCCTGCTGTTCTTAGCTGGACTTTTTTGTCACGTCTCAACTTTAGCACAGACCCCCACGGACTCCAATAGTCAAATTGGAAAAATAACCCTTCCTGCAGCATCAGCCGTTTCCCAAAATTATAGTTACGATCCCGAAAGGGATTTGTATTATCTAGCAGTAGAGATTGATGGGTATCCCATCACCACCCCTTTGGTTCTCACACCAAAGGAATACGATGCCCTAGTGCTTAAAGAATCCCTCAAAAATTATTTTAAAGAAAAAACAGAAACTCTCAGCGGGAAAAAAGAAAACCTTCAAGAATCACAGAAAAATCTTTTACCCGAGCTATATATCAATAATGAATTCTTTCAAAACATTTTTGGAAGCAATGCCATCAACATCAAACCCCAAGGGTCTATAGGAGTAGATTTTGGAGTTCGGTATCAACGCAACGACAATCCAATTGCTTCTCCAACCTTGCGGCGTAATTTTAGTTTTGATTTCGATCAGCGAATCAGTTTGAGTTTGATAGGGAATATCGGTGAGCGTCTTCAGATTACCGCAAATTATGATACGGAATCGACATTCGATTTTCAAAATCTAGTAAAAATTCAATTCAATCCTCCAAAATTGACCGAGGCCGTAGGAGTTTCAGATCGAGGAGGGATTTTGGAAAAGGCTGATCAATTGAAAGAAAAATACAATCAGGCACAAAATACAATACAAGATTTAAAATCCAAAGCGCTTGAAGCACAGGCACAATTTGAACAAGCACAACAATCCATTGCCAATTTTCAAGATAAAATTAAAGGGTATGCTCAAGATCCAACGCAATTAGGAAATAAAGTGACCGATTACTTGAATGGTAAAGTAACAGAGGATGGAATCATTCAAAATATTGATCTTGGAAACATCAGTATGCCAATCAACAATAGCTTAATTCAAGGGGCACAGAGTCTGTTTGGCGTACGAGCTGATCTTAAGTTTGGTAAAACTTACATCACTACGGTTTTTTCAGAACAGCGTTCTCAATCTCAGAATATCACGGCACAAGGAGGTGGGCGTCTAAATAGTTTTAGTGTTTTTGCCCTAGACTATGAAGAAGACCGTCACTATTTTTTGTCACAATACTTTCGTGATCACTACGATGAAGCCCTGAAGACGTATCCCTATATCAATTCCCCTATACAAATTACTCGAATTGAGGTATGGATTACCAATCGGAGTGCGCAGACGCAAAACATCCGAAATATTATTGCCATTCAAGACCTGGGGGAGGCTCATCCTGAGAACACCCTACTCGATGATAAAACAGGATCCTTTTTTACAGCAGAAGCGGTGAATGGACTCCCCAACAATGCTGCAAACCTACTTGATCCGAAATTGATCTCAAACAATTCGGGGATTCTGACCAATGCCATTCGAGATATCGCTACGGCCCAAGCAGGCTTTGGAAACTTGAGTGCACAAGTGCAAGAAGGGTTTGATTATGCTCTATTGGAAAGTGCACGTAAACTTGAATCCAACGAATTTCAATACCATCCTCAATTGGGATATATTTCTCTAAATCAACGGCTGAGTAATGACGAAGTGCTGGCTGTGGCTTTCCAATATACCTATGCAGGGGAAGTCTATCAAGTAGGTGAGTTTGCCAATGGAGATGTTCCTAGTACAGAAACTTTACAAGCCACTAGTCAAAACCGAGACCAGATTCAAAATAACAACCTGGTAGTGAAAATGCTGAAAAGCAACCTCACCAATGTGCAACAGCCTGTCTGGAATTTGATGATGAAAAATGTATACAATACAGGAGCGTTTCAGCTTGCCGAAGATGAATTCCGGCTTTCCATTCTCTACACCGATCCTTCCCCCATTAATTACATGACGCCAGTAGATAATGGAAAGTGGCCAGAGAACTTGGAAGAACAGATTCTTTTGAATACGTTTCAGCTTGATCGATTGAATAATTATCAAGACCCTTTGCCCCAAGGCGATGGTTTTTTTGACTTTATCCCAGGAATTACTATTGATCCACAATTTGGGAGAATTATTTTTCCAAGTGTTGAACCCTTTGGATCTTTTCTTTTTGAATTGCTTCAAACCGAAGAAAATACAGAGCAGTATGACCTCCCAACCACATATAATGCCAATCAAAAAAAGTATGTTTTTCGTGAAATGTATGCACAAACCAAGGCCGCTGCTTTGGAAGCAACCGAAAAAAATAAATTTGAATTAAAAGGACGATATAAATCGGAGGGAGGAGAGGGGATTCCTATTGGAGCCTTTAATGTTCCTAGAGGTTCTGTGCGTGTAACAGCAGGGGGGCGTTTGCTTCAAGAAGGAGTCGACTATACTGTGAATTATGATATTGGCCGTGTGATTATTATCGACGAAGGCTTGAAGTCATCTAACGTACCTGTAGAAATATCGGTAGAAAATAATTCTTTCTTCAATCAACAAAACAAACGTTTTTCTGGAGTTAATGTTCAACATCAGCTCAATGATAAAGTGGTCTTCGGAGGCACCTTACTCAACCTGAGTGAAAACCCACTGACACAAAAAGCCAACTATGGGACAGAACCAGTAAATAATACAATGCTAGGATTCAACACCAATTTTTCTACAGAGTTGCCTTTTTTAACACGACTGGCCAGCAAGCTCCCTAGTGGAGTCACAGAGACTCCTTCGCTTTTATCTTTCCGAGGGGAAATTGCGTCATTGAAAGCAGGGAATCCCAGAAATACCCAGCTTCAGGGAGAAGCAACTGTTTATATCGACGATTTTGAAGGCGCTCAGACCACCATTGATGTAAAAGGATTTACTGCTTGGAAATTATCCAGTGTGCCTGCAAAAAACTATAAAGGATCGGAGGCTCCAACTCCTTTAGCTTCGGGTGAGGGGCGTGCTAAGCTAGCTTGGTATACTCTGGACCCTGTTTTTTTTCGTCCCGGAAGACCAGCAGGAATCAACAACGATGATATTTCCCTCAATACTACCCGTCGAATCTTCATCAAAGAAATCTTTCCAGAACAGGATTTAGTGCAGGGGACAACCACCATACAAAACACGCTGGATTTAGCCTTTTATCCTAGAGAAAAAGGACCCTACAACAACAGCGAGGAAACAGAGTTTGTCCAAGCTCCGGCTGAGAATTGGGCAGGAATCACACGTCCCATAGCTGCGACCAACTTTGAACAGTCCAATGTGGAATTTATAGAATTTTGGTTATTGGACACGTTCAATGAATTGAATGGCGAAGAAAATGATCTTGGTGAATTGGTGTTTCATTTGGGAAATATTTCAGAAGACATTCTCAAAGACGGACGCAAGCAATACGAAAATGGGTTGCCTGGTGCAGACGAAACCTCATTGGTTTTCAATACCGACTGGGGGGTCGTTCCAGCCACACAATCCTTACTGTATGCTTTCAACACGAATGCGGAAGACCGTCCATTGCAGGATGTAGGACTCGATGGATTGTCGGATAACGACGAAGCTCAAATTTACACCAACGGTCCTGCAGAGGATCCTGCTGGAGACAATTATGATTACTTTGTTTCGGCACAAGGAGGCATACTCGATCGCTACAAAAACTACAACGGTACGGACGGGAACTCACCCATTGATTTTTCCAATACTGATCGAGGAAATAATACAGAACCGGACACAGAAGATATCAATAGGGATCAGAGTATGAACACCATTGACAGTTATTTCGAATATCGAGTCCCGATCACTCGTGACATGACGGTAGGGAATCATCCATTTGTAACCGATGTTCGAGAAAATGTAAAAGTGAACGTGCCAAACGGAGATGAAATCAACACCCGCTGGATTCAATTCAAAGTACCAGTTCAAAAAGGCTACTATCAAGGAACAGCATTTCAACAATACTTTGAAGCAATTAACAACATCGAAGATTTGCGATCCATTCGTTTTATGCGGATGGTATTGAGTGGGTTTGAACAACCGGTTGTTTTCCGTTTTGGAACTTTAGAATTGGTGCGAGGGGATTGGCGTCGCTATCTTCAACAGATCAATCCGAAGATTAATCGCAACCCCAATACAACAGTTGATATCAGTACAGTCAACATTCTGGAAAATGAAAACCGAATCCCTATTAATTATATACTTCCCCCCGACATCGTTCGTGAACAGGTCAACACCAACAACACCATTGTTCGTCAAAATGAACAATCGTTAGCCTTTCGTGTTTGCGATCTGCAGCCCCAAGATGCTCGAGCTATTTTTAAATCTGTGGATGTAGACATGCGACAATACAAAAAGCTGCATATGTATTTGCATGCTGAATCCATACCAGGTCAAAGCAAACTCCCAGGAGAAGGCAACGCCCAAGATTATGATCGACGTCTGGTGGCCTTTATTCGGTTGGGAACCGATTATCAAGACAATTATTATCAAATAGAAGTCCCACTCAAACCCACAGCTTATGAAGAAAATAACAGCAATCAACTGTCTGCAAATGAGGTTTGGCAACCCGATAGTAATTCGATTGAAGTAACCCTTGAGAAACTTACCCAGCTCAAGGCCAAAGCACTTCAACAAGCCCTTGCTGGGGAAGCCCTTTATTTTGACGAAGAACTCACCCCCATTCGAGAAACTACTCCAATTTCCATGCTCCCAGGAGCGAAAAAATATAAGTTTTCAGTGAAAGGAAACCCCTCATTGGGAAGCATTAAAACAATGATGATTGGGGTGAAAAACCCGTCTACTCATGTTGGGGATGTCCTGTGTGGAGAGGTTTGGTTTAACGAGTTGCGGATTGCAGGAATTGATTCAGAAGGCGGATGGGCTGCAGTGGCCTCTCTCGATGCCAATATGGCCAATTTTGCTTCTCTCTCGGCTACAGGGCGTTATTCTAGTATTGGATTTGGCGGGTTGGATCAGTCACCCAACAACAGCAATCGAGAAGAACTGTTGCAATACAATATGGTCTCCAATGTAAACATAGGGCAGTTGCTTCCCCAAAAATGGGGATTGCAAGCGCCTTTAAACTTTAGTGTGGGTGAAACGGTGATTACTCCTGAATTCGATCCTTATTATCAAGATTTAGAATTGGAAACTCGACTGGAAACAGCGCAAAACCCGGCTACCAGGGAGGCTATAAGAAAACAAGCTATTGACTACACCAAACGAAAAAGCATTAGCGTGATTGGCCTAAGGAAACAAAAAACAGGGAGTGGTAAAACACGCTTTTATAGCCCCGAAAATTTAGATGTGTCTTACGCCTACAATGAGCAGACCCACAACGACTTCGAAATACAAGAGCTCAAAGATATTAACCTTCTTCTGTCGGCCAATTATGGATACAGCTTTCAGCCATTTGAAATTAATCCGTTTCAAAAAATAAAGGCATTGAAGACTAAAAAATATTGGGAGTGGTTGCGACAAATTAATTTTTCTCCACTGCCCAACTCAATTGGTTTTACCTCAAATATCAACCGTAGATATCGGAACCAGCAGTTTCGAGAAGTGTATCTCGAGGGAGTTGATGCATCACAACAGCTAGCCCTTCCAGAACTTCAACAGCGAAATTTCTTGGTGGATTGGTCCTATACACTTAATCACAATTTATCACGCTCTTTGCGAATGACTTTTACAGCCAATAGCAACAATATTGTTCGCAAACCTTTTCAAGCCTATGAACAAAACAGAGGCCTAAGCAGTCCCTACAATCGGGATGTTTGGGACGAGCTTTGGAACCTTGGCGAAAGTAATGTTTACAACCAAGCATTGATTTTAAATTATAAACTACCCTTACGCTATATCCCGGCTTTGAGTTTTATCGATGCGAATTACAACTATTCAGGAAACTTTAACTGGCAACGTGGATCAGAAGCATTAGCCAACGTTCTTAGTGAAGAAGGGACTGCATTGGGGATTGTCCACACGGTGCAGAATGCCAACACCAAATCCCTAGCAGGATCTATTTCTTTTGACCGTCTATACAACATCCTAGGCTTAAAGAATAAAACAGCACGCTTCTCTCCACTAGTACAACGTCGCTTGGCCGAGAAAGAACCTGAAAACAACACAGAAGAGGAAAAGAAAAAGAAGAAAAATAAGCCAGTACTCAAAACACTTGTAGATGGATTGAGCACCCTCAAACGCGTCCAGTTCAACTATTCTGAAAACAATGGGAAAGTGCTCCCAGGATATTTACAGGGTGTAGGCGGTTTTGGAACGACCAATCCCTCCTTAGGTTTCACCATGGGGAGCCAAGACGACATCCGCTACGAAGCTGCTAGAAATGGTTATCTGACAAGCTTTCCCAATTTCAATCAACCATTTACTCAGGTTCACAATAATAAGCTCACGGTAACCGCACAATTCAATCCACTCAAAGACCTTGTTGTGGACTTGAATGCCGAACGAACCTATTCTGAAAATATTCGAGAAAACTTTCAAGTAGAAAATCAAGAATACATTCCATTGAACAGCAATATCTATGGAAACTTTGGTATGTCGACCTTGTTAATTAAAACAGCTTTCAACCGAACACGTGGTGTCACCAATGCGAGCTTCGATGTCTTTCGAGCCAATCGTTATGAAATAGCAGATCGCCTTGCCAGAGAATCGGGATTGTCTACCGAAAATAGGGATGGTTTGGGATATCCTCAGGGTTTTGGTAAAGATCAGCAAGATGTTTTAATTGCCGCTTTTCTATCCGCCTACACAGATACGGCTCCTGATAAAATAAATTTGAATCCGATACAGTCTTTTCCCTTACCCAACTGGAATTTGAAATACACAGGTCTGAGTAGCCTCAAGGCATTTAAAAATCTATTCAATCGATTTTCTATAGCCCATGCCTATCGGGCGAGTTATACATTGACCAATTTTCAAACCAACTTAGATTTTGATCCACAACGCCCTCTTCAATTTGATGCTGCTGGGAATTTAATTACAGAACGCTTATTCAGTAATATCAACCTAGTTGAGCAATTCAACCCTTTGTTGCGTTTGGATGTGGAATTCAAAAACTCACTAAAAATACTTGCCGAATTAAAAAGGGATCGTGCCTTGTCGCTTAGTTTGGACAATAGCTTGCTCACTGAATCCAGCGGAAATGAGTACGTTTTAGGAATGGGTTACCGCATCAGGGACTTACGTATTAGAGCCAATCTGAACGGAAGAAGAACAACACTTTCTGGGGACTTGAATATTAAAGCCGATTTGTCCTACCGAAGAAATATAACGGTACTTCGAAACTTAGAATACAATAACAATCAAGTTACTGCTGGACAAACCCTCTTGTCCATAAAATTGGCAGCGGACTACAACTTGTCACGCAACTTGACAACCCTGTTTTTCTACGATCATAATTTTTCCAAATTTGAGGTATCAACGGCCTTCCCTCAAACAAGTATTCGATCTGGATTTACCCTGCGATACAATTTTGGAAATTAGGATTTATTTTACTGAAGAAATCTGTTACATTTGTTTAAAACACTCCAGCTATGAATGTACCGGAAGGACTTTTATATACCAAAGATCACGAATGGGTCAAAATTGAGGGAAATACGGCCACTGTTGGTATCACCGACTTTGCACAAGGTGAATTGGGAGATATTGTATACATCGAAATTGAGACCCTAGACGAGGAGGTGGCCCAAGAAGAGGTGTTCGGAACTGTAGAAGCTGTGAAAACGGTTTCCGACCTTTTCATGCCTTTATCCGGAATGGTAAAGGATTTCAATTCCGTATTGGAAGATACGCCCGAAAAAGTTAATGAAGATCCTTATGGAGAGGGCTGGATTATCAAAATTGATATGGAAGATCCAACCAATACCGAGGGTTTGTTGAGTGCGGCAGATTATCAAGCTTTAGTGACGGGTTCTTAAGCGAGAGAAACTCCCTTCATCACTCCCAATAATTTCCAAGATGAAAAGCGCATTTTTGTCAAATATTTTTTAGTTTAGCCCTTCAACACTATATTTTATGCAACCGAAGAAAAATCCGAAAGTTGATTTATCTAAAAATAGCAGTCTGTATTTCGTTGCAGGCCTTGCTTTTATCCTATTGATTTCTTGGCAAGCCATCGAATGGAAAACTTATGATAAAAGCTTATATGGGTACGAAGCATTAAACGTGGAAGACGATG
The DNA here is from genome assembly GCA_003533785.1 of Flavobacteriaceae bacterium. GTDB lineage: Bacteria > Bacteroidota > Bacteroidia > Flavobacteriales > Flavobacteriaceae > UBA11891. The sequence goes on from DQCR01000040.1 coordinate 11,176, forward strand.
ACGATGAGGATGTACCAATCACCGAACAAATAAAAACCCCACCCCCCCC
>DQCR01000040.1:11538-12050 GCA_003533785.1 Flavobacteriaceae bacterium
CCCCCCCCCCCCCCCACCCCCACCACCGCCAGCCCCTGAAGTCATTGAAGTAGTAGAAGATGAAGAAGAGGTTGAAGAAACAGTGATTGAATCCACCGAAACGGACGAAGAAGAAATCATAGAGATCGTTGAAGTAGAAGAAGTGGAAGAAGACATTGATGTGCCTTTTGCAGTGATTGAGGATGTCCCTATTTTCCCAGGCTGTGAGAGGGTTAAAAAATCAGAACGTAGAACGTGTTTCCAAGAAAAAATGAACCGTCACATTCGGAAAAACTTTCGTTACCCTGAGATTGCACAGGAGATGGGTATTCAAGGACGTGTTTATGTGCAATTCGTTATTGCCAAAGATGGCAGTATAACCGGTGTACGAATGCGTGGCCCCGATAAAAACTTAGAGAAGGAAGCAGCACGAATTATAGGGAAGTTACCCAAAATGACGCCTGGGAAACAACGAGGACGCCCTGTTCGGGTTCCCTTTAGTATCCCTATTACCTTCCGATTACAATAGGTAT
>DQCR01000040.1:12429-12655 GCA_003533785.1 Flavobacteriaceae bacterium
CAATCCCAAAATCTTACCGAATGCAACCGAAAAAAAATCCCAAAGTCGATTTAAATCGCAACCGATCCTTATTTTTTGTGATTAGCCTGTGTCTGGTTTTATTTCTAAGCTGGAAACTTATCGAATGGAAAACTTATGACAAAACCAACTACGGTTACGAAGCACTCAATGTAGATGCTGAGGACGACGAAGACATTCCAATCACAGAACAGATTAAGACACCTCC
>DQCR01000040.1:13000-47421 GCA_003533785.1 Flavobacteriaceae bacterium
CTCCTGAGATTATTGAAATAGTGGAAGACGAGGAAGAAGTAGAAGAAACCGTTATAGAATCTACTGAAACAGATCAGGAAGAAATTATTGAAGAAGTGGAAGTGATGGACGATATGTTGGATGAAGTTCCTTTTGCTGTTATTGAAGAAGTACCTACGTTTCCTGGCTGTGAAAAATTAGCCAAAAGTGAACGTCGACAGTGTTTTCAAGATCGGATGGATCGGCATGTTCGACGAACATTTCGCTATCCCGAAATTGCCCAAGAAATGGGAATACAGGGAAGGGTTTATGTGAGTTTTGTAATTGATGAAAATGGAAATATTACAAAAATACAAGTCCGCGGACCGGACAAGAACCTAGAGGGAGAAGCTCGACGTATCATAGAAAAGCTTCCCAAAATGGTTCCAGGTCGGCAACGAGGACGTCCTGTTCGCGTTCCATTTAGTTACCCAATAACTTTTCGATTGCAATAAATAGGAAAATAAATCCGAAACTAGTTTTCGGATTTTTTTGTCATTATCTTTGCGCACTAAGTGTGACGATGAAGACTGGAACAGACACCCCAATAATAGTTGCCAAAGTAGGTCTTTGGAGCGATTTGGCTCAATTGACCAAGATGCGTTTGGCATTTAGTGTCGTTTTTTCATCTTTTGCTGGCTATTTATTGGCAGCGACGTCCATTAGTTGGCCAATTCTAGTATATCTTCTTATTGGAGGATTTGCACTCGTAGGTGCTTCCAATGCCTACAATCAAATCATTGAAACCGATTTGGATGCCTTGATGCAGCGAACACGGAACCGCCCTTTGCCCTCGGGGCGGATGTCAAAAATGCAGGCTTTTTGGATGGCCACTCTTTTTGCCGTTTTAGGACTTTATTCCTTGTTTTTAATTAATTCAAAAACCGCCTTTTTTGGAGGCTTATCCTTGTTGATTTATGTTGCGGTATACACGCCTCTAAAAACAAAAACACCCCTGGCTGTTTTTGTTGGGGCCTTTCCAGGGGCCATACCCTTTATGTTGGGGTGGGTGGCGGCTACTGGACGTTTTGGAATTGAGCCAGGTATTTTATTTATGGTTCAGTTTTTTTGGCAGTTTCCCCATTTTTGGGCAATCGGTTGGCAGCTAGACACCGATTATCAAAAGGCAGGCTTTCGCATGCTTCCCTCAGGCAAGCCCGATCGTGTAACGGCTTTCCAAATAGTGTTCTACACCTTATGGACCCTTTTGATTTCCCTGATGCCATATACTCATTACACAGGTGCCTTACAGTTGAGTGGAACAGGAGCATTGGCGATTCTAATTAGCGGCCTTGGCTTGTTGTATTTCGCACTGCGTCTTATGCAGCAGAGAACAGCAGCCGCTGCTCGAATTTTGACTTTTGCCAGCATTGGTTATATCACGCTGGTTCAATTAATATATGTCTTTGATAAATTTTTGATGCAATAAACGATGATGACCGATTTACAAAATAGAAGAACCAAGAAAATGATGCTTTGGTTTGGGATGATCAGTATGGCAATGACCTTTGCGGGACTTACTAGTGCTTATGTAGTTAGTAGTACGCGTGCGGATTGGCTAACAAATTTTTCAATTCCAATTCCTTTCTATTACAGCACGCTTCTCATTCTCTTGAGCAGTGGGAGTTTTTTTTGGACCGAACGAGCGGTAAAAAATAATCAGTTGTCTCAGGCAAAAAGAGGAGCCTGGTTAACACTCCTATTGGCAGGAGGATTTATTATTACCCAGTTTGAAGGCTTCAATGCCATCATTCAACAAGGCTACTATTTTACTGGAGCTGAAAGTTCCATTACAACTTCTTTTCTCTACGTGCTTGTTTTGCTTCATTTGGCTCACTTGACAGGAGGAATTATTGTGTTATTAATTGTATTATTTCAGCTCTACAGAGGAGCCTACACGGCTGAAAAGAGCTTGGGAATTGAGCTTGCGGTTTTATTCTGGCACTTTCTCGATTTTTTGTGGTTGTATTTATTTTGTTTTGTCTTATTCTACCGCTAACTTTGTATCCAACTAAATTGAGTGACTTATGGATGTAGCTGCTGCTGAAACTAACGTTTGGGGCGGAGGTAATAAACCCTTAAACGCGAGTTATGGAAAATTAATGATGTGGTTTTTCATCGTATCCGATGCGTTAACTTTTTCAGGATTCTTAGTAGCCTATGGCTTTTCAAGATTTAAAAATATTGATTCTTGGCCCATCGCCGACGAGGTATTTACGCACTTTCCATTTCTTCATGGGATAGATGCTCCCATGTATTACGTAGCTTTAATGACCTTTATATTGATTTTTTCTTCGGTAACTATGGTGTTGGCTGTTGATGCTGGTCATCATATGCAGAAGGGAAAAGTTGTTTTTTATATGTTTCTTACCATTATTGGAGGGGCTGTTTTCGTTGGTTCTCAAGCATGGGAATGGAAAAACTTTATCAAAGGAGAATACGGAGCGGTCGAAACCAAAGGAGGCCAGATACTTCAGTTTGTTAACGCAGACTCTGGCAAAAGGGTTGCTCTAGAGGCCTTTGCTTCTTCCATAGAAACCCCCCGAGCGAACCACCAAACCAGCAACGGAGTTTGGTTTGTTGGCGAAGGTTCATTACCAACCTATAGTGTGGCCGAAGTGCAAGAGGGTTTTACCCAAGATGAAAACCTTGTTGTTCGCATTCAAAAACTTAATGCAGAGGGAGAAAAGACAGTGCTCAGTCGCGAGGCTTCACTTGATAAAATGAATCAAGTTGTTGGAGTAGTTGAAGGAGCCAATCTCATTCACAACGAGTACGGAAACCGCCTGTTTGCTGATTTCTTTTTCTTTATAACGGGCTTTCATGGGTTTCACGTTTTCTCGGGTGTGATTATCAATATCATCATTTTCCTAAATGTAATTATGGGTACCTATGAGCGAAGAGGACATTATGAAATGGTAGAAAAAGTAGGTCTTTATTGGCACTTTGTAGACTTGGTATGGGTATTTGTATTCACTTTTTTCTACCTCGTATAAAACTAATCAGAACGCATGGCACAAGAAGCACACAAACTAGCAATATTTAGAGGGTTATTAAAGTTTAGATCGAACCAACAAAAAATTTGGGGGGTTCTGATTTTTTTATCCATAGTAACTACCGTTGAGGTGGTGCTTGGGATCATCAAACCCGCTCCATTGAACACAATGTTTTTGAGAATGAAACTTCTCAATTGGATTTTTATCATATTGACCTTGGTCAAGGCCTACTATATCGCTTGGGATTTCATGCATATTCGTGATGAGAAAAGTAATTTGAAAAGTGCGATAGTGCTCCCACTGATTATCCTTATTCCTTATTTGGTTTTTATTTTATTGGTAGAGGCAGATTACATCTTTGATGTCATGCGAGACGGCTTTGTGAGCTGGAACTTTTAACTTAGAAGCGGTATAATTCCGCTTTTTGTATCAATAGGCTATGAATAAAGAAATACAAAAATTCCTCGTTTTAGGAGTCCTATTCGTATTTCCCGTATTGATTTATTTGTTTTTTGCTTCAGGGAAAAACAACTTTTCTACCCTTCCCATTCTTTCAGAGTCGGTGGCTGAGATCACTGATTGGAACACAGCACGAGACGATTCCATTCAATTAAAAAACAAAATTACAATCCTCGGTTTTTGGGGACGTGATACAGATCAGAAAAAAGGAGATGCTCTGAATTTAAATCAAAAGATATATAAGCGCTTTTATGAATTCAATGATTTTCAGTTTGTTATGGTTCTCGAAGAGGGGCAACAACAAAAGGTGGCTAACTTACAAAATGAATTAACCGAAGGTGTCGGAACAGACCTAATTAAATGGAACTTTATCTTTGGAGATTCCCTTCAGATAAGGGAATTTTTTGGCAGCCTCAAAACCCCTCTCAAACTCACCGAAGAATTGAGTCGCCCAGAGGTGTTTATTATAGATAAAGAAATAAATCTTCGTGGGCGCGATGATGATGAAGATGAAACGATCCTCTATGGTTTTAATGCCCAATCCGTTGCGGAAATAAACAATAAAATGGTAGACGATGTAAAAGTGATTCTGGCAGAATACCGCAGGGCTTTGAAGAAGTACAATAAAACCAGTGACAAATGAAAACTTATCAATCCATCGGCTTGGTTTTGGTGGTGGTGATTTTTGCCGTTATAACTTTTCCCACACTCCTAAGTCGCATTCAGGAGGGTAAAATCTTGGAAGACAATCGATCAACTGCTGCAACCCCATTATCCTACATCATTTTGGATGGCAAAGCTCGTAAAGTGCCCGATTTTTTAATGCGCAATCAGGACAGCCTCTATATAAGTAATGAGGATTTCTTAGGCAAAGTATACGTGGTTGAATTTTTTTTTACTCGTTGCCCAAGTATTTGTCCTCTAATGAATCAGAATATGAAACGCTTGGATGCTTTGTTTGGTCGCCGCAACGATTTTGGAATCGCTTCGTTCAGCATTGATCCCGAACATGACACGCCTTCTGTTTTGAAACAATATGCGTCTCTATATGAAGTTGAATCACCCCATTGGCATTTCTTAACAGGGGAGAAGCCCACTATTTTTGAGCTTGCCAACACAGGATTTAATATCTTTGCAAGTATCAATCCTAGTGTTGCAGGAGGCTTTGAGCATCAAGGGTATTTTGCCTTGATTGATAAAGAAGGATTTATTCGTTCTCGCCTAGACGCTTATGGCAATCCAATTGTATATTATTTGGGGATTGATCAAGAATCTTCGTTAGAGATGTCCGGAACGGAGATGTTGTTGGAAGATGTAGAAAAATTGCTAAAAGAATAAACCATGGCAGAAGAAAAATTAAAATACAAGACGTTAATTATTGCCGTATCAGTTATTGTTCCGTTGTTGGTGGCCCTTTTGTTTGGTGTCCGTGTTCCCAATGTAGCGCCTTTGACAATATTACCTCCTATATATGCAACAATTAACGGGATCACTGCTGTATTATTATTGTTTGCCTATTGGGCGATTCGAAACCAGAAAAGAGCTCTACACGAGACTTTGATGAAAACGTCAATCTTCCTCTCTCTCCTTTTTTTGGTGATGTATGTTGCTTACCATATGACTTCAGATTCCACCCCTTATGGCGGGGAAGGATTCATTCGATATGTCTATTTCTTTATTTTAATTACTCATATTACACTCTCTATTGGAATCATACCCATGGTTCTTGTCACTTATGTTCGTGCCATCTCCAAACACTTTGGCGCTCATAAGAAGATAGCGAGAATCACCTTCCCTATCTGGCTATATATTGCCGTAACTGGGGTTGTTGTATACTTAATGATAGCTCCCTATTATGCTTAAAAAAGAGATTCTTATCGTACTATTTGTTGCCTTTACATTTCCCGAGGCAGTAGAAGCGCAATGTTCTATGTGTCGTGCCGTTTTGGAATCAGAAGAAGGACAAAATACAGCCAAAGGAATCAATGATGGAATCGTGTATCTAATGGCTATACCCTATATTTTAGTATTTCTTGTGGGATGGAGAGTTTTTAAAATAATGAAAGAATAATTGTAATAACTGTAACAATTTCATTTAGAATCCCTCTTTTGTGGGTCAAAGTATTATTTTTGTTTAACTTTTCAAGCCCAGTCCATGATTAAAATCAATGACCTACACAAATCTTACAAGATGGGGAACTCTTCCCTGCATGTTCTTAAGGGAATTGATTTTGAAGTAGCAGAAGGCGAACTCGTAGCTATAATGGGATCTTCTGGTTCTGGAAAATCCACCTTACTTAATATTATTGGAATGCTGGATATTGCCAATTCTGGAGTGTACGAGTTGGATGAAGTTCCCATTAAAGATTTAGATGAAACAAAAGCAGCTCAATACCGAAATAAATTTCTAGGTTTTGTATTTCAATCATTTAATTTAATCAATTACAAATCAGCACTAGAAAACGTGGCACTTCCCCTATATTATCAAGGGATAAAACGCAAAGAACGTCAACAAAAATCGCTGGATTATTTAGAAAAAGTAGGGCTTAAGGATTGGGCAACGCATCTGCCCAACGAACTATCAGGGGGTCAAAAACAACGTGTAGCCATTGCTCGAGCTCTAGCTTCACAACCGAAGGTGTTATTAGCCGATGAGCCCACAGGAGCGTTGGATACGACCACATCTTATGAAGTAATGGATTTGATTCAGAAGATCAATGAAGAAGGTAAAACGATATTGGTGGTCACTCATGAGCATGATATAGCCAAGATGTGTAAACGCATTGTGACCCTCAAAGACGGTGTCATTGTTCAGGATAAAAAAGTTAACCAAGAATTAGCTTCTAAGTATGTTTAGTAGAGATCGCTGGCAAGAAATTTTTGAAACCATTCGAAAAAATAAACTTCGAACGTTTTTATCTGGCTTCACCGTAGCCCTTGGAATATTCATATTTGTTATGCTCTTCGGATTAGGCAACGGGTTGAAAAATTCATTTGCAGAGTTTTTCATGGATGAATCAACCAATGCATTGTTTCTCTACCCAGGTAAAACGACAAAAGCATACAAAGGCTTTAAAAAAGATCGTCGTATTGAATTCGATAATAGCGACTTGGCGGACATTAAGTTGAATTTCCCCTTTTATTTAGAGGATATTACGCCAAGAATATCAAGATCGGCTCAGGTAAAATATAAAAATGAGTCTGATAACTATTCAACGAGAGGCGTGTCACCAGCGCATCGAGAGACGGAAAATACCGTAATGATGAGTGGGCGTTTTCTTAACCATAGAGACCTAAAAGAACAAAGTAAGGTCGTTGTCATTGGTCGTTTAGTTGCTCAGGACCTCTTCAAAAATGAAAACCCGCTAGGGAAATTCTTGGACATAGGCTCTGTGATGTTTCGCGTGGTTGGAGTATTTCAAGACAGCGGAGGAGATCGAGAGGAACGAATTATTTATTTACCCTACACCACACGGCAACGAATCGAAAAAAACAATGATAAATTGGATCAAATTATTGTTACTTTTCCACCCCGTGTAGGGCATGTTGGTTCTTTAGCCTTTGAAAAGAAACTCCGTTTGTTTTTAAAGAAAAAGAAATCCATAGACCCCACAGATTCTGGAGGAATTTTCATCAATAATGCAGCCGACAATTTCAAACGAAATCAACAATTTGCAAATGTCTTACAAATCATTGTCACCTTTGTTGGATTGGGAACACTGATTGCAGGTATCATTGGTATTTCAAATATCATGGTCTTTGTAGTCAAAGAAAGAACAAAAGAATTGGGAATTAGAAAAGCCTTAGGTGCCACTCCTCGTTCTGTTATCCAGTTGATTCTTCAGGAGTCAATATTTATTACATTAATATCGGGTTATGCAGGGATGATTTTAGGGATCATACTGCTTAAGAATATTGGGGTGACCTTGGAGGATTTCTTTATAAAAAACCCCTACATAGATAATATTACTGCTTTTTGGGCCACTTTTATTTTAGTTGTCTTTGGTGCTATAGCAGGCTATATCCCCGCCAAACGAGCGGCACGAATCAAACCCATAATAGCGTTACGAGATGAGTAGAAGGAACATTCTTTTTGATCGGGATACCTGGCAAGAGATTTTTGGATCCATATCCAAAAATAAAACCCGAACTATCATTACAGTCATTGGCGTTTTGTGGGGAATCTTTATCTATATTACCCTTTCGGGCTCGGCTAAAGGAATGGATAATGGCTTTGACAAAGCTTTTGAGAACGTAGCCATCAATTCTATGTTTCTTTGGGCCCAACGCACCAGTTTACCTTATGATGGATTTAAATCGGGACGGTCTCCACAGCTAAAGCTTCAAGATGCTGAGTACATCAAAAAAAGAGTCCCTTCCGTTGAGTTTATCGCACCTAGAAATACGCGTGGGTTGTTTGATGGAGGACAACCACCCATTGTTGTTAGAGGTTCTAAAACAGGGAACTATACCATCTATGGAGACACTCCTGAATATGTCAATATTTTCCCCCTTAAGATATTTGAAGGTGGACGGTATCTAAATACAGACGACTACAAATACGAACGAAAAATATGCATCATCGGTGAAAGAACCAAGTCAGAATTATTCGAAAAAGAGGAGGACCCTATTGGCGCTTACATCAATATAAGCGGAATTTATTTTCAAGTGGTAGGAATGCATAAAACGAGTGATGAAGGGGGTTTTGCTTCCGATAGTGATATCTACATTCCATTATCCACCTTCCGAAGGCTTTACAATACAGGTCAAGACGTTGATTGGTTTACCATAGCTGCTAGTGATGACGCCGATGTCGTTGCAGTAGAAAAACAGGTTAAACAAGTACTTAGGCGCATTCACCGAGTACATCCAGACGACGAACGTGCCTTTGGCTCATTCAACTTAGGTGAAATTTGGAACCGAATCATTGGATTTAAAGACGGACTGACACTAATGTCTTTAATCGTTGGTATAGCGACCATTATCGCTGGTGTTATTGGAATTGGTAACATTTTGCTTATCTCCGTTAAAGAACGTACAAAAGAGCTTGGCGTTCGTCGAGCGATTGGAGCCACTCCCTCTGAAGTTCGAAAACAAATACTATTGGAATCGGTCTTCCTTACCCTTTTGGCTGGTATCATTGGAATCATACTGGGTGCTTTTGTCCTAGCTGGAATCAATGCTGGTACTGCCAATTTAGACGATTTTCCATTTACAAACCCAACAGTACCCCCCTCCTATATAATTGGAGCATTATTCACCATGATTAGTATGGGAGTACTCATTGGATTGATACCCGCGCAACGGGCGGTTAGTATTAAACCCATAGACGCCCTAAGAGAAGAATAGATAAATTAATACCCAACCTTTATAATGAAAATTGTACGATATTTCCTCATTTCAATCTTAGTATTAGGCAGCCTTTTTGCGACGGCCTATTTTATTAAGACCAACAGTAAATCCATCAAAACCTACGAGACCGAAAGTCCTTTTATTACGTCAATAGAAAGGAAAACGGTAGTTACCGGTAAGGTCATTCCCGAAGACGAAGTAGAAATCAAACCTCAAGTATCAGGGATTTTAGACAAAATCTTTGTTGAGGAAGGGGATATTGTCAAGGCAGGCGACTTGTTGGCCAAAGTGCAAATTGTCCCCGATGAATCCAGTTTGAATAGCGCACAAGGGCGGGTAAATAACGCCAAAATTGTATTGGCCAACGCCCGACTTGATTTTGAGAGAAATCAGAAGCTATATGCCAAAGAAATTATCTCACAAAGAGATTTTGAATCTTCTGAACTTGGCTTTAAGCAAGCCCAACAAGAACTAAAAATTGCCAAGTCTAACTTGCAAATAATCAAAGAAGGATCGGTAGGTGGAGCAAGGACAGCAAATACTAATATTCGGGCAACTATAGCAGGTACGGTACTCGAGATACCTATTGAGGAAGGCGATCAGGTAACTGAGAGTAATACCTTCAATAATGGAACAACCATCGCTTCTGTAGCCGATTTAAATAAAATGATTTTCGAGGGAGAAGTTGACGAAGCGGAAGTGGGTAAGCTATATATAGATATGCCATTGCAAGTCAATTTAGGAGCCATTCAAGGAAGAGCATTTGAAGCCAAGCTAAAATTTATTTCACCCAAAGGAAATGAAGATCAAGGAGCAGTAAAATTTACCATAGAAGGAGATGTTTATTTAGAAGATGTGTTTGTTCGTGCTGGCTATAGTGCCAACGCTTCCATTATACTCGAGCGGAAAGACAGCATTCTTGCCTTGCCTGAATCCGTTATTCAATTCGACCGTAAATCGGAAGAACCCTATGTGGAGATCAAAAATAAGGATGGCAGCTTTGAGCGCAGCGAAATAGAAACAGGGATTTCAGACGGGATTAATGTAGAGATACTTTCTGGAGTGGATAAAGGGGATGAAATCAAAGTATGGAATAAGACCGAACCTAAAAAACTGGGGGAAGACGATGAAGACAACTAACCCAACTAACCTAATTTAACCATGACTAAAATCAGGAAACTATTCAAAGGCTTTATTTGCCTTGGGATTGTAACAGCCCAGGCGCAACAGCCTCCTCTTTCTTTGGAAGATTGTGTAACTCTGGCCTTGGAAAAAAACATTAACATCAAGCAGTCTCAATTGGATGTCCAAAACGCAGGAATTGACCAAATGGATGCTTTTGGAAATTTTCTTCCATCTGTCAACCTCACGGCTTCGCATTTTTGGAATAATGGATTAAACCAAAATATTACAACGGGTCTTTTAGAAAATTTGACTACTGAATTTTCATCTTTTCAAGGGAATATAGGTGTGGATATTTTTAAAGGTCTTCAAAACATCAATCAGTATCGCCGGGCGCAATTAAACATATTGGCTCAGCAATATCGAATGGCGGATATGGCCGATGATGTGAGTTTATTTGTAGCCAATGCCTATTTACAAGTTGTACTCAACAAAGAAGTCTTGGTGGTTCAAGAACAGCAATTGGAAACAACGCAATTGGAACTCGCTCGGACAAAAGAATTAGTAGAAGCGGGGGTATTGACCCCTCGAGACCTTTTCGAGTTAGAAGCCAATCTAGCTACACAGGAGCAAAGTTTTGTTCTGGCAGAGAACAATTATCGCTTAAGCAAAATTAACTTAGCCCAATTGCTTCTCATTACAGATTACAACAACTTTGAAATTGCCCTCGAAGATTTTTCCATACCATTTCCCAGTATTCTCGAAAAAAACCCAAAGGAAATTTTTGAAAAGGCCTTGACCTTTAGAAACGACATGAAGTTAGCAAAAACTAATATTGATATCGCTCAAAAAGATTTAGACATTGCCAAAGGGGCATTGTATCCTCGTTTGTCAGGATTCTACTCTTATAGCACTCGAATCACCTATAATGATAGACTTATAGGTGCAGGAACCTTTAGTACCGTACCCTTGGGTTATGTTGCAGGGACTGGTGATCTTGTTGTCCGTGAGTTTGAAGATCAAACTATTGCAGCTCCCTTGTCTTTTGCCGATCAATTTAGCCTGTATGACGGGCATAATTTTGGCCTACAATTGTCTATTCCTGTTTTCAATGGTAACTCATTGTCCAACTCGGTAAAGCGATCTAAAGTAAATTTAGAGCGATCTAAAAATATCTTCGGACAGCAAGAATTGGATTTAGAAACTTCTGTGAACCAAGCTTTTAATGACTCCAAAGGATCTTATAAACTATATGAAGCAAGTCTTAAAACGGAGGTAGCTACCCAACGAGCAGCACAAGATGCTTTGGAACGTTTCCAAGCGGGCGCAATGAATTCCTTTGATTATGTACAAGCCAAGCAACGACACGAAGCAGCTGTATCTGATGCCATTCGTGCCAAATTTGATTATGTTTTCAAACTGAAAGTATTGGAGTTTTATTTTGGACTCCCTTTAGAAATAAACTGAGCAAAAAAAAAGAAAGAATCAAAACCCATGCTTTCCCAGTATGGGTTTTTTATTTTTGCCATGTGTCGTATTTGTTATATATAGAAACCTCTAGTAAAAACTGTTCGGTAGGGATCAGTGAAAATGGAAAGCTCCTCTTCAAAAAAGAATTGAGCGAAGCCTCGTTTAGTCATGCCGAAAAACTTCATCCTTTTATCAACGAGGTTCTCCATTCTTCAAATCTTTCTATTGAAAGCATATCTGCAGTTGTAGTGGGTATGGGGCCAGGTTCCTATACAGGTCTTCGGATAGGAGTAGCAGCAGCCAAAGGAATTTGTTATGCGCTTGGACTGCCTTTGATTTCAGTAGGGAGCCTGGAAACCCTCGCAAAGGGGGTTCTCCCTTCTTCGGCATGTTACATCATTCCTATGATAGATGCCCGACGAATGGAAGTCTACACAGCCGTATTCGATGAACAAGGAAAAGTACTCAAAGCTCCTTGGGCAGAAGTCTTAGAAATTCACTCATTTGCATCGTATTTAAAACAAAGAAAATGTTTTTTTGTCGGTGACGGAAGTATTAAGTTTCAATCACTTACAAGCCATGCCAATGCTCATTTTGAATCTATTCCTAGCGAGCCTACTGTTAAACATATGGTTGCTATAGCCACAGAAAAGTTTAACAACAAAGAATTTGAAGATTTGGCTTACTTTGAACCTTTCTACCTCAAGGAATTTTATACCCCGCCCTCTAAGTAAGAATTGTCTTCAGTTGCTTTAAGGCTTCCTTTTCCGAAGTTGTAGGAAACAAACAGCTTTGGTTTTGGCACACATAGAATGTGGTTTGATTTACCTTCGTCCGATGGGCAAGCATAGGTATTTGCTCTTCCTCAGATGAGTTTTGACCTATGACGATTAATAAATTAGGGGAGTACTGTTTTGAAAAATTGGAGGCAGAACGAAATGCATTCTGTCCAGTTATGACTATTTCAATTTCGGTTTGTTGCATCAACAGATCAATATATTGCCAGAGCGCATATCCTTTGGGATACGAAGCGATATTGGAGTCTAATTGCCGAACTCTTTGTTGTGCGGCTTGTTTCCAAGCTGGAATCGAAAAATAACGGCTGAGCCACCATTGATTTTCTGTCATTATTGCATTGGAAGACGGTATCACATTATCTTCTATTTCAATAGGATTGTATAAGCTGTCCTTTTGGTTTTTATTTTTGAAGTAAAATAAAGCTGTATCTGAATCATAAAAATGTTGGAGACAGTAGTCAAAAAGACTTTTAGCACGATTGAGATATTCAAATCTAAAAAAGGTCTGATAACCTATTAGGAGTGCCTGAATTACAGTTGCATAATCTTCCAGATATCCTTCTGACTCTTTTTTCCAAAGACGTAAAAGGGTACCCTCAGGAGCAATTAATTGATTTTGAATAAATTTCAGGGATGCGGAAGCTGTCAAGGCAATTTCTTCATCACAAGTCGCTTGGTATGCTTTGCACAATCCAGATGCTATGAGAGCATTCCAACTGCTGACAACTTTTGAATCCTCAAGGGGTTTGGGCCTTCTTTTTCGTATGCGTTGCAATTTATTCTGCCAGTCACGTTTATTTTTCAGAAAGTCCTCTATTTGAATATTGTTCCTTTTTGCAAATGCTTCTGCTGTTTCTGTTTGGAACAATACGTACTGCTCTTTTTCCCAGTAGCCAGTGCTATTGATATTATAAAAATCTTGAAAACGTTTAAAATCATTTCCCAATATAGTTTTTAACTCCTTAGTCGTCCATGTGTAGTATGCACCTTCTCTCGTTTTTCCTTCTGTATCTTGGCTATCGGCGTCTAAAGCACAAGAGAAGCCGCCTTGTTGCTGTAGTAAATTATGTTTTAAAAACTGAAAGCAACTGTAAATACGATCCCTATACAAGGGATTCTTTTCTTCTAAATAGGCTTCGCTGAAGATTGTAAGTAACTGTCCGTTGTCGTATCCCATTTTTTCAAAATGGGGGATGTGCCAACGTTCGTCAACGGAGTACCTAGAAAAACCACCTTCTATGGGATCGTGAATTCCTCCTAGGGCCATCTTTTTAATTGTATTTTTAAAATGCAACTTTGCCACTGAATTGTTCAGTATGCTGCCCGCATACTGAAAAAATCGCAATAAAACGGGCATAGGGAATTTGGGGGCATTAAATCCTCCCCACTCGGGGTCACGACCCTTGAGCATTTCGGGAAGATAATTTTTTGATTGCTCCTGCTTATCTTCTTGAGTTGTATTGGTTGAAAAGGGATTTTGAGCTTCTAGTAAGCCGCCTTCAAATGCATCCGCATAGTCTTCTAAACTTTTTGGATTTTCTTCTTGTAACGTCTTTATTTTATTGAGGGAAGCCATCCATCGATCTTTAGGAAGGTAGGTACATCCCCAGATTGGTCGTCCGTCGGGAAGTGCTATTATATTCAAAGGCCAACCGCCTTGTCCTGTCAACAGCTGAAGGGCTTGCATGTATATTTGATCTAAGTCGGGGCGTTCTTCTCGATCTATTTTGATGCAATGAAAAGTCCGATTCATTACTTTGGCTACTGTTTTTGATTCAAAGCATTCTTTTTCCATGACATGACACCAATGGCAGGTGGCATATCCGATACTGATCAGAAGCAATTCTTTATTCTGTTGTAGCTTAGTGAAGTCTGTTTTTTCCCAGGTCTGCCAGTATACAGGATTGGTAGCGTGTTGTTGTAGATAGGGACTAGTTTCACTCCCTAAAATATTGGCGCTAGCCACTGTGTTAACCGTTGATTGCTGACACAGTAGCTACTTTTCCTGGCATCATTTCTTTAAGCATATTTTCGATACCATTTTTAAGTGTAAAGGTCGACGAAGGACATCCGCTGCAAGCTCCTTGTAATACGACTTCTACTTCCTTTTTGGCCTCGTCATACTGTGAAAAAGCAATATTTCCTCCATCCGAAGCAACAGCAGGTTTGATATATTCATCAAGGATTTTTACAATTTGTTGTTCAGTAGGGGTTCGCTCAATGTTTGGGGCCTTTTCACTGTGCTGTTTTTTTTCAGCAAGTTGGGTGATTACCGCTTTACCATCGGCTAAGTGGGCGCGTACAAATTCTCTTATTTCCATTGTTATACTGTCCCAATCGGCCACCTCATATTTGGTTATGGATATATAATTGGTATCAATAAATACCTCTTTGACATAGGAAAAATGAAATAGAGCTTGTGCTAAGGGTGCACTTTTCGTATCATCAATACTTTTGAATTCTTGCAATTCGTCGACCAACATTTTATTAGCAACAAACTTCATGACAGCTGGATTCGGTGTCTGCTCAGCGTAAACAGTGACTGGAACTTGTTTGGAAACCAATTCACCATTTAGTATTTCACCCCCATCATTCAAATAGTTTTGAAGTTGTTCGGCAACTTCTGTAAGGACATCTTCCCATTCCAAAATATTAAAACGTTCTATTTTAATTGACCCCTCCTGAATTGATACTGATTTCACAAAGGGTAAATAAAATAATTGTTGAACTAATGGAGCCTCTTTTGCCTCATCAATAGTTTTAAAGTGAAATGTTTTCTCAACAGCTAGCGGAGGATCGATAGAAAATTGAGCTAGAGTATTCCCTTTTTTACAACGACCTTGAACAGAATAGCGATTCATTTTTCTTTTTTTCAAAACTACGAAAGTTAAGAGAATTACTCTCCTAGCAACTGTCCTTAAAAAAACTTAGATTTAATAAAAAAAAGAATGCTTATAAAATCAGTTCGCGGATTTCATCCGGAATATGGCGATAGTTGTTTTATAGCTGACAATGCTACTTTGATTGGAGACGTTATAATGGGAGAGGACTGTTCTGTGTGGTTTCAGGCTGTAATTCGTGGAGATGTCAATAGCATTCGAATAGGGGATCGAGTCAATGTTCAGGACGGTGTAGTGATTCACGGTACTTTTGAGAAATCATCAACTACTATTGGAGACGATGTATCGATTGGTCATAATGCATTGGTACATGGTTGCACTATAGAAGACAAAGTGCTCATTGGAATGGGTAGCATTGTAATGGATGATTGTGTGATCGGTATTGGGAGTGTGATTGCCGCAGGTAGTGTACTCCCCAAAAATACTGTTGTTCCTCCAGGAAGCGTCTATGCAGGGGTTCCTGCACGTTTTTTAAAACCCACCTCAAAAGAGCTTTT
This sequence comes from Flavobacteriaceae bacterium, assembly GCA_003533785.1. Taxonomy (GTDB): domain Bacteria; phylum Bacteroidota; class Bacteroidia; order Flavobacteriales; family Flavobacteriaceae; genus UBA11891. Next base: position 28,612 of record DQCR01000040.1, read on the forward strand.
GGAGGAAGAAATTGAACGCATTGCAAAGAACTACATTACTTATGCTTCTTGGTTTTCGAGCGAATAAAAAAACCGCTTCCTCAGGAAACGGTCTAGTTTGGTTTGAAAAGAAAAGATGTCTTAGAATCCGAGTTCTGTCTTAACATCGGCCATAAGATCTGTCCCTTTAGACATAATCACGCTGCCTCCTGCGGAAGAATCCAAAACGTAGTCAAATCCTTGAGCTGAAGCAACTTTCTCAATGGCGGTACGTGCTTTTTCATAAAGCGGACGCATCATCTCCACTTGTTTTTTTTGTAGATCTTGGGCAGCTTGCTGTCGAAATTGCTCCAAAGATTGTTGAATTCCTTCCAGTTCAGTTCGGCGCTTCTGATTGATAATTTCAGATTTGTTCTCCGCGTCAGCGGCGTAGGTTTGCGCTTTGGCTTGGTATTCTTTAACAGAGTTTTCCAAGTCTGTTGAATAAGTTTTTTCCAATTCAGCAATTTCTTTTTGTGCAGCGATCACTTCAGGCATTTCACTGATGAGCTTTTGGACTTCAATATGAGCCACTTTGGATTGTGCAAAGCTGGCAGTTGATACCATAAGAAGTGCTGCTGTAAAAAGTTGTTTCAATAGTTTCATAATTTATTTTTTAATAAAACGAATCTGTTAATTTTTTACTTTCTCTTTAAGGGCTTTCAATTTTTCTTTGCGAGCCTTCAATTTTTCTTGCGCGTTGATCCGTTTTAAAACCAGGTCGCTAATATCGTAATTTTTTGAAGAATATAGCATAACCACGTCTGCAGATCTGTCAAAAATATAATCGTATTTTCTTTCCTTAGCAATGTCACGAACCACGGTTAGGACTTGGTCTTGAATGGGTTTTAACAATCGGTTGCGCTGCGAGATACGATCGCCTCGAGGGCCAAACCGCTTTTCTTGCAAGCGAACAACTTCTCCTGCAAAATCTTTAATCTCTAGTTCTCTGTCATCAATTAGTTCGGGGGTTAGCAACACTCGCTCGGCATTCAGTTGATCTTGAAGCTGCTTCAATTCCAGCTTTTTTAGCTCAATTTCTTTTTTCCAGTCTTCAATTTTCTGATCCAAGAGTAGACTGGCTTTTTTGTATTCCGATAAGTTTTCCAAAATAATATCCATGTCGATGTATCCCACACGGGCTCCGCGTTGTGCTGTGACTGAACTGTTAAAAAAGAGGCATAGCAGGAGGACAAAAGAGAATAAAGGGCGCATATAGACCGTATTAGCTACTTTATAACGTTAAAAAGGTAATATTATTTTAGAAATTCTGACCGATGATGAAATGTGTTTCCCAACCATTGGGTTGATTGGTGGTGCCGTCGGGATTGTCGAATCCATAACCAAAGTCAATACCGAGCAATCCAAAAGCAGGCATAAAGATTCTGACTCCAGCGCCAGCCGATCGTTTGGCTTCAAAAGGGTTGAAATTTCTAAAACTGTCATATCCGTTCCCAGACTCCAAAAAGGTCAGCCCATAGATGGATGCCGAGGGTTTTAACGTTACTGGGTACCTCAATTCGAGTGAAAATTTATTGTAAATAATAGATCCATCCCTGCTGGATAGCGATTGGTTTTGATAACCCCGGAGTGCTATATTTTCCCGTCCATCCATAGCAAAATTGGCCATTCCGTCGCCACCTAGGTAGAAACGTTCAAAAGGAATATACCCTCTGTCTTGGTTGTAGGTGCCAATAAAGCCAAAATCTGCCTGTGTTTTAAGAACTAATTTACCAATAAGTGAGGTATACCAGGTACCATTAAACTTGAGCTTGTAGTATTCCAACCAACGAAAGCGTTCTTGATCTACCTTATCTTGTAATACATTTCCTTCTGCGTCTTGAAATTTGGCCTGGTTTTCTAGATCGCCGTAATCCACATCACTGAATAGGGAGTAGGGAGGGGTTAATTTGGCACTGATGGAGAAAGTGGATCCCCCTGTTGGAAAGATGGGGTTTGTGAAGGTATTATTACGACTCAAAGCAATGGTATAGGTTAAATTGCTTGCCTCTCCGTCACCAAAAGTAAAAAGTCCTGTAAAGTAGTTGTTGAGGTTATAATATTGATAGGCAAGCGCTTGTGAGAGTGTAAAGAAATCATCAGGGACTTTCAATCGTCGGGCCAAACCAATGGAAATACCTGAGATTTCAAACGATTGACTCTTGTCTGCTCGGCGAGTAAAAAAGTCGTAACGATATTGATTGGTACGCGAGAGGGAGGTTGAAAATTGAACGGGTTGTCTGCCTCCCAGCCAAGGTTCTGAAAAACTAAAACTGTAGGTACTGTAGAACTGACTGGCTTGCAACCGCAGTGCCAAACTCTGTCCGTCTCCCATGGGTAGGGGTCGGTATGCCTTTTTATTGAAAATATTCCGCATGGAGAAGTTATTGAAAGACAATCCTAGGGTTCCTATAAATCCACCCCCGCCGTAACCCCCTTGAAGTTCAATCTGACTGGCGCCTGCTTCTACCAAACCATATTCAATATCGACGGTGCCATTATTAGGGTCGACATTTTTGAAATTAGGAGATATTTGCTCTGCATCAAAGAAACCGAGCTGACCCAATTCTCTCACGGTTCGGACTACTTTATCCTTACTGTAGAGTTCTCCTGGTTTGGTTCGTAATTCTCTAAAAATAACATGGTCATTTGTCTTGTCATTCCCCACTACGGAAATTTTGTTGAAACTGGCGATTTTACCTTCAGTTATTCGAATCTCCATATCAATGGTATCGTTTTCAGCACTAACCTCCACGGCATTGATGTTGGAAAAAAGATAGCCACTGTTTTGATAGAGATTGGCTAGGTCATTGGCGTCGGGATTATCATCCTGAATACGTTCTTTGAGGAGGACTCCATTGTATGGGTCTCCCGATTTGATTCCTAGTACTTGATTGAGCTGATTGTTGGTGTAGACTGAATTTCCTAGATAGCTAATATCCCCGAAATAATATCGGTTTCCTTCTTGCAAGTCAATTTGAAGCGACATTGTTTTTTCATCCTCATTGAGAATGGAATCGGTTACAATTCTAGCATCTCGATATCCTTTTTCTTTGTAGAATTCAATTAGGTTTTGTTTGTCTCCCTCAAATTCTTTGATGATATATTTTGATTTTTTCCAAAAACGAAGTGGAAATTTTTTCTTTGTCTTTTTAAGCTTCTTGCGGAGTTTATTATTGCTAAAAACCTCATTACCAGTAAAATTGATATTTTTAATTTTAACAGGTTCACCACGATCTACCTTTACCACCATTTTTAGGTTGTTTGTTCCTTGAACACTGTCATCAGGAATGGTGTTGAGCGTAACCTTGGTGTTGAGATACCCCACCTTTTTGTACTTATTGATGATGTAGTTTTTAGTATTGGTCAGAAAACTTTCGGAAAGTTTTTTACCTGCGGTCAATTCAGTATCCTTAATAATTGTTTCTGCTTTCCCTTTGCGAAGTCCAGTAACTTTAACATCAGTAAGAGTAGGTAGTTCTTGAATTTCAAGTTGAAGATTAATCTTATCCCCCGAGACACTGGTTACATAAAAATTGATATCGCTAAAAAACTCAAGTTTCCATAATTTATTGATTACACTACTAATTTCTTCTCCAGGAAGCTGTACGAGTTGTCCTTTTTTCAATCCGGTGTATGAGATAACGGTTTTTGCATTGTAGGTTTTCAAACCTACGACCTCGATGCTATCGATTTGATATTTTTTTCCTTTGATAAAGCTGTCGGTTTGGCCGAAAAGCAAAGGGCTGCAGAACAGGGCTACAAAAACAGATACAATAAATATTTTGAGAGAGGGACTAAGCATTAATTTGTGCGCTGGTTTTGCCAAATCTTCGTTCGCGTTTTTGATATTCTAAAAGTGCTGCTTGCAGGTTTTGTTCTCTAAAATCAGGCCAAAATACATTGGTGAAATACAGTTCTGCATAGGCAATTTGCCAAAGCAAAAAATTACTGACACGTTGCTCACCACTTGTTCGTATGAGTAAGTCTACGTCGGGTAATTTATGCGTGCAAAGATGTTTATTTATGGTTGAATCGTCAATATCATCGGGAGATATTAAGTTATTTTTAACGAGTTCACCGAGTTTTTTTACCGCGGATGTAATTTCTTGTCTTGCGCCATAGCTCAGAGCCAAGGTAAGGGTCATATTGCTATTGTTTGCCGTCTTATTTATGACATGGAACAGCTCGTCTTGAACACTTTGGGGGAGTTCGTCTATTTCTCCGACCGCTTGAAGTTTGATATTATTGTTTAATAATTTTTCAAACTCACTTCGAAGGGACTGAACTAGTAAGCGCATCAGGGTGCCTATTTCTTCTTTGGGACGCTGCCAATTTTCTGATGAAAAAGCGTAAAGGGTCAAATGCTTGATTCCCAACCGAACAGACTCTTCAACAACAGCCCGCACGGCTTGTACACCGTTTTTATGTCCGAACAAACGATTTTTCCCTTTTGTCGATGCCCAACGGCCGTTTCCATCCATGATGATGGCCACGTGAGCAGGCATTTTATCTAGGTTCAATTCGCTTTTCATTATTATTCTTTACAATAACAGGGTAGGTCGCCAAAGGTAAATGAAATTGTCAAGCCAGAAAAAATATACCAATCATTATTATTGAAATCCCCATAGCGTGCAAAATCAAATTCATCAATGGGTGTGCTCCCGTCCAGGTTGTCTGTTAGCGCATAACGAAGGCCAATTTCAAACCCCAGAACCACAAAAGGACTTGGGTTGGTTTTAAACCCCACGATGACTGGTAATGCTACGGTTTGATCATTATCATAATCTATGGTTTGTGCAGGAATATTAGTATCGAAATAGAATTGAGAATAATCGGCATAACTAACACCCAAGTAGACATAGGGCGAAAAATCGGGTAATTCGTTATGCAGGTTGAACTCTACGAAGTTGATTTCGGTTCCCAAACTGATCTCAGAAATGTTATTTTTGAATTTATAGCTTCGAAGAAATCGGCTCAAATCCTTAGATTTATAATCACTTCCAATCAAACTAGAATTCATAATACTGAACCGCAAGGCGTAACGAGTGGTAATATTCCATTTGTAAATAATTCCAAAGGCAGGGCTGTTGGGATAAACAAAATTGGAAGACCCCACATCCCCTCGATAGCTACTTGCCCCTAAAAAGGCGCCTACTTCATGGAATTGGGCATGCAAATGCTGGGACTGTAATAGTAAAATAATTAACAGTCCCATCCCGAGACCCTTGCATGGGATGGATAGTGGCAATCTTGGTTGTTTTTGTGTCTAATTAATAAACTGGGAAACAGAATAATTATTGTTCGTTTCTAGTGTCAAAACCCCAGAAAAGTTTGTTTCGTAGCGTATTGAAAAAGTTGTCTCCTTGGATTTGGATGGTTTGAATTTGAAATGGGGCTTTTTGAAGCGTAATTTCTGTATTCATAGGGAGGCTTATGGACCGAGCATCCATAGAAAGTAAATGATGTGTTCCTCTTCCATTCACACGAATGGAAATTTGATCGGAATCGGGCAATACGAGTGGTCTCAAATTAATATTATGTGGAGCAATTGGACTGAGTATGAAATTTTCAGTAGCCGGTGTGAGTATAGGGCCTCCGTTACTCATCGAATAGCCTGTGGACCCAGTGGGTGTTGACACAATTAAGCCATCGGCCCAATAGGTGGTCAATTCCCTTCCGTTGATTTGCGTTTCAATATTCAACATCGAAGTCGTATTTTTTCGAATTAGTGTGACTTCGTTGAGCGCATATCCAAAGTCTTCAATAGCTTCCACCTGGCTATCGGTCTGAATTTGAATCAAGCTCCGATGAATGGTTTTGTAGTGTCCTTCAAAAAACAAATCCAATCCTTTCTCTAAGGATTCTTTTTGCAAAGAAGTCAAAAAGCCCAAACGACCAGTGTTTATTCCTAAAATAGGTACATTGCTGTTGTAAATAAAAGGGATGGAGCGGAGTAAAGTACCATCTCCACCTAAAGAAAACAAAACATCGAAATCACTAGCTTGCCCTTGGCTGCTGTCAAAATAGTCAGCAGCACGCCCTGCAGAGTCAAAGTTTTTTTGCAGGCGAAGATCAATCGAAATGGTATGCCCTTTGTCTTGAACTAGCCGATGAATGGTATGCGCATATTCTTCCGTTACGGATTGATTGTAAGCGCAAAACAGTGCTATCTTCATGATGTAAAAGTACAAAGAATCCCACAGTTCAAGGTAGGAGGTGTTCTTGCAGCTTCACAAAAAAATTATATGAAGAATAGAACAGAAACTTTATTTTTGAAAAAAAATCTTCTGTGACTCAACTCAGCGTTAACATCAATAAAGTAGCCACCTTACGAAACGCAAGGGGTGGCGCGGTACCCGATCTATTACAAGTAGCCTATGATCTGCAACAGATGGGGGCTCAAGGGATCACCATTCATCCTCGCCCAGATGAACGACATATCCGATATTCCGATGCACGCGCATTGCCCCGAGTGATCTCTACCGAACTAAATATTGAAGGCAATCCCAATCCCAAGTTTATTGATTTGGTCATGGAAGTACACCCGACACAGGTCACCTTGGTCCCCGATGCACCTGATGCCTTAACCTCTAATGCTGGGTGGGATACCATCGGACAACAGGTGTACCTGAGGGAAATCATAGCCCAATTTAAAGCGGCAGGGATTCGCACCTCTATTTTTGTAGAACCTGTGGAAGAAATGATTCAGGGAGCAGCCGATACAGGCACTGATCGTATTGAATTGTATACAGAGGGATATGCTGTGGGCTATTCACAAGATCCAGAAAAAGCCATTAGCCCTTTTGTGGCAGCAGCCGTGAAAGCAAAAGAAGTAGGATTGGGATTGAATGCAGGCCATGATCTGAATCTTGAAAACATCCATTATTTTGCACAAAATATACCCAACTTACTTGAGGTTTCCATTGGCCATGCGTTGATTAGTGAAGCCTTATATTCAGGTTTTGAAACAATTATTCACGCCTATTTAGAAAAATTAGCTTAAATGAACAGCCTCCACTCCAATATTTTGGGAGATTCAGGGAAAGATTTGTTGATTCTTCACGGGTTTTTAGGAATGGGTGATAACTGGAAAACCTTAGCTCGTCAGTGGTCTCAGCAAGGATTTAGAGTCCACCTGATCGATCAGCGCAATCACGGCAGGAGCTTTTGGGATTCCAATTTTGATTATGCAGTGATGGCCGATGATTTGCAATGCTATATAGACGAACAGAGGATTCAAAAATGTTGGGTATTGGGACATTCAATGGGTGGAAAAACAGCCATGTATTGGGCCTGTCAACACCCAGAAAAATTACTGGGATTGGTGGTAGCAGACATTGCTCCTAAAGAATATCCACCGCACCACCAAGCCCTATTGAAGGGATTACGCTCCTTGGATTTTTCTGTATTAACTACCCGTAAAGAAGTGGATCAAGCCCTAGAAGCAGCGGTCCCTGATTGGGCTTTTCGTCAGTTCCTTTTAAAAAATGTGTATTGGATAGCTCCAGGAGAGTTGGGGCTTCGCGTAAACATTGAGGTCCTTCAATATGCTGGAGAAGCTGTTGGTGCACCCCTGCCAGAGGCTTTTTGTTGTTCCCGTCCCACCCTTTTTATTAGAGGAGAACACTCCCAGTATATTACCGACCAAGACAGGATGACACTCAAACACCATTTTTCCAAATTTGAAGTACAAACCGTGAGTGGGGCAGGTCATTTTTTACATGCAGAGAATCCAAAACAATTTTCAGAAATACTTTTAAATTGGGTGAATGCAGTTGCTTAACATCACCACTAAAGGAGAATTTGTTAGAAATTAAGGGTGTGACGTCTAGAATAGACACTTTCTATTACTTTTGCCGAGCATAATCAAACATATGGAACATCTTGTTCGCAAAGCAATTCAATCCGATGCTCCGGCAATCCTAGGATTAATCCGAGAATTAGCTGTTTTTGAAAGAGAACCCGATGCCGTAGTTGTTACCCAAGAGGATATCGAACAACATGGGTTTGGATCGCATCCCTTATTTGAATGTATCGTTGCTGAAATAGGGAATACAGTTGTGGGAATGGCGTTATTTTATCCGAGGTATTCAACCTGGAAAGGGCCAACGTGGCATCTTGAGGATTTGATAGTCACTGAAAATCACAAAGGCAAAGGTATTGGCACGGCTTTATACCACTCGTTTATAGCATATGCGCATCAATCTGGAGTAAATCGGGTAGAGTGGGTAGTCTTGAACTGGAATACACCAGCGGTTCAATTCTACAAAAATAGTGGGGCTGAAGTGTTGGAGGATTGGAATACGGTGCAGATGAATCGCTCTGCCATGAAAGTCTATTTGAATAAGAAACAATGAAAGTATTTAAGTTTGGAGGAGCCTCTGTTAAAGATGCAAAAGGTGTTGCCAATCTCAAGCGAGTAGTGCAACAACAAGGAGCAGAGAATACGCTTATTGTTGTTTCTGCAATGGGAAAAATGACCAACGCTCTCGAAGATGTTGTCGTGGCTTATTTTGATGAGGAAGAAAAAACGGCAGGCCTCTTGACCGCAATACAAGCCTATCATTTTGATATAATAGATGTCCTTTTTTTGAAGGAATCCGAAACGATAAAAAATGAAATCTTAGGGTTTATTGAAGAGCTCAAAACATTTTTGCATAGCAACAAATCGCCCAATCGAAGCTTCGTATACGATCAGGTAGTGTGTGTGGGAGAATTGATTTCCACGCATATCATTGCCGCTTATTTGAATGCCCAAGGGATTCCAACTCAGTGGTTGGACGCTCGGTCTGCAGTTAAAACAAATGCCTATTATCGAGGCGCCGATTTGGATTGGGAGGCGACAAAAAAACAAATTAAAACGCAGGTGAGAGGCAAACCCACCTATATCACACAGGGTTTTATTGGAAGTGATTCTAATAATTTCACGACAACTTTAGGGCGTGAGGGATCTGATTATACCGCTGCCATATATGCTTATGCATTGGATGCAGAGTCCGTGACAATATGGAAGGACGTGCCAGGGGTCTTGAATGCCGATCCTCGAATATTTGATTCAACCCAACTCCTCCACCAAATCTCCTACAGAGAAGCGATTGAGTTGGCTTTTTATGGTGCTTCTGTCATTCATCCAAAAACTTTACAACCTCTTCAACGAAAGGAAATTCCATTATTTGTTAAGTCATTTTTAAACCCTGAAAACCCAGGTACTTCCGTTTCCAAGGGACAGGCGTTGATCCCAAAATTACCTTGTTTTATTTTGAAAAAAGATCAAATTTTATTGCGCTTATTCTCTTTGGATTTTTCTTTTATTGTAGAGGATAATATCAGTCAAATATTTAGTTTGTTACATCGCCACCAGATGCGAGTGGAATTAATTCAAAATTCTGCAATTAGCTTTTCAGTTTGTATTTACAATAAATACAATCGCTTGGAAGAATTGGTAAAAGCGTTGGAGTCTACCTTTAAAGTAACCGTCCATCTGGGAGTAAACTTATACACGATCCGTCACTTTGATCAAGCAGCAATAGATCGAATTCGAAACAATGGAAAAAAAATTCTATTGGAGCAACGAACTCAAGAAACACTTCAACTTGTGACCGCTTAATCTAGGTATTCGTTTACAAAAGAGCGACAAAAATCACTTACTTCTTCACGGGTTTTTCGAAAGGCTTGTTCTATCTCTTCTTGGTTTCCTACTAGTTTGCTTGGATCAGAAAAATTTTGATGCAATCGCAGGGCCGTATTGGACGGGAATATTGGGCAGTTTTCAGCAGCATGATCACAAACAGTAATGATAAAATCAAATGAAATATCGAGGTATTCTTCCACTAAGTTTGAGGTGTGATGGCTAATGTCCAATCCCACTTCTTTTAAGGTAGCGATAGCTCTGGGATTTACGCCATGAGTTTCGATTCCAGCGGAATATATCTTGGCTTTATCATTGGCATAATATTTTAAAAAGCCGTGAGCCATTTGACTTCTACAGGAGTTCCCGGTGCATAGGACTAAAATAGTTTTCATTGGATTAATCGGGATGAAATTGATTTTTTATTTTTTCTAAAATAGTAGTTGCAAGACGTTGATGACTTTCAACCGTCCATCCAGCCACGTGGGGACTTAAGAGCACATTTTTTTCGGTCCTCAAATATTCCAGTTCTGCTGGAGGCTTTTGTTGGTTAAAAATAGACTCAAAGGAACTGGATTCGTATTCCAGTACATCCAGGGCGGCACCTAGAATTTTTCCAGATTGCAAGCCAGCTACTAATGCTTTGGTTTCAACAGCACTGCCTCTGGCTGTATTGAGCAGCCAAAAGGATTGCTTCATTGAGTTAATGAATTTTTGATCGATTAGGGGTTGTGTGCTGGGGTTTTGATCGGTGTGAATACTTATAATAGTGGCATCTTCTTGAATTTTAGATAGAGGAACTTGAGTAGCATTGTTGTCGCCTAGATTGGATTTTTGGTCGGTGCAATAAACACGTACACCCATCCCTTGTAATTTTTCAGCAAAGCTTTTCCCCATATGGCCATAACCGATAATCCCAACCGTTTGTCCTTTAAGTTCCCATCCACGATGCGCTTCTCGTAGCCAAACCCCAGACTGAATCGATTGGTGTCCAGACTGAAGTTTGTTAAATAAAGCCAGCAGCATCCCTAGGCAATGCTCTCCTACAGCATTTTGATTTCCTTCAGCGGCAGAAAATAGCTGGATTCCTTTTTGCTGCGCACAAGAGATATCTATGTTTTCCATTCCTGCCCCGACACGTCCAATAAAACGAAGCTGGCAGGCTTGATCCAAAAAAGTGCTATCAATGGGAAATCGAGAACGTATAATCAGCCCATCGTATTGATTGAGTTCTTTCCAAAGGTGATTTAATGGGGTTTTATAGGCTAGGGTATTTTTATATCCAAGCGCCTCCAACCCGTCAACAAGAGTGGGATGGTTTTCATCTACGTGGAGGACTCTCATGATTTAGAAGTGAAGAATTATTTTGGCAATGTAGAAAAAGAGATAAATGCCAAAAATATCATTACAAGTAGTGATAAAAGGGCCAGTTGCAATGGCAGGATCAATTCCGTTTTTATCTAGAATGATAGGCACAAACGTACCGACCAAAGCAGCCACAATAATGACACTCATCATGGCTCCTGCGATGGTTAGACTTAAAATTAATTCTTGATTGATCAGAATTCCAAAGAGAATCAAGAGTGCTGAAAGAGCCAGACCATTGATGAGGCTGAGCCCAACTTCCTTGACCAATCGAGTAATCAACGATCCTTTCACAACATCGTTGGCCAAGCCCTGAACAATAATAGCAGAGGATTGCACTCCAACATTTCCAGCCATTGCGGCAATAAGGGGGGTATAGAAAAAGAGATTTCTCAGTTGAGGTTGGGTCATAATTTGCTCAAAATTTTGAAGAATAAATACACTTCCCAGCCCACCAATCAACCCTAAAAATAACCAAGGAAGTCGCGCTTTACTCAAATCCCAAATGGTATCGTCTGCCTCGACATCTGAAGAGACTCCGGCCGCTAATAGATAATCTTCTTCAGCTTCATCCTTAATGAAATCTACAATATCGTCTATAGTTATCCTTCCCAACAATTCTTTTTTGTCGTTCACTACCGGGATGGCCTCTAGATCGTATTTAGTCATGATTCTAGCCACTTCTTCACCCTCTTGATTCGTGGTGACAAAATCAACATTGGGGATGGATATGTCTTTTACAATGGCCCGTGAGTTGGCTGTAATTAAATCTTTTAAGGATAACCTTCCCTTGAGCCGATTCTTGCTATCAACCACATAAATGGAGTGTACACGAGTTACATTTTCAGCTTGTGCACGCATGGTATTTACGCACTTTAGTACACTGAGATCTTCTTGTACTTTGACCAATTCTTTTGCCATCAAACCGCCAGCGGTATTTTCCTCATAGTTAAGCAGTTCTCTAAGATCACCTGCCAATGTTTCATCATTGATCTGATCAAATACTTTTTCTTGTCTGGCTTCGGGTAGTTCTGATAGCAAATCAGCAGCGTCATCGGTATCGAGTTCTTCGATTTCACCGACGATTTCTTTGACAGATAATTGTTTTAAGATTCCTTCTCGTATGTCTTCATCCAATTCGGCCAGAGCGTCGGCTGTTTTGGCACTATTGAGCAGCTTGATAATATAGACAGCTTCGTCTATGGAGAGTTCTTGTATAATTTCTGCAATGTCCGCATAATGGAGTTGATTCAACTTTTTTTGAAGCTGACTATTTTGTAAGCCCCCAATTAAGCTTCGAATTGCTTGAATTGCTGTTTTATCTACTTGAAAATTGGCCATTTTCGATTTTTTGGGTTAGCGCTACAAAATCTGTACTCGATAGTTTTTCTGGTCGCAGTGCAAAGATACTATCTTCTGTAAGATTTGAAGGTAAACCAAATGATTTAAGGCTGTTCCGGAGTGTTTTTCTACGTTGTTGGAAGCTGGTTTTTACGACTCGAAACAAGAGAGTTTCGTCGCAAGGGCAACTAAAATTCTCTTTCCGTTTGAAGCGAATAACCGCAGAGTCTACTTTTGGCGGTGGATGGAAAACACCTGGCTTAACAGTAAAACAATATTTTGTCTCATAATAGAGTTGACTCAATACAGAAAGGATTCCATATTTTTTACTTCCAGGGGGCTCACAGATTCTTTCCGCTACTTCTTTTTGAAACATGCCTGTAAAAAAAGGTATCTGATTTCGATGTTCCAGCACTCTAAAAACAATTTGAGAAGATATATTATAGGGGAAGTTCCCAATCACTGCAAATGGCCGTTCTTCAAAGACGGAAAGAAGATCGAGTTTGAGAAAGTCTTCATTGAGAATGTGTTCATTTAAAGTTGGATAGTGCTCGCGGAGATAGGCTACTGACTCTGTATCCAATTCTACGACTTTTAATCGATTCGTTTTGGGAATCAAAAACTGAGTGAGAATACCTGTGCCTGGTCCAATTTCCAATACCTCTTCATAGTTTTCAAAGAGAAGGCTGTCTGCTATTTTTTTAGCGATGTCAGGTGCGGTAAGAAAATGCTGCCCAAGATGTTTTTTAGGAATAACTGATTTCATTTTTGTTCAGTAATAATATTTAAAAAGGTCCTAAAGGTCAGTAATTGATTCCCAAAACGCTCTTGTATTTTCTGGCGCAGTCGCTCGGCATCGTTTTTCAAATAGGCTGTCAATTGCGCCTGATTAGTCACTTTGTATTGAACCGCATAGCTTCCCGTAGCATTTTGATGTTCGTCGTATATTTTGACCAGTTGTGCGGATTCAAATTTTTGAGTAGCTAATACTTCTGGTATGTGTTGATCTTGAATCCATTGCAACCATTCCTCCTCAATCTCAGGAGTCAAACTAACTGTGACATTGTAAAGAATCATTAGGATTCAATATTCTCAAATCCGCAGTATGGCACTAATGCTTTTGGAATCCGAATCCCGTCTGGACCTTGACAGTTTTCCAATAAACCAGCAAGAACTCTAGGAAGCGCTAAAGAACTGCCGTTTAATGTATGGACGCTCTGTTTTGCTCCTTCTTTGTTTCGGTATCGTAACTGTAGTCGTTCTGCTTGAAAACTTTTAAAGTTGGAAACCGAACTGATTTCAAGCCATCGATCTTGAGCGGTTGAAAAAACTTCAAAATCATAGGTTAATGTCGCTGTAAAACCTAAGTCACCTCCACAGAGACGTAGAATCCGGTAGGGTAACTCCAGGGCTTCTAATAATTTTTTGATGTGTTCCACCATCTGATTCAGTGCTGTCATTGAATGTTCAGGGGTTTCAATTCGAACAATTTCGACTTTATCAAATTGATGTAGACGATTTAATCCCCTTACATGGGCACCATAGCTACCAGCTTCTCTTCTGAAGCATGGCGTATAGCCCGTGAGTGATATGGGCAATTCGGATTCCTCAAGAAGGACATTTCGGTAGATATTGGTGAGGGGAACCTCAGCAGTAGGAATGAGATAGAGGTTATCATTCTGTATATGATACATTTGCCCTTCCTTGTCTGGGAGTTGGCCAGTGCCAAAACCAGATTCTTCATTTACGAGATGTGGCACTTGAATTTCTCGGTATCCAGCCTGGATGTTAAAATCGAGAAAAAAATTGATTAGAGCTCTTTGTAATCGAGCACCTTTGCCTTTGTAGACAGGGAAGCCAGCTCCCGATATTTTGCTTCCCAATTCAAAATCAATGAGATCGTATTTTGCTGCCAATTCCCAATGTGGGAGTGCCTTTTCGTGAAGCTTTGGGACAGTTCCAGCCCGAAAGATTTCTTCATTATCTTCTTCGCTAGTTCCTGAAGGGACACTTTCATGGGGAATATTTGGGATTTTGGTTCGGATTTCTAAAAGGTCTTTCTCAATTTTTTGGAGTTGTTCTTGAAGGTTTTTGGTTTCTGATTTAAGAACAGTTGTTTTTTCTTTCAATAGATTCGCCTCCTCAGTGTTGCCAGTTTTAAATAACCGTCCAATCTCTTTGGCTTTTTGATTGGCAGAAGCTAATGTTTGATCGAGGCTAGTTTGAGTTTTTCGACGTTTTTGGTCCATGTCAATCAACGCGTCGATAAGTTCCGTTTCCTTAAAGCCTCTTTTGACTAGGCCTTGTAGGACAGCTTCTTTATTATCGCGAACAAAGGAAAGAGATAACATAAATTAATTTTTTGTAAAGGTAGCTGATCCGTTAAGAAATTCGGGTATGCACTTTTGACAATACAACTGATCTTTTTCTAGCTGTTGTTTTAATTCTTGAAGCGAGTCAAACTTCTTTTCATCTCTTATTTTAAGATGAATGTCCAAGGTCAGTATTTGGTGGTATAAATCTTGATTTAAATCAAAAAAATGTACCTCAATTCGGGGCGTAGTCCCAGAGAGGGTAGGTCGAATTCCAATATTCATCATTCCCCAAAAGAGCTGACCCTCTATGGGGCATGAAACTAAGTACACACCTCTATCCGGCCACATTTTATAGGATTCCTCAATGTTAATATTAGCAGTGGGAAATTGAATCGTTTTACCAATTTTATCTCCCTGAATGACGGTGCCGATCAATCGAAAGGGGCGGTTTAAGTATTGTGTTGCTTTGGGCAAATCGCCTTCTTGTATAGCTGTTCGAATTTTAGTAGAACTTACGGCTATGGAATTCACATCTTGGGCTGGAATCACAGTAACCTCAAACCCATACAACTCTCCAAATCCAATCAAATCTTCGATTGACGCCTCTCTGTTTTGGCCAAAACGGTGATCATAGCCGATAATCACATGTTTACAATTCAGTTGTTCCGCAAGAATATCTCTCGCAAAGGCAGTAGCTGAGGTGCGTGAAAATTCTTTTGAAAAAGGATGAATAACAAGATGATTAATTCCTAACAATTCAAGACCCTTTATTTTTTCATCTAAGGTGTCAATCATTTGGACGGATTGACCTTTTTGCAATACCATTCTTGGATGGGGAAAGAATGTCAAGACAACGGACACTAAGTCACGTTTTTTTGATTGGGTAACAAGTTGGTTTAAAATTTTTTGGTGACCGATATGTGCGCCGTCAAAAGTACCGATGGTCACAATTGTTTTTTGACTGCTTTTAAAATTTTTTAAATCACGAATGACCTTCATTGATTTTACATATCTTGACTCTTGGAACAAAAGTACTTTTTTTGGTAAACCGTTGCCAATTTGCAGAAAGAATCATTTTTTGAGGGAGTACGATGACTATTTGAAATTGAACCGTAATATTTATATTTTTTTATTGATGCTCTGTATTGGACGTGTTACCTCACAGTCCTATTGGAGTCCCTCTCTGCAGCAAAACGCCAAACCAGAAGCAGTATTTTACAATCTAAATAGAACATCTTTACAGCGCCAAGGCCAGTCATCATTTAGTACCCCAATGGATACTCAACTCAAGGAAGTAACATTACCAAATGAAATGGGTGAGCTCGAAGTTTTTGATTTGATACCTGCCCCAGTCATGGCTCCTGAAATGGCTCAAAAGCATCCTTTGATCCAAACCTACAAGGGAGTTAGTCAAGCACGATCTGGAGTGAGTGCTAGAATAAGCGTGGTTCCCAAGGGGATCAGTGCCTGGATTCGAAATACAAAGGGCAACGATTTTTTTGTTCAACCTGAAAAAGATGGACTACACTTCACGTATCAACGTCAAAAAAACGATAGAACAGAATCTTTTAATTGCAAAGTAGAATCAAGTGATTGGTTTCAAAAAAACACCCCTATTGCTAATCAAGCAAAGCGTGAATCCAGCATCTCAGGTACACTGAAAACTTTTCGAATAGCGATTGTAGGTACCGGTGAGTACACTGCCCATTGGGGGGACGATGATAATACCAATGGCACCAATCAAGAAGATGCTTATGCCGCTGTTATTGCAACCCTCAATCGAGTCAATGAAGTTTTTGAGACCGACCTTGGCGTACACTTGCAATTGGTGACAGGAAGTGACATGATGCAGCCCGATTCAGCAACGGATTCCTTTACAGGTAATTACAATCAAGAAATCCAGGCTTTTTTAACAGATCAAGTAGGCGAATCCAACTATGATGTTGGACATTTATTTGGCTACAGCCCAGATGCGGATGGCAATTCGGGTTGTATTGGATGCATTTGTGTAGACCATCAAAAAGGACAAGGATATACCCTCCATCCATTTGTGAGTTTGAATGGCCCCTATCAAAACGATTATTTCGATTTGGATTTTGTCGCCCACGAATTAGGGCATCAATTTGGCGCCTACCATACTTTTTCTCATGTTGAAGAGCGATATGGATTCAATATGGAACCAGGGAGTGGCACAACCATTATGGGATATGCAGGGGTAACAGGTGTGGATGATGTTCAGCCTCATGGGGATCCTTATTTCCATTACATCAGCATACAAAATATCCGGTCTGTGGTGGAAGCAACGTCTTGTGCTTCTGAGTTAATGCTCTCAAATACAACCCCTCAAATTAATCCAAACCCCAACTATACAATCCCAAAAGAGACAGCATACGCATTAGTAGCTTCAGCCACAGATGCAGAACAAGAAACGCTATATTATACTTGGGAACAACTAGATTCAGGTAACATTACAGCCGCTGTATTTGGGCCACAGAATGGGCAGGGTGCCCAAGCTCGTTCGCTGCCTCCTTCAATGAATCCTAAGAGGAACATACCCCGTTGGGATCGAATTCTTGTCGGACAGCTTACAGAAACAAATCCGTCCGCAGGGGGGTATTGGGAGACCGTATCTTCTGTGGGGCGAAGGCTGCGTTGGGGACTGACTGTTAGAGATCAATTCGCGAGTGCAAGGGGGCAGGAGGCAACCCTAGCTCAAGACGAAATGGAGATCACCGTAACTGAGGCGGCTGGTCCTTTTCGGATCTTTTCCCAAGCGGACTTTACCCAATGGAGTTCTGGGCAAGCTGTGAAAATCATTTGGGACGTGGCTCAGACCCGTCAATCCCCAGTAAATACACAAACGGTTACGATTGATTTGTCTTTAGAAGGAGACGATGTATTTACTCACACGCTTTTGGAGCAAACACCAAATGATGGAGAAGAAATAATTATTGTACCTAGCGGAATTGATGCTTCGCAAGCTCGGATTCGTGTGGCTCCAGTAGACAATATTTATTTTGCAATCAATAGCAGCCCTATTGAAATTGTTTCCCAGCCCCACAGTCTAACTCTTTCAACGTATCAGGTTCAACTTTGCCAGCCCAATAGTATTGAAATTAATTATACGTTGTCCTACCCCGATGGCGTCACACAATTGTCTTTGATCTCACTTCCTGCTGGAGTAACAGGAACTTTTTCAAACCCTACCATTTCCAGTACAAGTGGGTCTGGTGTTTTGACACTTACTTCAGCCGATGTAGAATCCTTTGGCGAATACAATCCTGAAATACAGGCTCAATCTGGGGACATAATTTCTTTATTTTCTTTTTATTTTGAAGTATTTACAGATGAATTACTCCCTCCAAGAGCAATTCAACCGCTTGATGAAGCGATGTCAATTTCACCAGGAACGGCCTTGACATGGGAAGCCGATCAGTCCGCTAGTAGTTATTTAGTTGAATGGAGTACCGATTCTAGTTTTACTCAAGACGTTAATCAAATACAATCCAATGAACCCAGCATATCCAACTTAAATTTTTCAGCAGACACCACCTATTATTGGCGGATAAAATCCCAAAACGATTGTGGAGAAAGCGCATTTTCTCCAGTGTTATCGTTTACTACAACGCCCATACAATGCCTAACATATTCTTCCGAAAACCTTCCAAAGCCCCTCCAAGACGCCTTGGGTTTTGTTAACGGAATTACTACTGCAGAGGTCTTTATCGGAAACACAAACACCATTAATGACCTGAATGTATGGGTAAATCTATCCCATACGTTTTTGAAAGATTTAACTCTTCAATTGATTGCACCTGACGAAACGGTAGTGGATCTGGTTAGTGAAACGGGAGGGGAATTTAATAATTTCACCAATACCCTTTTTGATACGGAAGCTTCAGTTCCTATTTCTTCTGGGTCTCCTCCATTTTCAGGAACGTTTCGCCCCATTGGAGACTTATCAATTCTTAATGGGAGCTCAATTTCGGGCTTGTGGACTTTAAAAATAACAGACAATTATCAGGAAGATACTGGGAGTCTTTTGGGCTTTGAATTACGCGTTTGTTTGGAAGGGATAGTGGAAGCCAATAGTGACGAGGATCTAATTGTAGATCGAATGGATAATTGTCCAGAAGTCAC